>JAWASI010000001.1:0-8649 GCA_038892955.1 Ignisphaera sp.
CTACCCATCTACCTCGAGAAACATATAAGCTTGAAGCGTATAAACTTGATGGAACATTCCTATGGAGAGTTGACTTAGGACGAAACATAAGGCCAGGTATATACTACTCACCTTTCGTTGTATACGATCTCGACGGCGATGGTAGAGCTGAGGTAGCCGCTATGATAGGTGAGAATGCTACCTTCTATACACGCGATGGTAAAGTAATTGTTATTGGAGATGTAAACAATGATGGTACTACGGTTTACGCCGATGAACTTGGTAGACAGGTTAAAGATCCTCTGTATTTTGTTATAATCGATGGTGCCACAGGTTATCCTCTAGCCTTCGGTGAATGGCTATACATGTATAACTGGACTTACTGGGGTGATAACTATGGTAATAGAGCTTGCAGAAATATGATTGCTGTTGCTTACCTCGATGGAGAGCTTCCCTCGTTAATTATTGCTAGAGGTATTTATACGCATATCTATGTAGAAGCATGGAATTGGAGAAACGGTAAACTAACAAAGTTATGGACTTTCTACCTACCGAATCCAGGTGTATCGAAAGGATTCCAGCAAATGAGAATAGGTGATATTGATGGTGATGGAAAAGACGAAATAGTCTATGGCGCAATAGCCATCGACGATAATGGCCAGCTATTATGGGATTCAGGTTTACTACATGGAGATAGATTCCATATAGCAGATATAGATCCTTCTAGACCAGGGCTTGAGATATTCTATGTACAGGAAAGACCTGGCTCTTGTACCGCTGGATGTAGGTACGTATTTGTAGAAAATGGTAAGAATTGCACCGTAGTTAATAACACAGTTGTATGTAAGCCTGTTAGCGGAGAAGTTACATTGTATCAAAGACCTGGTGTAGCTCTTGTAGAAGCTGCTACAGGGAAACTTATATGGGCTTACATAGGTTCTGGAATAAGCGATCAAGATATCGGTAGAGGAAGCTGTGGAGATGTAGATCCAAGGTACCCAGGTATGGAATGCTGGGCTACAAGACCAACCACACCTGGTAATCTCTTCAATTCATCAGGTTATATAGTAGGACCTAGAATGAACTTAACAAACTTCAACATTTGGTGGGACGGAGATTTACTCAGAGAACACCTAGACGTTGTATTCACTAATACCTTTAGTGTTAGTAAATACGATTGGGAAAGAAGAATATGGAGACATATATTCAATGTCACTAACATTATCCCGGGCTCTAGAAACGCCCCCCTAGCATATGGCGATATAATTGGTGATTGGAGAGAAGAATTTGTAGTAATTACAGCAGATAAAAAAGAAATGAGGGTATATGTATCAACAGAACCAACAAACTACAGAATATACACATTAATGCACGATCCACAATACAGATTAGATGTAGCAATGCAGACCCACGGCTATATGCAGTCAAACCAGCTATCCTTCTACCTAGGCACAGAAACCACATTCCCAATACCAAAACCAAACATAAAATATCCTGAGTACAAACCCATCACATACACTCTTGAATATTATACCCTCCCCCTATATCCAATTATACCTTCCTTTACCACTACAATAACCCTAAGAGAAATTTATGTTACCACGACAACTGTTATTTCTCCAACTACTGTTACTGCTATTGTTAATATTCCTATAACTACTACTGTTGTTAGTGAGAGAACTATTACAACAACATTAGTAACTCCAACAACAATAACAACTATAATTCCAACAACAGAAACTATTGTTACCACAGAACAAATAACTAGAATGATTACTTACATAACCACAACTGAGAAAACAGTAACGTTCACCTTTACTACAACAGTTTTAACAACAATAAGAGAAATAGAGTGGATAACCACAACAGTTGTAGGAGTAATATTATTCGGGGTAGGTGCAGCATTAGGCTTCTTGGCGAAAAAGAAATAAATTAAAATAATTTTTAAATTTAAATTTTTGTATTAATTTATTTTATACCCTTAGTATTACAATATTAAATATGTTTATTGCTTTAGATTTCAATGTTGTTTTGTGAATTTAAAACATTGAATGAATTTTATTTTATTCCTCTTACACGAATTTGTGTAATTTCCTTTGTTTACGAGGGTTTTTATTTTATATTTGATTTCAATTAACTAAGGTTCATTGAAGCTCCGAAGGTTTATGTGGTTTAATTTCATAGTTTTCTATGTGGGCTTGTGGAGGTATTTTTTCGTGCGGCCATACCTTTACGTTTATTAGTTTACTATAGGCACCTATACATACATTATCTCCTATATAGCTGTTGATTATAATTGCTCCTCTTTCTATATGAACATGTCTACCTATAATTGAGTTTACTATTTTAACTTCTTCCTCGATGTAGCTTCTATCCATTATAGCCGACCTCGATATATGATTATTAGATCCTATTATACAGTAGTTATCTATGGATGAATCTTCAATAAATGTGTTTTCACCTAGGATTACATGTCTACCTATTAAGGTTACGCCAGAGAACTTTATCAAACCATTTTTAGATTTGATGATTATATCTTCGTGGAATTCCTTGGATTTAGGTGATCGTCCTTGGAGGAATACGTTGGGGATTTTTTCCTCAGCTTCTAAAATTCTGTAATCCTTTGTATGTAAAAGATACTCCATAGCTTCTAGATATCTCTCCGGTGTTCCTATGTCAAACCAGTAACCTTCTTCCATGATGTAGCCATAAACATTGTATCCAAGTTCTATAAGCTTAGGGATTACATGTTGACCAAAATCCATTTTTCCTGTTTTCAGCAATTCTTTTCCATGAAAAGTATTGAAGAATTCTATTACTGTAGGCTCTACTATGTATATGCCAGTATTTATAAGGTTGCTAGGAGCTTCTTCTGGTTTTGGTTTTTCTATAAATCTAGTAATTCTGTTGTTGGCTCCTAACTCGGCAACACCAAATCCTGTAACATCTTTGGTTTCTTTTAAAACTATTACCATATCTGCTCCTACACTCTTATGGAATTCAAGTACTTTATTCAAATTCAATTTGAATATGTTATCACATTGAACAACAACTAATGGTTCATTTATACCGTAGTATTCAATAAGAATTTTCACAGCTTCAGCGTTTCCCGATGTTTCATATCTAGGCATATACCTAATTCTCACATCGTGATCTATAAACGGGTACTTGACTCTTACCCAGTACCCTTCCCTAAAATAATCGTGTACTGCTTTATAGTTATAGTACCCTCTAACTCCTAAATATATATCCTCAATACCATTGATAGCTAGTTCTAGAATTATAAATTCCAGTATAGGTCTGTTAAGTATACGTATAAGTGCTTTAGATGTTTCAATAGATAAAGGTCTAAGTCGAACAGCTTCTCCTCCAACAGGTATTGCGGCTATTCGTAATCTAGTCACACAATCCCTTAGTACATAGTGTAATAAACAGTTTTTATACTTTCTTTAGAATCAAAATTTAGAAAACCGTACGTCAATATGGCGGTGAAGAAATAGTGTATTCACCTCATAGTATAAAAAGGGTTTGGATAATAACTTTTGAGTTTAGTGGTATTGCCAAAATTGGAGGATTAGGAGAAGCTGTGTCGTTGAACGCACGGGAACTTGTCAAAAAAGGTTACGAAGTAACAATAATAATGCCCTCCCACGGGGTTACTCCTCAAGGATTTAAAGAACTTGATTTAGAGTGTCAAGGTAATAGATATGGAGTTGATGGAGCTGAATATCCTTATGATTTAGGGTTTCTAAAAAGTGTTGTAGATGGAATTAATGTTGTATTAGTTAAAGGTAAATCACATAGAACCTCGATAGTTCTTGATACATGGCCCCCCTATAGCTATGTCAGCGAAAAAGCATGTTTATTAGCTAGAGCTACTCGTTGTTTTGCTCAAAGATATGGGTACCCAGATATAGTTCATGCAAATGATTGGCACTCTGCGCTAGCAGCTACACTACTTAAAATTGAAGCTGAGCTCCAAGGATACGCTCTACCAGTATTATATCAGATACATTTACGTGGTTCTCCTTCGTATCCATGGCATTATGCTTCAGAACATTGGTGTGGCCTTCCAAATGTTTCACAAAGAATTTGGGCTGTTACAAAACATGTTTTTGAATATACACAAAATCTGTGGGATGGTTGTTGGGGAAATATAGAATGTTTCATAGTTAAATTAGCAGACGCCGTAGCAACTGTCAGTAAATCTGAACTTGAGCTTTTAACAAGAGATTATGGGGAATGGATTAGAGGAAAAACATGTTATTCTTATAATTCAACTTCTTGGTCAATTAAGGAGGTCAAAGAAAAAGCATTTAAATTATATGGAACCATAAAGAGGGATGAAATTAGGTGGAAACTTGTTAACGAGTTTCTACAGAGATTCACTACTTGGGGTTATATTGATTTATCTAATGCCGAAGTACTGGTTACCTCATCAGGTAGGCTGACACCTCAGAAAGGATTTGATATACTTGTGCAGGCATCCAAGTTATTACCACCGTCTATCAAGGTTATAGTGCTTGGGCGCAGGGTTGGGGATGAGGGTTATGAACATTATCTAAGAAGTTTATTAGATGAGGCTTGGGGTAGAACTATAGTAATTATAGATGATATTGAGCAAACACTATATCAATTACTAGTATATGCATCGCATGTATATAGCCTTACATCGAGATACGAACCCTTCGGTATATCTGGTATAGAAGCTTTAGCATTGGGGACACCTGTCGTAGTTTCAAATATAGGTGGTTTGGGTGAATACGTGAGCGACTTAAGAATTAGCCCACTTGGTATAGGTATTAAAGTTCAATCTGATAATGTAGTAGAATTGGCTATGGCTATTCAAAGTCTAGGTTATCTAGTCTATTACAGTGAAACCGGTAAGGGTATTGATAAGATTGTATTCCAAGAGCTTAAAAACCTCGCACTTCGGGAACCTAAATTTGGCGAAAAAATAAGAGATATCGCTATAGCTTATGTAGATACAATGTTTAGACCAGAACACTTAGTAAATAGCACTTTGGCATGTTATGAGCTAGCTAGACAAATGGCTTATTATAGAGCTAACACATAGTATCCTGAAGCAATATATAGCCAACTTCCTTCTTTTTGTATTATTTATATGAATTGATGTACTATAACAAGATTAAATTTTAAGAAAAATTAATCTTAGATAAGGTGTGGTTCATGGTTATAGTATCGTTAGCTCCGGAAATAGCCATTGATGAAACAGGTGGATACGCAGGTGGATTAGGAATCTCAGAAGGTGATAAGTTTCTAGGTGCCTATTTTGTTATAAAATTCATTGAATAAATAAGCAAAGACCTCGATGCCTTATTTGTAGTTGATTGGAAACTACATCCAGTTGATAGAGATAGGCTTAGATACGCTAAAAACTCTTAGAACTTGCACAAAGACATGGAAATGTAGTATTTGTACATGATTACGATGTGCGTAAAGCTCAGCTGATTCTAAGTGGAGGAGATATACATTTATTCACTCCCTTCCCTAGATGGGAAGCTTATGGAACTAACTAATGAAAGCTGCTATAAATGGTGTACCTACCTTAAGTTCTAAGGATGGTGGCACATTAAAGATAGTCATGACGGATTTAATGGATAGTTCTTTGTTCAGACATAGATGAATTCATAGATATACACGACGATATAAAAGTAAAGGAAATCGATAGAGTTGAATATGAGGAATTTGTAGACAAACTTTTATAAGGTAATCAGGATTTACAGTGTATATGAGTATAAGTTGATGTCATTGAATGCTTTAAAAACGTCTAGTAAGTACACTATTGATCGCATCCTAAACGAATACTATGGGAAATACTTAACGAAATAACAAGTTTAATAGATTTTAATCTTTTATAATATTTGCTGTACAAGATATAAAATGGTGTTTTAAATGAAAGACATTATTTTATTCTTTGAAGTCCATCAACCTTATAGACTTGACAGAAAAATGTATGAAAAGCTTATCAGAAGAGCTTTAAGAGTAAGTACTATTGATGATGTGAAACAATTCGAGGATATAATATTTGATCAAGACCTCAACAGAATTATTATGGAAAGAGCCGCAAATAAATGCTATACGCAAGCAACAAAGATATTGCTTGAAAATATAAAGAAATTCGCAAATAACGATAGAAAATTCATGGTTTCTTTTGGTATATCTGGTGTATTCATTGAACAAGCACTGCGTTGGGCACCTAGAGTTGTTGAGTTATTCCAAGAATTAGTAGCAACGGGTTATGTTGAGCTAGTAGCGCAAACTTATTACCATAGTATAGCACCTCTTATACCTGACTATAGAGAACTAAGAGAACAAGTTGAAGAACACGTAAAACTTCTTCAAGAAGTATTTGGGATAAAACCTTCGGCCATAGAGAATACAGAGTTTATGTATAATAATAACATAGCTTGTGAATTATATTCTATGGGATTTAAGGTTATACTAACAGAAGGTGTTGATTGGGTACTAGGATGGAGAAGCCCAAATTTTGTCTACAGAAGTTATCTATGTGATATAAAGGTACTAACAAGAAATTACAGGCTTAGCGACGATATAGGATTTAGATTTAGCAACATTACATGGGATCAATATCCCCTGACAGCGGATAAGTATGCTTCGTGGCTTGCCTCAACACCAGGCGAAATAATATTGATAGCCATGGACTACGAAACCTTTGGAGAGCATCACTGGCCTGAGACAGGAATACACGAGTTCTTACAGTGGTTACCCAAAGAAGTACTTAAATACCCATATTTGAGGTTTTCAACACCGACGAGAGCTGTTTCGGAGCACCCAGCTGTAGACATATACGATGTACCTCCTTGGTCTACTATAAGTTGGGCTGATGAAAGAGATGTAAGCGCATGGCTTGGCAATAGCTTACAGAAATCAGCCTTCAACATGCTTTTAGAGTTAAAAAGATATATAGATGCACTTGAAGACCCAACTTTATTAAGACTTTGGAAACTTTTAACAACAAGCGATCATTTCTATTACATGGCAACAAAATTTGGTTCATTTGAAGAAGTACATAAATATTTCAGTCCATATAAAAATGCTGTTGACGCATACACACTATACGTACAAGCTCTTACAGTATTATTCTATATCGTGGCAGAGAAAGTCCGGCAAAAACCATCTAAAATAGTGAAGAACTTAGTTGTACCATTGGATAGAGGATTTCATTTCAAATGTTCCTATAACGAAATACCTACTTTAACAGCTACATCCATAAAAGAGCTTTTATGGATCTTGAAGATTATACCTGAAGACTGTCTGCAATACCATCTCAGCCGCGGCGATATACAGAGATGGCTTAGCGAAATATTTTTCCTGGAGGAATTAACCCAAGAAATAGACGAGATAGTTAAACTTAATAACTCAATAGAGGAAAAGCGGATACTCATAATTAAAGCTATAGAGAGGTATACTACATAATACTATTGATATAAAGGGGTAAGGGTATGGATACTATTATTAGTAGATGTGGTAGAGGACTCGCTGATTCAAGATTCTTAAACTCTGTCGAGGGATATGTTGTCGCAGATCTTTTTGAAGCTATGAATAATGATGAAGTTAAAGTAAGAGCTTTTATTAGAAACTACGGCCTTGACAAAAGTGTTGAAGTTGAGTTAAAAGTAGATGAGAAAACTATTATCAAGGAAGCCTTCAACTTAACATCAAGTAATAGAATTGAACTTGAGTACTACGTAAAAGCTAGGGATGGAAATGAAGTTAAACTCGTAATAGATGGTGTTACTCTTGATAAACATAGGGTGAGCATCGCTAACATCAACCCTAAAGAGAAGCCCATAGACGTTATCCTAGTTTTTCATAACCATCAACCCCCTAATTATGGGCCTGACTCTATTTATAGAGCTATATGGCCTTTTAATTATGTATGGAGACCAATATTATTTCCATATGGTTTAGGTCCGTATCATTATCATGCTGTATTACTCAAAAAGCTAGGTATAGGGGTTAAACTCGTTTACAATTTAAGCCCATCGCTAATTAAGCAGTGGATTGATATAGTGGAAAAAGGTATCAAGATATTGACAGGCGAGGTAATTGAACCTACGTCCGATTTAACCAAAAATGTTAAAGAAGCAATAAATATGTACAGAGAACTTGTACATGATGAAATTATAGAAGTTGTAACAAGCATTTATGCTCATACGATAGCTGGATACCTTGTTGATACCTTTAACATTGACGATATAGTAAAAAGAGAACTAGAGTATGGATTTAATATAACCAAGAGTTTTACAAGTAAAGACCCTAAAGGTATATGGTTACCAGAAATGTCATTTTCTATGAAACTTATACCCATTATAAGATCCGTTGGACTTGAATATACATTTCTAGACGAGAAGTACCATCTAAGGGCTGCAGAAGGAGATGTCAAGAACCATTATGAACCCTATATTGTAGGAGACAACCCATCTAATGGTCTAGTGGTTTTCTTCCGGGATACTGAGTTAAGCAATGATATAAGTTTTGCAAATAACTATTGCAGCGATATACACGCTATTAAAGGGGCTTACAATTTCATCTATAAACTTCTTAACAAATGTGCTGAAGAAAACGCAAAGGTGTTAACCATAGCATTAGATGGTGAAAACTGGATGATATTCTCCAAGAATC
>JAWASI010000001.1:8758-18296 GCA_038892955.1 Ignisphaera sp.
TATTATTATTTAAGAAATTAGGTAGAATTAATATAGCTAAACTTACAACAGCTAAAGAAGCACTTAAATCAATACAACCTGTAAGAAAACTAAAATATATACCGTCCACTACGTGGCTAGGATCCTATACTAAGTGGCGTGGTGAAGTATTAGAACAAGAAAAATACTGGAAAATGGTGGAACAAATTATCTTAAAGTTTAAAGAGTATACAGTTAAATACGGATTTGATGAAAGAGCTAAAAAAGCAGAATGGGCTTTATGGCATATATTAGACAGTGATTATTGGTGGGCAGAATTTTGGAATGAAGAAATGATTTTGTTATGGATTAAGGAGTTTGACAAATACATTAAATAGCTAATATAAATTTTTAGTTAAATTCACTAAAGCAATTAACCTATGTATAGTTCTTAATAATGTTAACCTTATTATTATATAGCTTAACTTATCAATATATACATTATCTCAATAAATGAATGAAGATCGTCAAATAAGGAGTTCACGTGACATTACTTTAAAAGCGATTTAATTAATTAAGGATTGATGTGATAAAAATATATTTAGCGGATTTGATGTGCAGTCATAGTTAACAATGTTAATGTTAGGGGTGAAAAATAATGTATACTAATGCTGTCAATTCAAATCGATATATTATTAGTGTTACACCAGACATTGCTCTAGATACAGGCTACACATACGCTGGTGGGTTAGGAGTTTTAGAAGGAGATAAGTTTTACGCAGCAGGTAGATTAGGGTTAAGGTATACAACTTTAACTTTGTTCTATAATCATGGTTATGTAAACTGGGTTTTTGATGAAAATGGAAATCCTGTACCGAAGCCACAAGAGCAACCAGAAGATTTCATTAAAAGTTTAAATATAGAGGACAAGTTTAGGATTGATATTAAAGGCGAAAGCGCAGAAGTTGAGGTTTTAGCTTACAAACATGGTTCAGCTAAGGTTGTTTTCTTTAATGTTTTATCCCCTCAGTGGCTCACAAAAATAGTTGATAGGATATATATCGAGAATAACAATGAGGAAAGAGCTTATAAGTACATCTTTTTTTCTAAAGCAGCGGCAGAGTACATTAAGAAAAACATGGTATTAAGTGATATAGCATACATAGATTTGCAAGAAGCATATACAGCTATTCTACCTTTACAACTAAAATTGCCTGGTAGATATAGACTTGTAATACATACTGCAGGTATATGGGGTCATCCCTCATTTCCTAGGGAAATTCTCGAAAAAGAGTTTGGCTATAGGTTTATAGAGAAAGAAGTTCTGCTTACGGAAATAGGTTTAGCCGCTTCACAGCAAGCATTTGCTGTATCTGCTAAACACTACGATGTTTTAAGAAAGATATTCCCGCATTTTAATGATAAATTGGTTTTTGTGACTAACGGTATAAATATTGAACGTTGGCTTAACCCTGAAATTAAGAACATCTTTGAACTACATAAGTTAACCATAGATCGATTAGAGATAATTAAAGAAAGACTTATCTATAATTTAGAGAAGTTCTTGCAAAACTACAAGAAAGACATTGTTCTAGAAAATAAATTTGTTGTCATATGGGTTAGAAGGATAACTGAGTACAAAAGGCCCTGGATGGTTATAAGACTTGCTAAAGAATTAAAGGATCTACCCCTAGTTTTCGTTGTTGGCGGTAAAGCTCATCCTAACGATACTCTTGGCGTAGAGTATATGAAGATCTTCAGGAGAATGCATATAGAAATGCCAAATTTCGTGTTTATTCACGACTACGATGTATCTAAGGCCAAGATGATATTATCATCAGGTCATCTACTTCTATTTACTCCTTTCTCCGGCTTAGAAGCTTGTGGAACTAGCTACATGAAAGCTGCTATAAATGGTGTACCGTCCTTAGCTATAAGAGATGGTGGTGTACTAGAGTTTATAGTTGATGGCGTTAATGGATGGCTTTTTGGTGAAGATATCAGAATTCCTATCGACTTAGGCAGTAGAGAAGCCCAAGAAATAAATGAAAAAGAATACAGCGAATTTAAGTCTAAGGTACTGAAAATACTTCAAATATTTAGAGATGAGCCGGAGGCGTTCTATGATGTAGCGTTATCCGCGATACGATCGTTTATACCTCGAGTAAGTATGATCAGGGTGTTAAGGGAGTACTATCCGGATTTAATTAAGCTTCCTCTCGTATAGATCTAAACAATAAAACTTTTGTTGAACTAATGCCTATCAATACTTTTTTCGAGTTTACCTTAGGTGTAATAGTTATTCAAGTACTCAAGATCTGTGTAATAACATAGCTTATATGATTATGAAGTAGAGGTAGTTAATATTTATCTAGTTGTAGTTTCTCTACATAGTAGTTGAGTATATCTTGGTGTTTATCAGTGATGGTCTGAAATTCATCCTGCTCTACAATGGTAAAAGGAATTACATCTTTTATTGATTGTAGCCCTGTTAATATCATAACTAGCCTATAGATACCTATACCAACACCTGCTGTAGGAGGCATGCCATACTCTAACGCTCTTACATAATCTTTGTCTAATGGATGGTATTCCACTTCTTCTCCTAACTTGTTAGCGAGCTTCATACGTAGTTCTTCTTCTTTCTTAAAGAAGTAATGTTGAACAACAGGATTATTTAACTCGCTATAGCCGTTGCCAACTTCAAGTCTATCGATGAATATCTCAAATCTTTCAGCATAATTTGGGTCTTCTCTATATGGTCTAGCAAGTGGTGATATATCCCTTGGATATAGCATTACAAAAGTTGGCTGGATAATATTCGGAACGGTTGTTTTCTCAAATATTTTCTCAATTATTTTACCTCTTCTCATATCATCGATTTTTATATTTAATGACTTAGCTATCTCTATGAGTTCATCTATACTTTTACCTTTGACCTTAATTCCTCCATATAGTTCTATGGAATCTTCTAATGTTATTCTTTTCCACGGAGGTTTAAAATTCAATTCTAATTTTTCACCTTCTTTATCCACTTCAAGAACATAATCGCCGAATATGTCTTTAACGGCTGTTGAAACCATTTCTTCAACTAACTTCATCATATCGTTCCAATCAGCAAAAGCCCAGTAAATTTCTATTTGAACAAATTCTGGATAATGTTGAGCATCTATATCTTCATTTCTAAAGCATACTGTTATCTCGTATACTTTAAAGAAATTACCCACAACACATCGTTTTAGATAGGTTTCAGGTGCTATACTAAGATATACTGTTCTATCTAAGGCGTACATCTTAGTTGTAAAAGGCCTGGCTAAGGCACCACCATATATAGGCTGAAGCTTAGGAGTGTGAACTTCTATAAAACCTCTCAAATTCAAAAAATCTCTAAAGCTCTTCTCTACTTTATACGTTGATATAATGGCTTTTCTAACCTTAGGATTGAGCATAAAGTCTAAATATCTCATTCTATATCTTTTATCTGCATCTACAAGACCATGCCATTTCTCCGGATATTCCCTCCATGTTATAGCCAATACTTTAAACTCTTCAACAAGAAGAGAAAACTCACCACGAAAAGTTCTCATGGGCTTTCCTTTAACCCCTACAACATCTCCAACATTTAATAGTTCTACTATTTGCCAATATTTTTCACCTAGTATATCGAATTTAAAAACTAGCTGTATAACGTCAGTAGAGTCATCTAATAAAGCAAAAACGATTTTACCATGTCTTCTTATACCCATAATTCTACCTGCAATATTGAATCTCTCTGAGGCTTCTTCGCCTTTGTTTAGGTAGCTGTACTTATCTTTCAACGATTTAACACTCGCATTGATGTCATACCTATACTCCGATATATATGGATCAATACCAAGTTCAACAAATTTCCAAAATCTATGTGGAATTGCTGACATAGTTTTCACAGATCAGGGACTTTATTTGACCTGCAACAGAATATAAGCATTAATTGTATTTTTACTGGCAATCACATGGTTGAAAGCATTTGTCTGCTATCAATAGCTCTGTTTCATCGCCTGTTCTTAAATTTAATACTCCACGTAGGTATATTTCGGATAACAGCTCAATTACGTCATCACCATAGATTGTTTTCTCAGGTTTTACAATAAAAACTGAAATGCATCTTCCTCTGACTCTCAGATAAGCTTTCCACGCATAAGCTTTAACATAAACATTGCTTGGTGGGGTAATAACATAGACACATCTATTGTTTCTAAGTATTTGTCTAAGTTTTTGAGCTTCTTCGGCAGCAAGTTTAATATTCAGAGTTCCTGGATAGGGTACTATACCCAATATTCTCGTTAAGATTTCCTGATATAGATTAACGTATTTTGATCCTTCACCTATACCGTCTACAACTTTACCTCGTATTACATGGTATAATTCTGAACAAGACATAGTGAGTCCCGTAAATCAGCTGGATAATTCATCATCTATGTACAGCGAAGGGCGCTTTCATCATTTCACTAATTTTTACTGGTATTATAGGTATTATATAAGGTTATTAAGTTATGTACGTAAATTAAAATATGTTAGGATGATGATGTGGGCAGCCACAGACTATATTGGTTAGATAGGATGAAGAACCTATGTGCTCACGCTGATACCTTAAACAGTATATGTGTGGAACAATGCTGTATAAGTCTCGAAGATTTTTCACAAATAGTTGATACTGTAGCCAAGGTGATAAAAGCTGTTGAAATGTCATCGGAATGTAGTTTAGATATAAGAGTATACAATAGATTGTTGATGCTAAAAAATCTTGCAATAAATACTCTTGGAAAAGTAATCTCTTTAATTAATACAATAAAACGTTGCAAACTTAATCAAAATACTGATGTAATCATAAATACGTTGTGTAATTTAGCTAATGGCATTGTCGAAATCAGGAACATAATTAAAGAAATACTAGATGAATCCTCTACGATTACCTGTTATACAATTAAAACTAATTTCGAGAATTTAGTTAGATTTATAAATTACATAGGATTAAAGACTTTTATCCTAATGTTGATTTTGCTCAATAATTTCGACTACATACCTGCTACACTTAGCGGAAAAATTGCTTCTTCTTTTGCATCACTTTTATTTGCATCATTACTTAGTATTCATGATGTTAGGGTTAAGGAAGCGCTTAAAGAGTGTGCATATGTAATAAAATAAAGATTCCGTGAACAAGTTTATGTAAATTAACTCGTTAACCATAGATTCTCTTAATCAGACTGAGTTAAAATATCGTATTACTTCCTTCTACGAGTAGGCTGCTCTTCTATTGGTTTTCTTGAGGTCTTATAGCCGATAAAGTATCCTATAGAAATAGACAAAACACCGATCAAAGCTGCAAATACAAATACTAAGTTAATTGGTACACCTCCAGGTATTGTGGCCATAAGTGTTAATGTAGTTGTATGTATCAATACACTTGTTACAGTTGTTGATAATGTTATCGTTTTTGTCTCTGTAATTGTTAAAGTAAAAGCAGTTTGATTTACTATATTAGCTGGATGTGTATTAGTATCAATTGATGTTGCAGCGGTATTATTGTAGAGCTCGGTAGTCGTAGTATTATCAATATTGCTTTCACCTATCAATTCTACTGTATTAAAGAACGATAACATAGTAAAAATCATGAAGATTACTACAATAAATACTAGCTTAAGCCTTTTTTTATGCGATGTCAAGTTTGCCACCCTTAAACTTTTCACATCACTAAAAATAAAAACGTTGTGCACACAAGGATTATACGAATTAGTTAAAAGGTTGTGTAGATGTCAGGATTAAGTATTATAAAGCCTTTTGATCCTTGGCGATCATCTCTATGTACATGTCCTACTAAATGGGTTGTACATCCATACACAGGCTGTAGTCATGGATGTTTGTACTGCTATGCAACAAGCTATATTCCTAAACACTACATGGTAAGAGCTAAAGGAAGGTTCCTAGAGAGGCTAAGGAGAGATATACCCAAGATTCCTAGAGGAGCATTAATCGAAATGTCTTCAAGTAGCGATCCTTATCCATCAATAGAGGCTCAACTCAATTTAACTAGGCATGCTTTACATGAACTACTTAACCATGGATTTAAAATCCTAATAGTTACCAAGAGCACGCTCATTCTACGCGATATCGATATCCTTATAAAATTTAGAGATAGTGTGGTTACATCCATAACTATAACAACGCTAAAAAACTCTATAGCCCTTGGCTTAGAACCCCATGCACCACCTCCATCTGAGAGATTGAAAGCCATCGAAATACTCTCACGTAATAAAATAAAAGTCGTTGCGAGAATAGACCCCATAATTCCTTTCATTAATGATAACTATGACGATTTACGTAATCTAGTTAGAGAACTAAGTAAACGTGGGATTATTCAAATAACGTCTTCTACGTACAAAGCTAAAAGTGATAGTCTTAGGAGATTGATATCGATATTCCCGGATGTAGGTAAAAAACTTATTGAGCTTTACAATAGAAATACTGCTGAAAGCATACACGGATATAGATATCTCAGCAGAAACTTGAGATACCATTATATGAAGATCCTAAGAGAACTCGCAGAAGAAGAAGGCCTCATCTTTACGACTTGTAGGGAAGGATTTTCTAGCATGAATACTCCCGGCTTCGCATGTGATGGCTCTTCAGGTATATATGTAGACTGAGAACTATCGCAATACTGCAATATTTATTTAAACACTAAAAATAAAGGTTTGCTAAATACCTAAGTAACGTTGTTTCTGTTTACGATACTTATCTTTTCTTTTATAATATGCGTATTTTTTCATAGGATAGAATATAACGTCAACATGATGTATTAAATCAGAAACTTCTCTACTTACAATATTTATAGATTTCCTAAGTTTATGCGCTTCCCCTATTGTTATTTTAGGATCTAAATAAACAATAACTTTAGCCACATAAAATGTTCCCATTTTTCTTAACTCAACTTCGCCTATTTTGACGCCTTCACGATTAAATTCACTTAGTCTAGATGTTAATAACACTTTTAGACTTGGATCTGCTTCAAATCCTAGCACAGACTTCATAGCCTCTTTACATAATTCTACTAATGTTTGGAGTGCAGCAAAGAGAACAAATAAGACTACAACTAATTCTACAATAAAATTATTGGTATATACTGTTAAAACAATGCCTATAGACGCTATGATAGCTACGGAAAGGTCTACCATAGCGTGGGTCATATCTACCTTCAGTATCTCTGTTTTCAATTTTCGATACGCTCTATGCTCAATAACATACATTATAATCGTTAAAACACCACCAAATAATGTAACCAATGCTAAAAATGGGTTAGTTGTTGTGGGCGCAAATAACGACTCTGTGTACGATTTTACGGTCTCAATCAGTGTTAATATATAGAAACCGAAAATTATGAGACTTAATACTAATACTAGCAATGCCTCTAAGGCAAAGATATTCCACTTGATTTTTCTATAAACTTTTGATATAACATAGAATGTTATCATGGAGATTAACTCTAGAAAAGTATCCACAACCCAGTGTATAACGTCGGTATATATGATGATAGAAGACGATAAATGTGCAAATATCAATTCAACAACTATACCTAGAATAGATATTACAACAATTGTTCTTAGTACTTTATAGGTTTGTCTGTATCTATGTACAACATCAAATATGTTAGCCATTAATATCACCTAAACAAGTAATTCAGAGCTTTGATGACCATATTATGGTAGGGGCTTTGTGTTAAATTTTAGTTACTGGTGCGGGGGGTGGGATTTGAACCCACGCAGGCCTACGCCATCGGGTCCTAAGCCCGACCCCTTTGACCTGGCTCGGGCACCCCCGCACAGCACTTTGATACTTTACAACACCTAGTTAATAATTACTCTTTGCCTAGGTTTATATCCTTTAAGTTTTCTTGACTTCATGAATATCATAGATTAATAAGAGTAAATTCTATTATATAAACTTCGGGATCAGAGCTGATCCTCTTATTACCATAGATTTTCGATAAATTCTTTATTAATTCATCCTTTGATTGAAATCCATCAGATTTAACTTCTTCGTCACTTAATTCACTTAATCTTTTCTTATAAATTCTCTTTATTAGAGCTTTGCCTATCCTTACATGACCTACGTACACCTCTACTTCTTCATTTTCGTTTAAATTCGTAGAAAGCCTTATAGTCGTAGTCTTTTCTCCAGTTAGTATTTTTCCAGCGTAGTCTAATTTAAATATGAGCTTTTTCATTTAATTTATCCCTGGATTTCTTCTAACTCATAAATAGGTTTCACCACTAAATATCCACTTTTTACTATCTGCAGTACATCCCTATATACTATCTCTTTTACAATCTCTATAAATCCATGCATAGGTTTTTCAGATCTAATCCTAACATCAAGTTTTCTAGCAAAATTTTTAACAGCTTTGATACAGTTATCAAAGGTATTACATACATCACATCTACAGGATTCGCCCTTTATAGAAATGAACCCTACCTCCTCATCTATAAACCCACCCTTATCTGGATGGATCCTGAGTCTAATATATCCATCACTTTCAACATCAACATCGTAAACTAGAAACATTTTCGCTGAAACAAAGTATCTTCCATTCTTACGCATAAGAAGTCCGCTTCTCAACAAAATATTTAAATGCCTATATATACCTGTTCTTGGAATGCCTAAGTATTTCGATAAATCCATAGCTGAAGTAATACCTCTACCAATTAACATCATAATTGAACATCTCAACTCATTGTTTATACAGTTCAAAAATAACCTGTAATCTATTAATCGTAGTAGATCTATATCCTCTGGATAACCTTGGGGTAACGTCAATGCTTTTAAACGTTTTAATGATTCATTTAGGTTCATATTTGCCACCAATACGTAATTCTAAATCGTAAATAAAGTTACCCTAATACAACTTCTGATTTCTAGTAAGTTAGAATTTTACGTTTTAACTTTTCATAATTATTAACTATAACTTCATATACTTCTTCGTAGCTCATATTCTTTATATTAGATATGTATTTGATAACATTAAATACGTCCTTTGGATGCATTATTAATCCTCGATAGCTATAAGGTGCATCACTTTCAACTAGAATTATATCTAGTGGGGCTCGAGCAACCACTTCTCGGTGCTTTATCTGAACAGCTATAGCTGGATTCACCGATATAAAAATATTTCTGTCAATTAGTTCGTTGATTAACTCGAGAGGACCTGTGTACCAGTGTATTATAGCCGAAGGTATATCGCTTCTTGCTAACAATTCTATTGTTTCTTTCCAAGCACCTGCTGCATGAATATTGAGAAGGGATTTTATTTCCGTTGCTAAATCGATAAATGACTTAAATATTTGGAGCTGGTATATAAAAGTTTCAGATTTAAACTTTTTATCTAGACCTACTTCACCTATAACTCTAATCCTGTTTCGTAAACTAATTGCTAGCTCGTATAATCTACTGAATTCAGCAAATGAATTAGCATCTATATTCCACGGATGTATACCAATAGCTGGTATAACCCAACGATGTTTTTCAGCTATAGCTAAGGTTCTAATCG
>JAWASI010000001.1:18317-34998 GCA_038892955.1 Ignisphaera sp.
AGTTATCGCTTACAGCAATAACATCTATGCCTAACGTAGATATAGCGTCAATTTCGTTATCATAATATTCATGAAGATGGCAATGAACGTCGACAATTCTGCCTAAAGCCTTTATCTGTACCCACCTAAAACGAAATCTTTTATTTTATTTGGAGGTATATGTACAAATTCTGTGTAGAGTTCTAAAGGTATGTATATAAATCTATCCATTTTGTATATAGGAGCAACCCCTCCAACTATGTTTAGCTTGTATCTACAGAACTTACAACGGGATTCCTCATCTAAGTTGTGCTCAATGATATCAAACCCCACCCTCTTTATAACGTTTTTTCCACATTTTGGACAATATGTGTGTTCATAGAAATGCCCTGGAACGTTGCCTATGTATGTATGAACTAATCCTTCTTCTCTAGCTACTTCTATATGTTTTTCAAGTAATTCAATAGGTGTTGACGGTAAGTCGATAAGCTTATAGTCTGGGTGAAATCTGAGGAAGTGTATAGGGATTTCAGGACCAAGGTTTTCAACAACCCACCTAGCTAATTTACGAGCTTTATCGATGTCATCACCATATTTAGGTATAACAAGATCTGTTATCTCTATAAAAACTCCTCTCTTCTTTAATTCAATAATAGCATTGAACACGTACTCTACGTCGGGCACTAAACAAAGTTTCTTAGCCAAGTTTTGGTCTCCATGGCCTTTGAGATCAACTGTGACTGCATCGATGAATTTTACAGCTAAATCTATTGCTTCGTCAGTCATATACCCATTTGTAACGAAGGTATTGAATAACCCATGCTTTTTTGCTAATGTTCCTACATCATATGCATACTCAATAAATATTATAGGTTCATTATAAGTATATGTTATACCTTGAACTCCGTATGCTAATGCTATATTTATAGTTATATCTGGGGGCAGTTTCCATCCGGCTATAATTCTTCTCTGCGATATATCCCAGTTTTGACAGAACTGACATCCCCAATTACATCCTGTAGTAGACATCGAGAAAACCATGGAGCCTGGGTGGAAGTGGTATAGGGGTTTCTTTTCTATGGGGTCTATGGCAACTGCTATCGCTAGACCGTGAGCTACTAAATACAGTTTCCCACCGAAGTTCCATCTAATACCACAAAAACCATATAGGTTCTCGCCTATTTTACATCTTCTTGGACAAGCAGTGCATTCCACTATCCTTTTATCCGGGTCTATAATTTTGTATAATGTGGCCTCTTTAGGCATATTTCCCACTATAATAAAGTAAACGCTTCGGTATACTTAACTTATTATAAGCTATAGCATTAATGTGTTTTTGTATTAAAGATTTAAATTCAACTTTAAGTAATCACTACATATGTTAAATGTTGGTATAATGTCCTTATTACTGATTTTTACAGTTCCATCATCGTTTACACTGATACCTGGACCTAGACACATTAATGCTTTTCTTCTAAGCCGATTTTTATGTTGTATAACATCTTTGTATATCGCAGGACATAAATGGATAGAAATTTTCATATTTTCCTTATATACTTTCTCTATAACTTTTAAAGCAATTTCGTAACTTCCTTCTATACTCCTACCATCATCTCTTACTTTATACCCTCGTATGAGTAAGTTTTCAATATTTGTCTCAGATGCCTCAAATTCATTTAAGTTAATGAATTTTACTCCAAGGTTATTAGCCTCTACGGCTATCCTCCAAAGCCATTCCATATCTGGTATAGCTGGTATCTCAATACCTACATCCATGTCTGTTTCCTTAATCGTAAATTCGATAAGTTTAAATATAGTGTTATTCACTATGTGAAACCTTATTTCGTTCAATCCCGCTGAAGCGATTCTTCTTATAGCTTCTTTTGTTACTCCATATCCTGAAGTATATAGATGAATATGGAAACCATCCCCAAAAATCTCTTTTAATGATTTAATTAAATTTAAAACCATATGAAACATTTGGAATGGTTCCCCACCTGTTATAGATACTCCTTCGGCTTTGATCAACGCTATCTCATCGATTAATTCGGAAAAGTTTCTAAACCTCTCTTCGTCAATATAAAATGAATTATGACTTCTACGCTCAAAACTTATAGGACAATAATAGCACCTAGTCCCACAAATACCTGTTATAAATATTACTGCTTTGGATCCCTTCATACAGTATATACAACCCTTAGGAAGAAAACCATACCAAACACCATATAATCCCATATAATGAATATTATATGCAGAGACCATGTTTAATCACCGCACGCCTAAAAGCACTATTTTCTCTACAGAGTTTTTCAATGAAATATTCTATTTCTTCAACCATAGGGACTGACACCTCTATAAAAAGCCCACTATGACCTTCTTCAATACGCTTTGTCAATGCCTCAACACGATCCTTAACCACATCTATTGATACTCCTAATAACCTACCTACATAACCTTCATTACCTATAACAGGTATTTCTATGTGACCTTTCTCTGTTGGGATAACAAGCTTAAGTTTCTTATTGACTCCTCTAACACGTTTTCCTGCTAATATATCCTCTTTTGTTACAAATCCGCTAAATTTGTAGTATTCGATTTCTATAGGGTCTAGTTCAGCTAGTGGTAAGGATACACGCTCTTCAGAAGGATCTAGGTATATATATACTTTAGGTGTATGTTTAGGCGTAGGTTGTACTATTTTTACATCATATACTTTGAACCCATTTTCTTCTAAACATAATTTTACTAAACTGGTAGAATACGGATGAAGGAGTGCAACATCTACATCACTATTCCTTGTTATATCCCCTCTTGCTACACTACCATGTACAATAGCCACAAATAACCCACATTTATTTAAGGTAGTAACTATCTTTAACCCTTTAGCTCTTTTTTCTTCTAGTACATACCAGTGCTCTTGTGTATATATAACCTCTACAGCATAGCTATCCATTGTGTATCCTCGTGATAACGGTGTATAAAATATGGATGATATACAATTAATCCTATCCGTATTTGTAATCTTTACTGCTGTTACAACAATATTAAGTGTATATACGCGAAACAAACATATAACTATGACTAATAAGCTCAAAATTCAATTCACTATAGGAGGAATTCTTCTATTTTTTGGTAAAGGTTATAAAGCTATTAAACCTAAACCCCTCGGTAAAGGCTTTAGCTATGGTCTAATGTCTAGCATTTTCGTAGGTGCATTATTATTCTATACTATGCTCTTACCCAAAATCCTTAAATCCATAAGCGATTTCCTTAGCTATATCTTTGGAACTACAACAGCTGCACCTACACCTACCGTTATACCTATACCTCTTCTATTCAAATCCACAGAAATACTTCCGTATCCTTTACCATATCTACTGATATCCATAACCATAGCCGTAATTTTACATGAACTTGCTCACGCCATTGTAGCTCTTAAAGAAGGTGTATCGATTAAAAGCTGGGGTATAGGGTTGTTATTTTTAATACCTATAGCTTTCGTTGAATTAGATGATTCAGAACTAGATTCTGTGCAGATTAAGTCTAAACTCAATATTATTTCCGCGGGGGTTTTCGCTAATGCCCTAACATCAGCTATTATAATAATAATTACTATAGTTATAACATACACTGTGTTTCAAATCTATGGAACTCCAATACAAGTAGTATCGATAGCCAGTGTTGATTGTTCTATATGTAATACATCTCTATGTCCAGCTAAGATAGCTGGTATTGAGCCAGGGATGGTTATCGAATCCATAAATAATACAAAAATAACATCGTTAAATTATCTGGTTGACATACTTAGGAATGTATCTTTAGGGTCGAACATTAATATGAAAGTATGTGATTATGGTGGCACGTGCCAAAACATAACATTAAGACTTACGGCTCATAGGAGAGACTTACCTTCTGTTCCATGTATAGGTGTTGTATTCACTACTTTAACAGCATTTATACGTGATTCAAGGATTCAGATATTGAAATGGTTTGAAGAGCTAACATTATTAATGGACTCTATGGTTACAATAAACTTCAGCTTATTTGTTTTAAACGCTATTCCCTTATTTATTACTGATGGAAGCTTATTCCTAAAACATTTACTTAAAAATAGAAAAAATATAAGTAAGCTTCTATCATTGAATATCATAGATACAATTAACGCTTTGGTAATAATATTGGCTATAGCTATTTCTTCCTATATACTAATTAGCTTTAGGTAACATTGATGAACATTAGGCAAGCCAATGTAGAAAACATCAACGAAATATACGAACTTGAGGTTATGTGCTTTAAAGATCCGTATCCTAAAAATTTATTGTTCATGTTGTTAACACTGTATCCCGAATTATTTTTAGTTGCAGAGATAAATAATAAAATCGTTGGTTATGTATCTGGTATTCTAAGAAGAGATGGATTAGGGCATATAGTATCAATATGTATCCACCCTGCTTATCGAAGGAAAGGTTTAGGAGTAAAACTTATGGAATTCATAGAAGGTATATTCAGAGAAAAATTTAATGTATGCAAATATCGCTTAGAGGTTAGAATTTCCAATAATCCTGCAATTAACCTTTATCAAAAGCTTGGGTATAGAATAGTAGGCATAATTCCTAGATATTATACAGATGGCGAAGACGCCTATCTGATGATTAAAGATAGTTGTTGAATATTTAAGTTCATCTCTGCATAACACTAAGAATGTCATTGAATGTCATGGTTATTATACTATCAGGTTTTTTGGCAACATTACCAAGTCTTACTCCAATAATTAATTTGACACCTTTACTTGATGCCGTATCTAGTAATCTCTGAGTAATAATGCCATCGAATATTATAGCTTGTACTTTTCCATATTCAATTTGACTAAGCTTATCCACAAGATCTCTTACTGGTACACGTTCAACTATGTTCCACTGATCATCGTATAACAGAGCTTCTAAATTTCCTAGTATTCTCTTACCTTCCTCTATTATGTTAACAGGTATCTCGATAACGCCCTCTATCGGTTTCTCCACAGCGATTTGCTGAGGCATTTGTTGTGATGTTTGTATAGGGGCTTGTTGAATAGGTATCGACTCGGTTACCTCTAATGTTTGCATTATTGGTTGCTGGATCAATGATTTTGTCTCAACTTCGGATACATCGACTGTTTTCTTCTCAAGTTGCTCTAGGAATTGTTTTACGGGTACAGCATTCTTTAATGCCTTCGCTATTTCTTTAGCTGTTAACTCCTCTACTTCTTTTCCGGGAGGCGCCCTAGCAACATAGTCTATGTCTGCTATCCTTATAACATCCCTTGCTATGAGCTCTCCCGCTCTATCTCCATCAACAAATAAGATGGCTGTTTTCTTGGCGGCAAGCTTAATTATAGTTTCCGGTATTTTTGCTCCATGAGCACCTTCCAAAGCTATAACATTTCTATAACCATACCTAAGCATATTCTGGACATCAGCTCTACCTTCAACTATTATTATTGTATCGCTTTTATCTATATCTGGGCCTGCCGGAAGCTTTTCTGGGCCATAAAAAATCATTTCAGCTGATCTTACATTCTCCGTAATTTTATTTAATATCTCTTTTATGTCAGGTGCTCTTTCAACAAAGTATTTTTTAGCAATTTCTGATGCTCTATCTATTATTTTTTTAATTCTTTCAGCTCTAACATCAACAATATCTATGATCTGTATTTTTGCTGAATAAGGTCCTACACGTTCAACACATTCAATTAGTGAAGCAAGAAGTGCTGTTTCAACTCTATCTAAGTTTGATGGTATCAGTATTTCGCCTACAGATTTACCTTCTTGCTGCTTTAGCTCCACGTTAATTCTTCCAACCCTACCTTTGTCCTGTAATTCTCTCAAATCGAATTCTTCTCCAAATATCCCTTCGGTATAACCAAATATTGCCCCAATGACATCAGATTTATCTACTGTTCCCTCTACCTCAATTTTTGCTCTAATAACATATTTCACCATTTTTTATACCTCTTATCGACTTACATTTTTCTCGATTTCCAGTAAGTTTTCCCATAGCTTAGCTTCTCTTTGAAGCGTATCTCTTATAGGTTTAACAATCTTTATAAGCTCTTCAGCTACTGCATTCTTTAAATCAAGAGGGTGTAGTTTCCCTCCTAAGTATAGTTCCTCTAGCTCTTTATAAGTAAACACCTCAATGGTACCACCATATTTTGCTTCACGTTCTATAACAAATTTCCTTGGTTCTTCAGCAAATATTATGTACCTTGCAATAGACATAATTGGATTATCTTCAACATCCTTAGGAGGGCATAAGGACGCCTTAACCTTTCGTTTTATATCTTCATCGTTATCAGTTATCATTATCGCTTCGTCAGGTTTAGATTTACTCATCTTCACCTGGGCTACGATATCATCTAACTCCATATCGCCTACGATTATGTTCATCTTAGTTGAACCTTTTAACGATGGTAAGAGTGGAGTATGTATTGCTATAGGTTTTTTCCACCTAAGTCTCTCAGCCGCATCCCTAGCCAGCATATGGGCTTTTCTCTGATCTATACCACCTAAGGCTATATCCACGTTAAGTTCAAAAATATCTGCAACTTGCATAAATGGGTATATCAGTTTAGCGAAATCAAGTTCTGCTTCATCTGCCCTTCTACCCATAATAGTCAAAGCCCTTTTTGCTCTACTTAGACTGACCCTCTTAGCTATCCTAATAACTTTCTCCCAATATTCCCGTCGTTCGACGAGCTCATCCGCAAAAACCACTTTAATCTTTGCACGATCAACACCTATGGCCTCCAACACCTTAACAAAATGCCACGATGATGCTTTGATGAGCTCTAGGTTTCCACCAAGTTTATCGTTGATCCAGGCATGCCATGTTGCAGAAAACAGTATCATTTCTACTCCTATATTTACTAGGTCTCTAAATTTGTACATCCATATTAGATGTCCAATATGGGCTATACCACTAGGTTCAAAACCTATATACCCTCTAAGTTTTCTACCTGTAGAAATTGCTTCTCTAAGCTCTTCCTCTGTAACTATTTCAGCTGTATTACGCTTTATTATTTCAAGCTTCTTCTCTAAGTCCATGCCATACTCACCATCTTCCAAATAAGGCGCTTGGAATTTAATAATCAATGTACAGCCTATATATTAATTTGTCTACACGTTATAATTTTCGCTAGCGCATCTATATATAACTCGGTTATTGCTACTGGATATTCTAGCTTTAGGATTTTCAAAACGTTTGGATGAACTTCCCCAAATACACCTACTAAGGTGTTATCATATTTAATACAACCGCATCTACCATCTAAGAACGCTTTCTGTTTACAACCTTCTATGCGAATAATTTTTTCTAAACCAAGCTCTGATAAAATAACGTACAGATCTGCATGAACCTCTTCGAATTTTATCTCGCTATCCATTATAGCAAAACCTAATCTTACTCTATTCCTCCAACCATTATAGCAATTAATGCATTTTTCTACAACCTCTCCAATTTCAAAAACTTTAACAGGTAGAGCTACGTATTGGGAATCCCGCAGAGATATGAGTATAGATGGAATTAGGGAATTTCTGACGGCATCTAGTTCCTTAGATATGGCGTTAACTATTATTGGAAATGGTTCAGCTGATAAGAGGTTTAAGACTTCGGATGGCACTAATGTAAGCGTGTTTATCTCTGTATAACCAAGACCTATGAGCACATCTCTTAGGATCTCCTCTACTACAACTTCGTCAGAAAACCTACGTAATTTTATTGTATTAGGAGGACTGAGGAATTCTAGCCCTAGGTTATCGTATCCAAGACCTATGGCTATATCTTCGACAATATCAACTTGATGTAAAATATCGCAACGATACGGAGGGATCTTCACAATTATGCTATTTACATCGACTTTATCAACGATGTATCCCATGCGCTTCAATGCCTTAGGGCCTTCGTAAACCAGTACATCCTTAGGTACTCCTAACCATTTTGAAATAAATTCTAGTTCTAATGCAACGCTCTTAGTCTCGAGATTAGGTGTTAAAACGATTTTATCGGGATAGTGTATTTCTGCTCCCAAAATTTCACCACCGTAGAACGATAATGCGTGTACAATAACATTCAGAACATTCATAACAGCATTGAAATCTGTACCTGTTACATCGATAAATATATCTCTTGTTGTTGGCTCAAGTCTTGTTATATCGCTATTTATTACTGGCGGTAGGGCTATAATTTCTTCTCCTACTAATAGTGCTGGATGCTTATTGCCCCAAAGGGATATTTCGCCATAGAGTTTTCCTTGATCCGTAGATATTAGGACTTCCCTTATACTCATTCTCCTACTGTTAAAAAGTGGCACCATCATTGCTGTATCTATGCTTACTTCCTTGTAAGTAATATCCCCTTTAGGTAGTTTGCCTAAATCATGTAATCCTATTGCTATCTTCTTTCTATTTCTACCATAAGTTGTATGGACTCTTTCCTGGAATTCTATTAATTCGCTAAGAACTTCCTCATCTATGGCCACGTTCTTTACTGCCGCTATAGCTATATAGGGTCTTTTTGAAGGAGGCTCTACCCGGGCTTTAAATGCTAGTTTATACGATGGCGTCTTTGGTTCCTCTATACCTACGTAGAGTTTCACAGCATAAGCTAAACCCTCGACGGAGAACATATCTACTCTATCGCTTTGAACCTCTACAGCAATCTCATCTTCTTCCACCTCTGTTTCACATTTTAAGTTAAATAATATCTCTCTAAGCTTTTCAATATCGCTTATACCTGTTAACTTCGTTAACCTACTTAATCTTGTTTTTACTACTGGCAATGCGATTCCCTCATAGAAGCTCTAATTAATGGAAATTTTCGTATGAACTCTATGTCTCTTGTAAATAAGAACCTTATGTCGTTGATGCCAAAAACAACCATAGCCAATCTTTCGACACCCATACCCCAAGCACCTACAGGGTACTTTACATTTAACATTTCTAAGACCTCTGGTCTAAACATACCTGCTCCAAAAATCTCTATCCACCCATATCCAGGGACGTAACCATAACCTTCAACGCTAGGTTCAGTAAATGGAAAGTACCCAGGCTTAAACCTAAGTTTTTCTATCCCAAGGTACTTGAGTATCTGTGTAAGTAACCCTAATAATTTCTTGAAGTTGAGATCTCGCTCCATTACAACTCCATCAAAGTTTGTGAATTCTGGAGAATGTCTTGAATCTGGGTTATCTCTTCTAAATACTCTAGCTATAGTGAAAAGCCTTACTGGAACTTCTATTCCTATTAAAGCTTTTGCTGTAACAGCTGTTGTATGAGATCTTAGTATTAATTTTGACGCTTTCTCATAAGACCACGTATAACCCCATCCCACACTTCCAGATGAGCCTCCTTTTTCATGAACAAAACGTATTCTTTCAACAACTTCTTTGAACTTAGTTAAATCTGCCTGACCTTCTACAATTAGTATATCGTGTATATCTCTAGATGGATGGTCCTGAGCCTGAAAGAGTATATCAAAATTCCAGACCTCTGGTATTATATAATCATCTTTTATTTCCTCAAATCCTAGCGATATCATGATCTCCTTAATCATTTTTACAAACTCTTTGAAGAAATGCTTCTTCCCTGCGTATTTTATAGGGGGTAAAGCCAGAATGTTATACGGTTTTATTGGATATATTTTCCAAAGATCTTTGGTAAGGATCTCTCTTGTTAATCTCGAAATACCTTCGCCAAGGCTTAATATCTCTCTTGCTCTCTCAGTAGGTATATTTAGCTTAACAAATTTTACTTTCTTCCTATAGACAAATATTAGCTTTCTTTTCACAAGCTCCTTAAAGACTTCATTATTTTCTAGGTCCTTAGATAATATAGCTTCGTTTAAAAATTTAGCTAAAATTTGGCGATGTTCATTCAATGGTTCATATCTTATAAGTTCAACTATATTTTTATTGTTTTTTTGTACAATATTTATCCAACCTCTTTTCTTAGCCCAACCTAACGCTATAGCAGCAATTTTTCTCCCCATTATATTTTCTATGGTGTTTATATCTAATGACGGGCCTAAATGCTGAAGAAGTTCTACTAGCTTCTCTTCAGGTAATTTATCTAAGTACTCTTTACCCTCATCAGATGTTTTAGCGGACACCACCTCATACTCTGATATCTCTACTATTCCACGGTTTTTAAGCAGTTCAATATAAGAAGATGCTGACGATAAAGTTAGTTGTGCAGCTTCTGCTAATTCCTCTAATGATATTTCTCTATTCCTCTCTACCAAGATATTAAGTATTATTAGCTCTCCTTTCGATAAAGGTTCAATGATCAAAACAATTATTCATCCCCAGCACATTACTGCTATAAGTGTTTGTTATTTATCTCTAAGAGGAATTAACGTTACCGAATTTTATTTTTATCGCTAAATAATGAGTATTTGATAATAGAAAGCAATAATTATTGTAACTAAATTAAAAATGTATAATTTGCCGAGGAATTCTCAGTCTATCTCTAGCTTTTCTCCAGGATGTAATATAATTACCTCTACGTCTGGGACTTTTTCACGTACAAGCTTTAAGAATTCCTTGGGATCAGTTTTTATTAGATCAAAGGTATTGTAGTGCATAGGTATGACGTACTTAGGTTTTATGAGTTCTACTGCTTTAACAGCTTCTCTTATGCCCATTGTAAACCAGCCACCAATAGGTAGTAAAGCAACCGTGGGGTTGTATAATTCGCCTATTAGTTTCATATCTAAGAATACACCAGTATCACCAGCATGATATACTCTAAAGTTTCTTGATAAAATCACGACACCGCTAGGGTGCGCTAGCGTTGAGCTATGTTTTGCATCTGTAAATACCAGCGAAATTCCTTCTATATCAATAGGACCTCCAATGTTTCCTGATATTGATCTATTTATAGCTTTAGCTTTCTTAGCTATATCTTCAGCTAATTCATATAGAGCAACAATTTTTGCATTAGTATATATTTTGAGGAGTTCAATTGAATCCCCTACATGATCTCCATGATCATGTGTCACGATAATTAAATCCACTTGGTTGTAATCCTTGGTAAATCCATCTATACTTCTATACGGTGATAGAGGATTTGATATCCACGGATCTATGAGCACGATTTTGTTGTTCAACTCGATAACGAATGCTGCATGACCTAACCATCTAATTTTAGCCATATCTAGCCCCCTAGTATTGTTTACAACGTCAGAAGTTTATAATTTTCTGGTCCTCATATCAATATAGTTGAATTCATGGACCTAAAACTTCTATTAAACATATCTATATAGATTAGGCCATGCTAAAATTTTAGCAAATTTTATTTAGGAATGCATATATTGATTTAATTAGGTAGATGCGTAAAACAAGGGTCTAAGACTGTGAACTTTTTATCTGAAGAAGATGTTGAGAACTATATTTACGCAGGTAAAATAGCTTGTCTTGTAAAGAAGGAAGTAGAACATTTAGTTAAAATAGGGGTTAAAATAATTGATTTGGCAGAATTTGTTGAAAAAAGAATACAAGAGTTAAGCGGTGAACCAGCATTTCCTGTGAACATATCTATAAATAGCGTTGCAGCACATTATACCCCGGTACCCAATGATCTGCAGGTATTGACTGAAGATTCTGTTGTTAAAATTGATATAGGGGTTCATGTTAATGGATGTATAGCTGATACAGCCGTAACTATAGCTTTATCTGATAAGTATCAACCACTTATTGAAGCTGTAGAACAAGCTTTAGAAAAAGCTCTAACCTTCGTAGCCCCTGGTAGGAGGTTTTCCGAAGTAGGTGCAATAATAGAAAAGATCATTAAGGACTATGGATTTAAGCCTATATATAATCTAAGTGGACATAAAATAGACAGATTTACTATTCATGCAGGTGAAACTATTCCAAACTTTAACGATAGATTAAACCTTGGAAAATTTCGTTTAGGAAATGTATATGCATTAGAGCCTTTTGCCACCAATGGCTTAGGGTATGTTATGGAATCCTCTATTACAACAATATATGCACTAAAGTATAATCCCAAGAAAATCCGCGGATTAAGTAAAGATACAAATGAATTCTACTTACACATTTATAATTCAAGGAGAGGACTTCCATTTACTAAGCGGTGGCATATAAACAAGTTTAGCGAATTCCAGCTAAATAAGATATTAGATGAATTACACAAAAACAACCTCTTAATACTATACCCAGTACTTATTGAAAAAGCTAATGGTGTTGTAGCACAATTCGAACATACAGTATTAATAGATAATAGGGGCAATACTTTAGTTATAACAGAGCAATGCTAAGAAAGTACCTAATACTTAACATTCAGAGTTACTGGGTAAAGGCATTATAGTTATAATCTAATAGAGATTTTTAATGCTCTGTAGACAAAACTTATCTAATGAGGTGGCGGTCGAAGTGCTGATAATATTACAACAAATCTTAAATAACTGGGATTCATTACTAACGTTGCTATTTTGGGTACTCTTTTTCCTTTACTTTTTTACAGATCTTCCGCAAAAAGCTCAACTATACAGATATGAACGAGGAATAGCGGCAAAACTTGCCGTGCTAGAAGGTCTAGTAGGGGAAAGCTTAAATAAAGTTAGGCTTTATCTATCCAAGCTTAATGTAAAAGACTACGATCAATACATTAACACTACCCTGGAGAACTACTTTGTTATAGAGCCTGTTTCTATAGAGCCTACAGATATCATAAAGAGATTAGACCATGTCATAACATCAAATGAGCACAAATTTAAACAAGATTTAGAAAGAATTGCGCCTAATCTAAGCATTCACACAAGAAATAATATAGCAACATCTCTTGCAATAGCTTCTGCACTATATACTATCTACAAAATACTTCGACACTATTATCTCTTAGGTAAGAAATACGAAAATTGGGTTCTATTAATGCAATTATACCTAATAATGCCACAAGTAATTAGGGAGTTAACGCCGTATTCTAAGGCTATAGATGGTATTATAAGAGGTGTACCTATAGGCGATACAGCAGGTCCATTAGTTGCTTATAAACTTATTGGCACAGCTCCTAGGATAGATATAGACGAAGATACAGTATATTCTGTAGTAAACATAGAAAATAGGAATATATACGTAGTTAAAGCTAAAGGACCTGGGGCAACGGTAGGAAGACCAGGTAAAGCCGTTTCAAAACTAGCTGAAAAATTATCCTATAGAATTGCCAGGATCATAACTATAGATGCTGCTCTAAAACTTGAAGGAGAGAAAACAGGAACTGTAGCTGAAGGCGCTGGCGCAGCTATTGGTGATCCTGGACCAGAGAAAATCGAAATAGAGAGAACTGCTGTAAAATGTAATGCACCATTAGATGCTGTAATAATTAAAATGAGCAGTGATGAAGCTATTAAACCTGTGAAACGCGAAATACTTGAAGGAGTTGAAAAAGCTTACCAGATGGTTTTAGATATAATAAAGAATAGAACTAATCCGGGAGATAATGTTATAATTGTAGGAATAGGTAATACCATAGGTGTATACTGATGATATACTTACAGCAAATATCTTCAGACTTCCTAATCATGATGTTATTAACAGTAGCATTGCTTTTGTTAATCATACTCACAATACTATTATACGCTAAACTAAGATCAGGGTTTATAAGGAGAACAGCAACAACTTCTGATAAATATGATGAAATACCATACAAATATATATCAACAATAAAATGCATAACAGGGGATCATATAACGGATAGAGAATTTCAAGAAGGAGATTTTGTGGGTAAGGTAATAGGTGAATGCCCAAAATGTGGAAATAAACTCATAATAGATGCTATTTATGCTCAATATATGACTAGAAAACGCTAAAAATAACTTCTCCTCAAATAGATCTCTTACCATGTTCCTCAGTTAAGCTTAAAAAGCTGGCCGATGATAAGCAATATAGTGGCCCGACCCGGCCATAGCAACTGGGTAACACCCGTACTCGTCCGATCACGGAAGTTAAGCCAGTTGCGTTGAGCGAGGCTGTAGCTTCCGAAAGGGGCTGCAGCCCGCTCAAGCTGGGATCGGGCCGCCTTACAATCCCTGAATTATTTAATTTCAGCATAGATATAGAATTGTAGTAACTTAAAATACTATTGTATTGAGCTACTTTATTGTGCCATACAATAGCTCTAATAGCTGTAAAGCGTCTGCGCCTAAAATAGCTTCACAAGCGATTCTTCTAAGAACATTGTCTTCTACAATATATAGAACTAATCTTAATTTTCGACGACCATCAAAAATTGCTATAATATCTGCTACACAGAGACTGTTAATTTTTATGGTACCTAGTTCGTTCAAATCTAATGTATACTCATGATCTAAGATCTCCGTGCATTTTATTTCTTGCGCCTTAGATTTTACTAGTAAACTTATTTTTAGACTTGGTATCAATGCTGCTCGTGCATATGTAAAGTTCTCATTATTGTGTATACCTATAAGGATATAAGTTAGAAACGCGTTTCTTAATCTCAAGATTTACCCCAAGATGTTTATTAAAGATACACTTATATAGCTCCATATCATATTCATGAGAGAGAGTCGTTGATACTACAATGGTGATGCGATCATGAATACCGCTGTTCAAAATTTTAAGTCAGTAAACGAAACTTCCCCCCACGGTATTTATGTATACGATCACGATGATGGTGTTTGGCGTCTCTTGAGATCTGATGGAGAGCCTTTTAAACCAGATAAGAAAGGTATTTATGTGATTTATTTTGATAATGCTAAATGTTCTGCTTGTAGAAAATATGATACAATATGGTTTCCATTCATTGAAAATAATATGCGAAATAGAAAACAATATAACTTTATCATAGTGTTATGTAATTGGTTTGCAAGAGATTGCAACTCTACAGCAGCAGCAGAAACTTTCAGACGATTTGATGTACATGCATCGCCAACAACAATAGTGCTATATGTAGACGAAAACAATGAGGTAAAGTATCAAGAAAAATACGAAGGAGTGCTTTACGAGTTCGAAATTAAATTAGTACTAGATGGATTCGAAGAACGGGCTGCAAAAGCCATGAAGGGAGAAAAGGTTGCCCCACCTATAGAGAAGAAAAGCAGTAATGTTCTAGACGAAATAATCTTGCAGATATTAAAGTCTATACTTGAAAAAAGTGATAAACAGAAATAGCTAGGGTAATTTTCTTAACAGCTAAACAAATCATATTAGACCTCAATCCTAATAAAACTTTGTTGTTCACGAAATTTCTTCTAGTCTCTTCTAGTATTAAATGCTATGGATAACCCCACGATAAAGTATAAGGTAAACTATGTTCCATTTCATTACTGTTAATAACAATTATTTCTCAAACTTCTCTACGTACTTTAAATAATTTTTAGATTCTCTAACACCCTTAATTTTAGCTAAATTTATCTTGTTAAAACGTAGGAGAGGTAAAGATGAGAACATCAAATTTAAATGTTGATAATATAGTAGCTGTATTAGCTAATATACTCTATCTTATTGAGAGACTAAAATTCAATGTTGATAGAGCATTTACGTATACTTGCAGGAAATACCAATGCCGTACTTCTCAATTTACACGCGAAGATCTTTTCAATTTAGCGCATAACTTTGTTTCAATGTATATCTATATAAAGAGTTTAAGCGAAGTACTAGGTAGGAAGAATTTATCTTATAGAATGTGTGCAAAGCTTTTCTTGTACATGAAGCTTCGAGAGCTAGGTATACCCATACCATCTAAGCTAAGCAAAGCTATTACTCGTGATTTCGGAAAAATAGACTTAGATTCAATAACTTACAAACTTGAACCTTGGCAAAGATTATCTTATCCACAGTGGCTCTATAACGAGCTGGTAAAGATTATGGGGATAGATGAAACTATTAGAATGCTTGATGCTATGAACAAACGCATTGTATGGTTAAGAATTAATACGCTAAGAACTGATATAGATAAAGCTTTGAGGATGTTAGAATTAGAAAACGTTGAATTAGAAGTAAATAAACGAATACCGTTTATCGTAAAAATCGTATCTTCACCTAAACCACCACGAGAGCTAAAGATCGTAAAAGATGGTTTAGCTATAATTCAGGACAAAGCTAGCGTCTTAACGGTATTAGCAATGGATCCCAAACCCTACGACCTTATATATGATTTTGCTGCAGCACCTGGAATAAAAACATCGCTTATTATGCAGTTAACAGAGAATAAAGCAAACATTATAGCTTTTGATCGATCCCCAAAAAGAATAGCTTCCATGAAATCTCTTCTAAAAAAATATGGTGTTGATACAGAAAGAATACAAATAGTATTAACAGATAGTAGAGTTGTGAGTTTAGCTAAGTTGGCTAATATAGCTCTTGTAGATGCACCTTGTAGTAGTAGTGGAGCTATACCAAAAGATCCATCAATAAAGCTCATGCTAAGAAACCCTAATTTACCTAAAAAAATGCACTACATACAAGTAGCATTATTAAAAAATGCATTAAAGTATAGCGAAAAGGTAGTATATTCTACTTGCTCGATACTTCCAACCGAAGGAGAAGAAGTCATAGAAAAAATCATCAACGAAATCGACGTTAAACTCGAAGACCCAGGTATCCCGGCATCTAAAGGTTATAAACAATACAGCATTTGGAACAAGGTTAGGAGAACTTATCCCCATACGGATGAATGTGAGGGGTTTT
>JAWASI010000001.1:35008-38098 GCA_038892955.1 Ignisphaera sp.
AGCCACTAGTCACCTGGTCTGTCCCTCACTAAAAGTTAGACAATGTACTGCTCTGGAGATGTCATCTGAGCTTTTTAACATTGAAGTTCTTTGGTGAACTGCATTTGGAAGTGGCATGCTTAGAGGAATGAAAGGATAAAGAAGATTGTTATACCAAGTAGTGGAGAATGATTACATTACAGATAAGCATTCGAGATTCTTCATCCCAAGCCAATATTTCTTAATTTCAAACAAATGCTCGAATTCAGAAAAAGATTTTACAGCACCTTCTAGGCATAATCTATAATTGAAATGAGGTGCATCTATAACAAGTGTTTCAGCTTCACCGCCTTCAAATGCCGGGTTAAACTTATATTTTCGAGATAGCCTTATTATATTCTCTATGTGATCTGGTGTTACGGGTTTTGCTATCAATTCTCTCGGCAAACCCATAGTAGATATCTTAGTTATTATGAATATGAATCCTTCTTTAACTAGTGATCTTATGTACTGCTCTTGGTCAACCCCCCATAGAGGTGCATAAAGTTTTACACCGATTTTCTTTGCAATTAATTCAAACTTATTCAATTGATATCTACTTGAAATAGCCCCACAAAGTATGCCATTAAAGCTCACGCTTTTCCTCAATTCAATTATATAAGATTCTAACTCTTTAAGCTCTACATCTTTTTCACCACTTACTTCAACGAGATATGCTATATCGCTGAAACCCATGGACTTTGCTTGAAGTAGTGCTAGTTCGGGATAAACGGAGTGAAACAACCAACTATCTTCTCTCTTAGGTTTTATCACAATAATGCACGAAATTTCGTGCTCTTCTTTAAGCGCTTTATAAAGTGCATAATTGCTATCCTTACCCCCGGAAAGTAAAACGCATAGCTTCAACTTATCTACCCCCATTCATAGACCTAGCCTTTTCCTAACTCTATCGACAGCTTCTACAACTATTTTTAACTTAGATAAAGCTATAGAATATTCTTTCTCCCTATAACCTAGTGACCCTTTAAGTCCACCGAATCCGCAGTCGCCAGAAACAAGGTCTACTCTACCTCCTACTTTCTCGTAAGCATTCATAAGGATCGATAGAGCTTCATCAACGGATTCCACGTAAGTTTTCTGAGCACTTACAATACCTGGTGATAAGTATTTATCATATTTTTCAAAAAGATCCTTTGATAAAAGCTCTAGATTAGATGGAGAATCATGAAGTTCTACGCTTATGTACTTAAGCTTGGGAACTTGCATCAATAACTCTATAATTTTAGTGTTGAGTTTACCACATATATGTATACCAAATTCTACGCCAACCCTAGATGACGTTGCTTTATGTAGTATGTCTAATACTTCATCGTCGGTATAACCAAATAATATTTTTTTGCGACCTATAATATAGTTGAATACCGGTTCATCAATAAATATAACATTGTAGCCAAGGCTGTTCATATAACTTATAACGTTTATAACAAATTTGCTAAAGAAATTTAAAACTAATTCCTTTCTACTAAGACTTGTAGCAGAAAGCCCCTTACTTATATCCTCCGATGTATAGACCCTAGATGCTAGTGTAAAGGGACCTGTTACAGGCGCTCTTAATGCTTTAAAGCTTATACCATGATGATTAATTATATCTATAGATTCTTCGGCTTCAGCTACTCTTATTTTAGATCGCGTTAAGCACTCAACATTAGCTAAATTAACGAAGAATAAACCTTTGTTGTTCTGTAAACATTTTTCATATTCTAGGGGCTTTAAGTATAATTCTATGAAATTGTGAAGTTGGGGATAAGGAGGTACTTCTAGTTTAATTTGATGCATATCAAGTATAACACGTTTAACATTATCATAACTGTAGTCTAGGGGGAAGCTCCCTACATGTGATGTTCTGATTTTACTCACCTAGTTATTAGAGGTTTGACGGTCACTTAAGTATAAGTTTAACACTAATAAAAGTAAAAAAGTAATATTGATTCTATGATTATACTCAAAATATGGTAATCTACCAAAATTCTTTACTTTACAAAGCTAGGTCATTTAATTCTACACTTTAATCCCCTAGGTTATTCAGATTTAAGTAGAAGATATATTGTGTCAATTAATATTAGTAATAAGATTACATTACGTATTGAGGCTAACATTTGTACAGGCGAGTCTAAAGTCCAAGGCGAGAAATGTACTTGTACGCTAAACCCTAAGTTTTGTGCAACCCATGCCCTAGTTTCCGCATCTTTAAAGAATAACGTCATTATACCAAAGTTTAATACGTCAGCTGCAACCAGAAATATCATATGCCTTAGGCTTAAGGTGAGAACAGCTATAGATGATATCAATATCATCATTTGTGGGGAGAAAACATAGTTTAAAACAGTTGCAGAAATTATGGAGGTCAATAAAAGGTTAGATAATTTTAATGGATTGCTATAATCTAAGTTAACAGACATTAGTATAAGTATTGCTAAAAAAACAAAGATCATTGCAAGTGAACGATTGTATGGGCTCCATATATCTCTAGTTATAAGTAGGTATAGGCAGTTCTCACAATACCACTGAGCATGATGTTGTATAAAGTACGTAAATCCTTCATATGATAAAGTTAATACCATAACATATGGCAACAAACATGAGGTCGCAAGTCCTAATCCAAATAATTTCATGACATCTAAGTACTTATTATCTTTAAGAACTCTTTGAATTAAATCGTATAATAGTAATATAGTGTAGATTATGGTTATAAGTTTTGTTGAAATACTTAACCCAAGGAGAACACTTGATAAAAAGTATTTCTTACTATTTAGGTAATACAAAGACATAATAACAAACATCGCCATTATAATGTCCCAGTTGTATATGAGATACATAATTGTTGAAGGTAGTAAAGCAAACATTATTACGCGCTTCCATGATACATCCAATACTTTTGTTAATTTATACATATAAATAGCTGTTACAATAAACGATATAACTAATATTAATGACTGAACGTAGTAGTGTAGCTCCCCAGCTTTTTTTGCTAACTCATAGTATTCAATAGGTGAGTAAGATTCAGGAAAAACCAACATTATAGATAAACATGTAGATGCGTACCAGAATACA
>JAWASI010000001.1:38108-118279 GCA_038892955.1 Ignisphaera sp.
GCTACAATAGGTGGGTATTCAAACTTATAGTCTTTATATGGTAGAGGACATAACCTAGAGTACACTAACCTTAATGCTGTTCCCCTATCGAACCACCTCTCAGATATTGCTGCATCGTTTATTAATCCATTTGGCGAAACTATGTTCAGGAATATAGGATTGTATAAACCATACACTATATCGCTATAGCTAAACCCAGGGTTATTAAGTAGAGGTTGTCTTTCAGGTAAATGAAGATAAAACGAAATTGCTGAAACAAGTAAGAATATCGTTAATATTATAGCTAAAATCTTTGAATTCATTTGTAGTATTTTCGTAAACATATCCTCACCATTATTTATTCTTAGTTTATCTGTTTTCACCTTCTTTACTTACCTCTAGTAGGTACTTATCTAGTTCTAGTTGCTTTACTATATGTTTTACTTTTTCTACTGCTTCTTCTAACGAGTTAGCAAGTACATTTATGTATACCTTAGAACCCTTTATTTTAAATCTAAATCTCTTACCTACAAAACCTTCGTATCTGTACACATCAATCAACTCTAATTCTATAGCCATATAATCACCAATGTATTTCTCCGCTCAACCCCTGTAGATCATGATTAAGCTATCCTAACTTGTTCTATATTAGTAAATAAGATGCTGAGATTTTATAGGGTATTTATATTATTAGTTCAATACAACATTATTTGCACTTTATATAATCCCCTTTAATATCCTTCTATAAAATAACTTAATCCTTAGAGGAATCTATATAATGATAGGAGTGAACGTTTAACTTTTTAAATTTAATTAACTCTTAACCGGGAATACAGCATAACTACTTACTTATTAAAGTAATGGTAAGGACCCGTTATTTTTACACATCTCAAATTTAAGTAAGATACTGCAAAAGAGCTTCTACACCGCATAAAGCTTTAACTATTCCTAGTATAGAACTATATGAATAGGGGTTACGTATGCCTAGACTTAGCTCCGGCTTCGTGATAGCTGGTGCTTACGCCGATAAAATTAGGAGAACAATGTTTGCACAAATGAGAGATTATGTTAGAAAAGATAAAGAATGGGGTCAACGAATAGCCTTAGCTATAGCCCAATTGAATAGATTTCTGTATACAATTCTTGTCGAACAACTAAAGATAGACAAAGGAGATGTAATTAGAGTTCGAATAGACTACGATATCGATGAACAGAACAAGAGTATTTCATGGCGCTGGGACACAATGATTGTTGAAGCATTTAAACGAATACCACAAGAAGAAGTAGATAAATTAGTAAAAACACTAATAACTAAAGCCTCTGAGATTTCAATAGCCGCTGTGGCGTATACATTAGATAGATTAGGTGAAACATTTGATGGCGATTTGATTTTTACAATCAAACTCGGAAACCGTGAAGTAGGAGCAGCTATTATAACAATGGTAAATGACACCCTAGCGGTATTAAAGAAGGGTGCTGTTTTAGAACCTACACCAGCTATTTTTGATAGAATTAGACTTGATATTTCACCCGATAAATCTATTGAAGAAGTTCTACAAACTACACTTTCTACGGTGATTCAAACCGCTAGACATGTAGATGCTAGCGAAGCTCTTAATATGGTTAACGTGATTAGAGAAAGAGTTGCTGCTAAACCTATGGCTAGATACGAAGAAGAATTCGAAGAAGGTTCCGAAGAATAGCATTATACACTATTTACGGATTTTAGATTCAAATACTAAAATCATTTTGATTTTTTATACCTGTTCGCTATTAATTAAGGTGTTAATGTAGCTCAAATTTAAGTCAAGGTGAATAAATTATGACTAAAAAATATGAATGTTTAGTTTGTGGAAGAATTTTTTATGAGGGTCAAGGAATAAGAATTAGTTTTGGTGGTAGAGAAGCATCCTTCCATTCAAAAACATGTGCATTAAAGTTTTTCAAAAATTTAATTCTATACTTAGATCAGAAAGCACTTGAACAAGCTGTTAAACTTACCATAAAAGAGTTCGAGGAAAAGCAAAGGGAGTTTAAAGAAAGAACTCAAAAGAACATAGCTAAGATTTAATAATTAACTCTATACTTTTCGATATAGCTTAAAATAGCACTGAGCTTGTCTTCGGGAATCATTGACAGCCAATCTATTCTTAACCCATAATAAATTGGCTTGGCACCAAACAATATATCAATGATTTCGTCAACCACAGCTGATACTTCTTTAGATGTAGTATCGACTTCTACTACAATATCTTCGCCTAGCTCCTCTAAAGCATTAAGTGTACATACGGACAAAAGCTCAGCTTCTACGTTTTCAGCAACTTTATGGTCAGGCCAGCCGCGAAACTTTAAAATGTTAATGAGCTCGTGCGGATTTCTCCTTAGAACAAATACTAATTCAAATATTTCGCGAGGTAAGATCTCTAAATAATGTCCTACTATTATTAAGGTTCCTTCCTTTTCGTGAAGCCTAACAATTCTTTCTTTTACTTTATCTTCGTCTATGACGTAGCTTTTCCTTATTTCATCGTAATACACATAGAGGTTATTTTCCATAACGTAGTTGCTTAATTCAACAACTGGAGCTTGTAGTCTTAGTGAAAGCTCTTTAGCTACACTTGATTTCCCAGTACCAGGTGTACCTGAAATACCTATACAACGCAATAATTTTCACCTTCACCTACTATTGTTTACTGTATTACTTAACGTTGTTTATCAGTTTAAGTGATAACCGTTTCCATTTACAATAATGAAAACCTATGTCCTAACACGTGACTTACCCTTTTTATATAATCACCTTAGGTAACCACTTATTGTGGGTAGAAATTATGAGCATATCAGATTTCGAGAAAAGATGGGCTGGAGGGCCGACTTTTGGAGAGAAAATTAAGGAGGTGTTTAAGAAAAAAGAACCTATAAAACAAAAATTAGTTATGGCTAACTATAAAATTAGAGCATTGGTAAGCAGGCTAGAAGTATTCCTAGAGAGATTAAGAGATAGAGATAGAACCTTATTTGAAAGAGTAGTAGATGCTCTTACACAAGGGGATGAAACCAGAGCTACTATGTATGCTAATGAAATTGCTGAGATAAGGAAACTTGTTAGACAACTCACTATAACACAGGTTGCCTTAGAACAAGTAACGCTAAGGATTGAAACAGTACTTGTGACAGGTGATGTCCTAGGCGGGTTAATACCAGTAGCTGGTGTTATTAAAGAACTAAGAGGTATCCTAAGAGGAATTATGCCCGAAATGTCCTTAGAGCTTCAAGAGATCGAAGAAGGGTTAAGAGATGTTGTTATATCAACTGGAGAAGCCCTGGGTACACCAATAGGCGATATATATGCATCACCAGAAGCTAGAAAGATACTAGAAGAAGCAAAAATTGTAGCTGAACAAAGAATGAAAGAGAAATTCCCAGAACTACCAGTAGTATCATCTATGAGGGAAAAAGCAACAGCTCCGGCTACAGGAACTGCATAATATAGTAATCCTTATGTACTAGCTTTATTCACGACACATTTGTTTTTAAACTAAAATATTTTCCTATATTTGAGTGTTACCCGTGTTGTTTGTTTAGGTATTTTTGAATAACATGGGTTATTGGCATGGGCTTCTCCCTTAACACTTGTCCACCTATTGCAAGGTTGTTGGGAGCTACATCGGCGGGCATCATAGGGTCTGCTTCGATGGGTAGGTATATCCTCCTACCCTTGATGGCTACCCTGTCGTCATTGAGGCAAGACACATTCTCCAAGTAGCTATGGCAACTGAAACAGTTTAAAAATATTTACAGAGGATAACAGTCTAAGTTCTGATCTAATTTAAGATCGTACACTATATTTATGAATTATTTAAGTTAAATAGCGAAAACCTTGGCTAAAACTTGATTATAGTTTTAAAGCGAGACTTTATGCATAACTATACGGTACCATGTGCATAAGGACTCAATGCTTGGTGACAAAGTATGAGTAATGCTATAACTAAAGTTAAAGGTGTTATCCTAGGTTATAGAAGAGGTAGTGCTATGCAATATAATAATCAAGTACTTATAAAAATATTTATAGAACCTAAAGGTGTTGAAAGTTTCGTGGGCGCCAAAGTTATAGCAGTAGATGTGTATGGTAATACCTATAAGGGTAGAATAGTAAAAGTTCATGGACATAGGAATTCTATTGTTGTAGCTAAATTTAAACCAAATATTCCAGGACAACTCATAGGGGCTTTCGTTGATATTATTAAAGGGTGATTTCTACTTAAAACCTCAGAGTAACTCTGATAAGGCATTAATAACCTTTTTGCCGGGTTCTCATCATCGGGATATATGCTAAAAATTATACAAGCTATTTCCTTTACACTATATTACTCCTGAATAAGTTATAAGTTAATGTATAGGGTAGCGTAATGGAATTCGCAATAGTTGCGCAAACATTTGATGTTTTAGAGAAAACCCCTAGTAAAATACAGCAAGCAGCTACTTTATCTATGCTATTTAAAAGATGTGATGCAAATAGCATAGATAAAGTAGTTTACCTTATTCAAGGAATTCTGTGGCCTGAGTGGAAGGGTATGCCAGAACTTGGTATAGCTGAGAAAGGTATACAGAAAGCTATAGCTATTTCCTTAGGTGTACCTGATATCGAGGTTGAAAAATTATATAAATCTTTAGGTGATTATGGGTTAGCAGTGGAAAGATTAAAGACCACAAAAGAAAAAAAATCAACAGGATTAACAGCGTTTATTAAGAATAACGAAAAAATTATTAATAAGAAACTAACAGTAGAAGAAGTATATAATACCTTAACAAAAATAGCTATGCTTCAAGGTGAAGGAAGTAGAGAGATAAAACTACGGCTTCTAGCATCATTATTATCGTCTGCCAACGCAAAAGAGGCTAAATTTATAGTTAGATTCATTGAGGGTAGACTAAGGTTAGGTGTAGGAGATGCAACTATAATGGATGGTCTAGCCATTGCCTTCAATGCATCGAGAGACCTTGTAGAACGAGCTTATAATATACACCCAGATTTAGGCGCAATAGCAAAGTTGTTAGCCGAACAAGGTCCTCAGACATTAAAAAATGTTAAACCTACGCCAGGTATTCCATTAAGACCAATGCTTGCTGAACGAGCTAGTGATCCATCTGAAATCTTAAGCAAAGCTGGTGTTCCTTGTTTAGCCGAATTTAAGTATGATGGTGAAAGAGCTCAAATACATAAGAGTGGGAAAAATGTATGGATTTTCTCAAGGAGATTGGAGAATATAACACAGCAATACCCCGATGTTGTCGAAATGGTATTAAAATACGTTAAAGCTGAAGAGGCTATAATTGAAGGTGAAATAGTTGCTATAGATCTAGAAACAGGGGAGTATAAACCATTTCAAGAACTTATGCATAGAAAGAGAAAAAAAGAAATACATGAAGCCTTAAGAGAGTACCCAGTTGTTGTTAGATTATTCGATTGCCTATACGTCAATGGGATAGATCTTACACTTAAACCTTTACCAGAGAGACGCGAATGGCTTAAAAAAGTAATAGAAGAAGCAGACGAATTTAGATTAGCTGAACATATAGTTGTTAAAGACGTTAAAGAGCTAGAAGATTACTTCTTAAAAGCAATAGAAAACGGTATGGAAGGACTTCTCGTTAAATCCCTAGGACCTGATTCTATCTATCAAGCTGGAGTCAGAGGATGGTTATGGATAAAGTATAAACGTGATTACAGAAGTGAAATGATTGATACTGTTGACCTCGTAGTTGTAGGAGCATTTCATGGTAAAGGCAAGAGAGCAGGTACTTATGGGGCACTCCTAGTTGCGGCATATGACCCTGATACAAATTCTTTTAAGACCGTATGCAAAGTAGGTTCAGGATTTACGGATGAAGATCTTGCTGCTTTACCGAAAATGTTTGAATCATATAAATTGCCCTATAAGCATCCAAGCGTTGATAGCGAAATAGAGGCTGATGTATGGTTTGAACCTAGGATAGTAATGGAGGTCATAGGGGCAGAGCTGACTTTATCACCTATACATACATGTTGTATGGGTTGGGTTAAACCAGATGTTGGTATATCTATACGATTCCCTAGGTTTATTAGATGGAGACCCGATAAATCCCCTCTTGAATCAACTACGACTAAGGAAATCTATGAAATGTACATGAAACAGCTGAAGAAAATGGGCGCAAGTGAAGAGAAAATAGAAGGATAACCAAAGTCTTAATTAATGTTTCAATACTTAGTCATTCTATCGATGTGTACACATTTATATCATTTGTTTAAGTTGATCGAATCTTTACTTCCGATAGTTCTATAGAACGTTATATATTCCCAAAATTTAATGACTATTACGTGGTTCGCTGGGGATAGCTAATGGATGATGCATTGCCGGGATATAAAGGTAAAGTAAGAGAAATACTTGAATCCATGGGTATCCATATCGGGTGTAAAATAAAAATTACCTTAGGTAATAACATTATAATCAGCGGATTGTTAATGCCTAAACATGAGTTAAGCCATCCAGATATCATTGTGTTGAAATTAGATAACGGTTATAATATTGGTATTGATGTAAAAAAAGCATCATCGATAGAGGTTATCGAGTGTGAAAAGGAGACAACTATAGAGAAACTACCTAAACATAACGGATTAATATCAAGAGAAATACCTACAGTTAAGATTCTTGGATGCGGAGGAACTATAGCTAGTAAAGTTGAATATGAAACAGGTGCTGTGAAACCTGCTATGACACCTGAGGAAATATTGGAGCTTATACCTGAGTTAAAAGGACTAGCTAATTACAACGTAGATGTATTGTTCAACATACTTAGCGAGGATATGACTCCTCAACACTGGAAAACGATAGCACAAAAACTCTTAAAATCTATTAAAGAAGGTGTTAACGGTATTGTTGTAACTCATGGCACAGATACCATGAGCTACACAGCAGCTGCTATAGCTTTTGCTTTAAGGAATTTACCTATGCCGATAGCCTTTGTAGGAGCTCAAAGAAGTAGCGATAGACCTAGTACTGATGCAGCACTTAATTTACTAGCCGCTGTAATAACAACGTTGAAAGCACCCTTCGCAGAATCTGTTGTAGTTATGCATGCATCGCCATCAGATGTAGAGATTTATATTCACAGAGGGGTAAAAGTTAGGAAATTGCATAGCAGTAGAAGAGATGCTTTCCAATCAGTGAACGATCTACCTCTGGCTTTAGTAGATTTACAAAGCCATGAAATACACGTAATTAACAATAGATATATCCGAAGGAAAAGTGTTGAAGAGTTAATACCAGTAATAGGATTTGATGACAAAGTTGCTATAATCAAAGCCTACCCTGGGATACAAAGTGAAATCATCGATGCTCTTGTAGATAGAAAGTTCCATGGAATAGTTATAGAAGGTACAGGACTTGGACATGTGGGGAGCTATACCATTAACTCTATAAAACGCGCTATAGAGGAAGGAATAGCCGTTGTAATGACAACTCAAACCATATTTGGACGAGTCAACATGAACGTTTATACTACTGGTAGAAAACTTTTAGAAATAGGGGTTATACCTGGAGAAGATATGTTAACTGAAACAGCTTATGTAAAACTATCCTGGGTACTATACCAAGAAAGAGATTTAGGAAAAATTCGTAAGATGATGTTGACTAATTACGTCAACGAAATAAATCCTAGACATACCGCGAATATGTTTACGGATTTAAAGGTTAAGCTACCTAAGTAATAGGATAAAGATACTAATTATTAATCCAAATACTTATATTAATGATGTACTATATGCTATTGTATTTCATTTAAATTATTTAGTACTTTAATTATATCATCAGCTGATCTAAACCCTATAATTACTACTCCTAGACTACTCTTATTATCCCATATAATAATACCAGGGGTACCTATTATAAGGTATTGAACTGCTTCATCGCTATCTAGAGATATAATTGTTTCAGCTAAACTCTTGTATTCTGTTAAATTAGGTTCATTTTTAATTTTTTCTAATACCAATCCACGAACATAATCAAGCGAAGGTTTTAATCCATTGAGTAGTTCGCTATAAATAGATTTCATGATGCTGTAAATCAAGTCAGCATTACGTGTGTTAATGTATAGTGCTACTAAATAACTTTGGATATCCCGGGCTTCTTCATGCACAATAAGATTCTTTAGAATAATGGCTACAGTGTTGTTCTCTATAAACTTTGATAGATAGGGGAGCACATCAATGTGCATTTTTGCGCAATGGGGGCAATAAACATCCTCATATATGTATATATAATATCTAGCATTTATTGAACCTATAACCGGTGTTAAACTAGCATTTACCCAAGGTTTTCGTGTAGTCACTATTGTGGCATAGACTCCGCTAATGTTTAGGTATTGATAACCATATTGAGCTAAGTAAATGTATATGTATTTAGTTATGTTAGGTTTAGATATATAGTAATAGTCTTTATATCTATCAAATAATATATCGACTACGGGTATCTCAATATTAGACATATTTTTGGATCGCACAATAAATACAGGAAAGAAATCGAATTGACTTTTTATTTTAGATCCAAGTTCCGATGGTAATTCACTTAGTTCTAAGTAACATAGGGAATATTCTACATTGAATTTACCTGAGCTATTTGTTCTAAGTATATCGGCTATTATCTGTGATAATATTTTAAACGCCACTTCTGCAGGTTTTGCTCCCTTGTATACTACTACAAAGACGTTATTTTGAGATAAACAAGTTTCCTCAGTAGTAGGTATAATACCTTTGTGTTTCCATAAAACCCATAGTGATATCATTATACATACCAAAACGACCCCAAATATTATTAAAACTAACTTTTTGTTCAACTAAAGCACCATTTAGTTCATATGCTAGTTATCCGACTAGGAATATTTAAAGCGTTTTAGTTTCATAAAATTCTTAGCTTCCTAGATATTAAGAATATCGCTAATAATAATGCAACAATTAGTGAAATGAGTACACCTATAACCGCATAAATATATGTTATCATGTTTTCTCCATATATTGTCTTTGTTATTGTAGAAATAGTAGTTAAGGTAATAGTTGTAGGTATTATTGAGGTTATGGTTAATACGGAGGTATTAATAGGTATTGTAGTTCGCTCTGTAGTTTTCAGCGAAGTACTGATTTGTTGTAGAATACCTGCAGTAGATGAGCGCATTAAAGTTCTATAGGTTGCGATAATCATTGATAATTTTGATAACATAATAATACTTGATTCAGAGCTTTCTTCGATTAAGCTTTTAGTAAACTCTAAATATAGTGCTATATCTATGGGCATGTTCTCAATGATGAAGTTTAGGTTCGTATATACTGTTCTATTTAATGTATAGATTGAGGCTTCCGGTGATTGTGTGAAGAGCGATACTAATGCTTGGTACATGTAGCTTATAGAGCTTATACCTAGCGCAAGTTTATCTAACTCCTCGGCAACACCTTGCATAAGGTTATATCTTTGCTCTGCTTCATTAACTTCTGTTGGAAGTTGTAAAGTGCTGTATTGAGCCAATGATATAAGGTATGCGTATATGTTTTGAACAAGCATCTCTATGTATACAGCCATAGACTTTATATCTTCAGGTGCAGCAATAATTCCCGAATTAGTAGGAATGGTTATAAGCTTGTACCATTGTTTCGCTGTTCTAAATCTTGCATCAGCATACGCTATAGCTGAGGCGGTTGATAATATATCACCCAAATTTAAACTTCTATTCAAGTATAACAGCGTTTCGTAAGCTCTATCAAGAACGTTTATCGCTATAGTTAGCTTCATCATATCAACTTGCTCTCCGCAATATAGATGAATTTTTTCTATTAAATCGTTGACTTCCGATCTCAGCATATTAATTCGGCTAACGATGTTATTGGAATCGCTTAAGATATTCAATAGATAAAACTTTATGTATGCATAAATCAGAGCCTGGAAGTACGTAGAGGCAGCTGCATATAATTTACCTGTGTATACCATATCGTTAGCTTTATTCATTAATTCCTCGATATTGAGCTCTAAGTCTCTAATTCTACTTAATATTTGATTATAGACGTATAACCCATATTTTTGTCTGATATTTGCGAGGACACCGTCTTTCATCTCACTACATCTCTGAGTAATATTGGTTATCTCATTTTTTAGATCTACTATCCATTGTTGAACTACTGGTTTAACTACGTCGTATACTTGGTTTATACGATTGTTAAGAGAATCTTCATCGATTTTAACTCTGTATAAGCCATTTGTAAAAATCTCAAGCGCTTCATAGACTGTGGCTATAGGCTTAACTTCTATTCCTAACCTCCTTCCATACTCTACTAAATCTATAGGTACTTTCACAGTCCTTCTTATAATTGCCGGACCCCATCTTTCCTCCACAGTACTATAAGTATAATCTATGGTTTGACCATATGGAACAAGAAAAACTTTGGCACCTCTACTAAGAGCTGCTTCAAGTTTATATTTAAGACCTCCTACAGGACCTATACTTCCATCCGGCATAATCATACCTGTCATAACTATAGAGCCATTTAGTGGCAACCGAAGAAGTGCTAAGGTAAATGCTACTGCTGTTACACCACTAGCACTTGGTCCTCCAACAATAGGGGAGCTAGCTCTTATAGATGCATAATAGTCACAGTTGTTAAAACTTATATTAGCAATAGAACTTGCAACAAGAGCTGCAACCCTTGTGGATGCCTGAAGATCTATCTGGCTAAGCGGCAGAGTTTCAACATATACGTGACCATGGCCGGGGCATGCAACTCTTACATATAGATCTGCTGAAACTCCTACATAACTACCGTTTGCAAGTGTTGATACAGCAACTATTACGACATGCCTCGATTCATCGAGTATATAACCCGAGGAAATCTCAGGGCCTAAGTTTATAGAGATAAGTATTGTTATTGCAGTAATTATTGCATAAAACGTATTCTTATGTATTATCATTGATTACACCTAACTTCATCACATTAGATGCGCTTATGAATTTATATGTTGTATTTAAAATATGTTACTCACAAGGTGTTTATAAAATCTACCTCTATCTTCAGCAAAATATTTAAACAGGGTCTTGGTACTAGTATTTTCTAGATATAGGTGTAACTCTTGGCTCTTAATACACGTGATCGTGATAAAGTTGTTAAGTCTATTGCCCGTTGGCTTGCAGGGCTAAAACCTTCTTTTGGTGATAAACACTACTTTGAGAAGTACTCATCAGCTAAAAAAGCTGCAGAAAAACTTAACCCATACAGAGGACTAAGAATATGTCCTTTCTGTAAAAAGAAGTTTTTAAGATCTCCTGCCTTTGTATCACATCTAATGAAGAATCACATTTATGACTTAGAGAAGTTAATCGACGAAGAATCGTAAAGCGCTATCGAATATCTTAAAATAGTTTTGTTTACATTTAATGTAAAATACTTAGGGATACACTGTAAAAAGCAATTAATTGGTGATATGGTTGTCGCTTAGTTGTAGTATAACCTTTGCTGGAATTATTTCTATAGTTTTAGTTGATTCATTTTGATTTAAATGTATTCTACTTAGTTATAACTATTGGTGATCGTTATGGTCCATATGGTCGATGTTAGTTTAAAAGAGGAAGTAAATAGAATTGCAACAGCTAAGGGTTGCATAAGATTGCGTAAAACTACTATTGAGAAAATTATTAATAAAGAGATTGAGAAAGGAGATATAATTACTGTCACACAATTAGTTGCTATCGAAAGCGCAAAGAAAACATCGCTACTTTTGCCGTTTTGCCACCCTATAAGAATAGATCATGTAGAATCTAAGGTTTGGATAGAGGAGAATAGAGTTTGTGTAGAGGTAACAGTAAAAGCTCGTGAAAGAACAGGTGTCGAAATGGAGGCATTGACAGCTGTAGCTCTAGGTCTTTTGAATGTTTGGGATATGGTAAAGAAATATGAAAAGAACGAAGTAGGTTTATATCCGTACACCTTAATAGAGAATATAGTTGTGGTTAGTAAACAAAAACATATGTAGTTATATATGGTAATCTTACTAAGGATTTTGGTGTTTATTTTGGGAGGTACTACCGAGGTATTCCTACCTTACCCACGTATAAGAAAAGAGGTTTTATCAGTTGAAGAAGCTATAGCCTATAGAAGATCTATTAGAAACTTCAAAAAAGAACCTATATCGTTAGATCACCTATCACAATTACTTTGGGCTCTCTACGGTATTACAGACCCTAAACATGGATTCTTAGCTACACCAAGCGCTGGTGCCACGTATCCTCTAGAGATATATGTTGTTGTAGGTAATAATACCGTTAAAGTCTCTGACGATCAATACATTGATGCTGGTGTCTACAAATATGATAATTATGCTCATAAGTTAATACTCTTAGTTTCCGGCGATCTTAGGGAAGAACTATATAGAGCTTGTTTACATCAATCGTGGATACGTGAAGCAGCCATAAGTATTGTTATATCTGCTGTTTATGAAAGAACTACGAGTTACTATGGTGAAAGAGGTTATAGGTATGTACATTTTGAGGTAGGCCATGCAGGGCAGAACCTATACCTCATGGCAACAGCACTTGGGTTAGGGACAGTAGCTATAGGAGCTTTTAGAGATCAAGATGTTAAACGTATTCTGAAGTTACCACCTAGTGTAAACCCTCTTTACATTATGCCTATAGGTGTACCAGCGTATCCCTATACCATAACGGAGAGAGAACTAGCTAAATACATTAAGGAATACCGCATAACATAAGTTTAGTTATTGAGTAGTACTTATCCAATTTTCCTTATTCATTTCTTTTTTAATATGTTAACCTTATTGATAAAACTCAAAACATATTCTTTTAGGGTTTATGTTGAGTGCTATAGTCAAGATGTACATAGATTACTTATACCAAGAATTAGGTAAAGACCTTGTAGAACAGATTATAGAAATACCTCCTGGGGTAAAAATTCTTAAGAATGGTATAAAGAATCTATTCGAACACCCTCATGTAGTGCTTTGGCATAATTTTTTGCTTAGTTACTTCGATCCTAAGGTGTGCGGCAAACCATATGCTATTATAATGCCTTGTTCTTCCATAAAACCCTACAGGCTTTCGCCGACGCATAAAATCCTAGACTCTCTCTTAATCAAAAATGGTGTTACCGATTATGTGCAAGTGTATATTTTATCGGAACCTATGATCTTAGTTCCACGTGAGTTAGACATATATTATCCTTTTGCAAATTATGAGTACCCTGTTCAAGAGCTTACACCACAGTATAGAGAGAAATTTATTGAATTATTGTCGGCTGTACTACCAAAACTTAAATATCATAGAAAAATAGTTGTTGTTTTACCTAAGCATCATCTATCAGTATTTTGGGATAGTCTAGAAAGAGTTGGTGGGGAATCCAATGTAATAATAATTGAGTATGGTAGGAAAGCCTTCCAATCAGTTAAAACCGCTGCTGTAACCGTAATAAACTATGTTAAAACATTAAACCTTTGAGTATCTATAATTGCTTACCAGATGTTGGACTATAGGGTATTGTTTCTCATTTTTTAGGTTCTAGAATTTCGTCAACATCTATACCTTCTCTTAATAGGATAGCCCTAGCTGCTATAACTCCTGTTGCTGCTGCTACGTTCATGCCTCTCGATAATCCCACTCCATCTCCTGCTACAAACACGTTTTTAAGATTTGTTTCTAATTCTTTTGTAACCCTTGCTTTTACGCTGTAGAACTTTATCTCTGGTGCATATAGAAGGGTTTGAGGTGACGCTATGCCAGGTATTATGGTGTCAAGACGTTTCAATGCCTCAATAATGTTTACAACAACTCTATACGGATAAGCCATAGCTATATCGCCCGGAGTCACGCTTTTAAGCGTAGGTTCTACTACGCTTCTCTCGATTCTTCCCCAAGTACTTCTTCTCCCAGCTTCTAGATCTCCAAATCTCTGTATGATAGGTTTTCCACCGCCCAGCTTTGTTGCAAGCCTAGCTATACTTTTTCCATATGCTATGGTATCCTCAAATGGGTCTGTTAACCTAACTGTTACGAGGAGCGCAAAATTGGTATTCTTTGTTTTTATATTTGTGTAGCTTTCACCGTTTACACCAACAGATCCATCTGGATATCTTTCCTCAACAACTAACCCATAGGGATTTGAACAAAAGGTTCTTACTTTATCGTCGTAACTCTTGGTATACATAACTATCTTTGGATCTCTTACTATCTTCGTTATCGGTTCCATCACGTAAGCCGGTACTTCAACTCTTACTCCAATATCTAATGGACCAGGCTCAATATCAATACCTCTTATCTTAGCTAGATCAGAGAACCACTCAGCACCTACTCTGCCAGGTGCGATGATTACGTATTTACTCTCCAAAAAGCCCGTACTTGTTTTTAATACATATTTATATCCATTAGGTTGAATATCTTCGACTGTATTTCGTTCTATTATTTGTATTCCTCTATCCTCTAAGAATCTGACTATATTAGCTATAACCTTGGGCATGTTGTTTGAACCTATTAATCTCTGGGGTGTGGGTATAAATTTAGCACCAGCTTTTGCAGCTAAGCGTTCTAGCTCAGATGCTTGTTCATATTCTATCATGTACAGGTTATTTGGTGCACCAAATTTTACAAGCACAGAATCTACGTAACGAATAAGAGCTTCTGCTTCTTCCCAGCTACCTAGCAGCTTATCAAGGTCTCCTCCTATGTCGGGCCTAAGATTCATAGTACCGCTGCTGAAGGTTATAGCTCCACCTATACCTGATAAAACATTGCATGGGTTACACATGATACACTCTTTATCTCTTACCAATCTCTTTATGTTTAGCATAGGGCATGATCTAGATGGGTTTTTAGAGCCCATCTCGAGTAGTGCTACACGAAGTTTATTACTACTGTACTGGGCTAATTCATGTGCTGCAAAAAGACCTGCTACACCACCACCGACTATAACTACATCATAACTTTTGCTCATTGTCTCCACCATAAACCTAGTTCTCTTCTCCTATCAATAGTACACAAAATATCTTCGCCTGTACTAATTAGGGTTACAGGAGTCCGTAATTCATTTTCAAGTTCTTCAATCCAGTTGCGAGCTTTGAGGGATAACCTATGCCATTCTTTTACACAATAGTCCTCCTTAAATAAGGAATCGAGACGCGTTAATGCCATCTGCGTTGCAGAGTTAAGCATTATTGCTCTTTTCGCTAATTTTAAGTTAAATGGTGCAGCACGTCTTATTCTTCCGGTGACAGTAGCTATTTCGAGTAAACCTAGTTTCTTAGCCTCTTCTACCGATAGTTCATTCTCTAGAGGTCCTCCACCAACTCTGGTAATATATGATTTGAATACAACTATAATTTGGTCAACCTTCTTAGGGCCTACGCCTACCTCAGATAGAAATGCTGAAGCTGTTGTATCTCTACTAGTTACATAAGGGTATGTACCATGGTAAAGGCTTAGAAATGTACCTTGAACACCTTCTATATAGACAATTTCGCCTCGGTCTATGGCTTCGTTAACTTCTAGTGCAACATCTGTCAGCATATCTCTTAATGCCTCGATATCTTTAGCAAGCTTAAGCTTTCTAAGGACCCTATCAACTGCTGCAGCACCTACCCCTTGAAGCGTTGACCCGATGATTTTGGATAGGAATTCATCTGATTTCTCTATCTCTATATGTTTATCCTCTATAATACCTGTATGCATATCTAGTAATAACCTACCTTTTGTCTCTGTTTCCTCCATCTCCTTGAACAAAATACTGGGGTTAACAAGCGCTCCTGCAGCAATTAATAGTTTTGTAGTTTTATTGATAAAGAACGATGGTACTATTCTGAGTTTCCAAACTTTGTTGCTGTAAACAACAGTATGACCAGCATTTACGGAGCCTACTCTAACAGCTATATTAGGTTTATCTATGTAGCCTAGGTACCCAGCTACTTTACCCTTACCTTCATCGCCGAAGAATCCTCCAACAATTACAGCCAGAGGCATTATAGCACCTTTAGAATCTTTATTAAATTACAAACTGATCTTGAAGCGATACACAAATAGTTATTTATATTTGCTAGATATTCTATTCTATGATTATTAGCGTAGCTCTCCACAGTATCCTTTGCTTATAGTTTACCAGAAATCTAGAATTAATAAGGTTTTCTTTAAATAAACAGAAGATAGGCTAACTTTATCTTCGAAATTTTGAATATTTATTGAGGTTACACTATGATCGATTACAGAAGTATAAGTGAACGAATTGATGAATATATGTCACAGCTTATTAGCGTATATGTAGAAAAAACAAAGAAAAGTAAAGAATTATTTACCAAGGCCTTGAAGGTATTTCCGGGAGGTGTTACATACCATATAAGGTACTTCGATCCTTACCCTCTGTACGTAGTTAAAGCAAAAGGTTCTAGGGTATGGGATATCGACGGAAATGAATACGATGATTACTGGATGGGGCACGGAGCCCAAATCTTAGGTCATGCACCTGATTTCGTAGTAGAAAAAGTAAATACTATCTCTAAACAGGGTACACATCTAGGCTTTGAAAATATTCATGCACTTGAATACGCTGAACTTTTAACAAAAATTATACCTAATGCTGAAATGATAAAGTTCTGTAATAGTGGAACAGAAGCAAATATGTATGCATTAAGGCTTGCACGGGCTTATACTAAGAAAAAATATGTTATTAAGATAGAGGGTGGATGGCATGGATCTTTAGATCAGCTACACATATCTATTACACCACCGTTTGTAGGTCCTGAATCCCTTGGTATTCCAGAGGAATTCACCAAGTATACTATTGCTATTCCTTATAACGATATCGAGGCTCTTGAAAGAGTGCTTAAAGCATTAGATATAGCAGCTATACTTATTGAACCTGTACCTGGAGCAGGCTTTATAGAGCCAGAACCTAACTACCTAAAAGAAGTTAGAAAACTAGCTGATACCTATGGAAGTTTGCTGATATTCGATGAAGTTGTAACAGGGTTTAGACTTGCATTAGGAGGAGCCCAAGAATATTTCAATGTTGGTGCAGACATAGTTGTACTTGGCAAAATAATTGGCGGTGGATACCCAGGAGCAGGAGCATTTGCTGGTAAAAAAGAGTATATGCAGCTCTTAGATCACATAAAGTATCCGAACCCTCGCCAAAGAGTATTTCATGGAGGTACTTTCACAGGTAATATTATAACTATGGTAGCAGGCTATACAACAATAAAATATCTATCAGATAATAGTTATCTCTATAACGAATTTAACAATCGATGGGGTAATGTAGCTAAAATGTTAGATAAAGTGTGTGAAGATTACAACCGTATTTGTTGGATAACATCTGTAGGTAGTATGATTGGTATTCATTTTACCTTAAAGAAGCCTAGGAATGTAGGAGAAGCTTATATTATAAGGTGGAACGAGAAAGTATACAAAGCTCTACATCTATATATGATAACCAATAACATAATCTATATGACTGCTAATATGCCGCATTTAATGCCTTCGATAATCCACACAGAAGATCAAGCAAGTAAATTTATTAGCGTGTTTGAACAATTTTTATCCATTGTAACAGGAAGAAAAGTATAGTATGTTAATCAAAAAATATACTAAAAAATACTAAAAATATTATTAGTTAAATCTAACTTGCTTGATATTATTGTTCTTTATTTTGCTAGGGCTCTTGATATAGCTATTGTTGCATATATAGCTGCTGCAGCTGCAATAACAGCAAATACTAGAGCTACTACAACTAATGTTCTTAAGGTTCCTACACCATCGTCGACTGATACTATCTTTGAATCAATATTCGTTAATCTACCTACTGTATCAGCTCTAAATGCTCCGAGATCAGATCTAATCGCATCGATACCTGTTCTAACATCTGTTATACTAGCTCCAACACTGTTTACAATACTTACAACATTACCGATATCTGCTCTAACCCCTGTTACATCTGTTCTTAGACCAGATACATCTGTTCTTAATTTCTCTATTTCGCTTCTTGCCTGCGATAATGCTGCAAGTGCAGACTCTACACTACTCTTTACGTCATTTACTGCGTTCTTTACATCACCTAGAGCAGGTTCTAATGCTTTCAATGCATTTAGAGCAGTTTGTAGAGCTTGTAGTGTCTTTATGGCTTCGTCTAGATCTGATGATAGTACATCTAGCTTCCTGAGTACCTCTGATAGCGCTTGTACATCGCTCTTTGTTGCAACTACAGTTCTGAGATCACTTACAGCTACAGCTACGTTGTTTACAGCTGATGTAACTGCAGCTATAGCGGTTGTCATTGACGTGGTCAGTATCTTTATATCTGTTTTGTTAGCCATATTAGCGGATACAAACTTGCTAAGGCTATCAATCGCTGTTTTTAGCTCAGTTGCCCTAGTATTAATTAAGTTTTCAAGCGCGGTCCTTAACGGTGCGAGTGCTTCTTGAGCACCAACTGCTGCACTGCGTGCAGCTTCTACAGCACTTGCTATGGCATCTAATCTGCTTAATATAGCACTCCTAAGTGCTTCGATATCAGATTTCGTTGCTACCTTGCTTAAGTTGTTTATAACGAATACGCTACCTGGTAATGTGCTTTTAACTTCATTTCCTACAACATATAGGAGCTTTATCTCGTAAGCTCCTGGCTCTAGAGCAGGTATGTAGAGACCTGGCACTATATCTTTGCTGTAGGTATTAATCAGTACACCTCTTTCATCTGCACTCCATCTCTGAACCTGTGTATTGAGTACAAATGCTGCATCGGTATTATTCACTAACATACCAACGAATGATACACCTGGTCTAAAGCCTGTTCCTAGTACTCTTACGAATCCTGGTCCAACAAGTACCGGTAAGTAGTATTTGCTTAAGTCTAGGAGTAATATTTTAGGTCTAACCATAACAGGTCTTGTAATGAACCTTGTTCCATTGAAGTAGTCAGTTATTGTTATGCTACCGCTAACAGTTCCAACAGCTACTATTACATAATCGCCTTCTGGTACTGTTGGCACTATGAAGGATACCTCAACTGTTGAAGCATTCGCTTTAACAGTTCTTATCGGTGTTCCTCCGAAGTATATTGTGAATGTTTCTCCAGGTGAAGCCCCTGATATAACCACCTTTATTTCATCACCTAGGTAATCACAGCGTCCAACGTAAGTTACGCATTTAGCACAGTAGCTTAAGCCCACAATTGTTTCTGGACATGGGCATACCATTACTCTCCTATTATCGTAACCTGCGCTAACTATAGGTTCCTTTGGTACTGTATATGGTGGTACTGGTACTATTGTATAGTATGCTCTAGCGCCGATTATTATTGCCAGCGTGTATTCATAGCCCCATTTATCGACACCCCATATATAGTGTACACCGAATGTCGCATCAGACGGTATTGTTACGGTGAATGTTCTATTACCATCTTTACCTAATTTAACTGTGGCTAATCTTACTATTTTCTCCCAATACACATCTAGGTAGTTATCATCTTGTCCTGGCGGTATATGTTTCCAGAAAGCACCTGGTGCATAACCATAGGCCGCTATGGTAACTGTTTGTCCAGGTAGTACCGGTAAGGGTGTTAGAAGGACTAGCAATGGTCTTACAATATAGTATACGTTTCTGAATTCAAAGCTAGGTCCAGCAAGAGGTCTTCCTGTAACTGTTAGAGTAGCTGTTGTTGGTGTATATGTCCAGCTTATTGTCCACTCAATCCCTGCATCTGTAAATCTTAATGTCGGTATTGTTATTGATGTATCTGTAACGCTCATGTTTGTTGGAAATACGTAGAACCTTGAGACAGTTACACCTGTATCCCTATTCGTATATACTACTGTCAAGTTAGCTCTAGTAACTGCAAACCTCCATTCTCTTAATACTAATAGTATCTGGTTAGTATAGTTATAGAAAGTAGCCCAATACCTGTAGGCACCTGGGGTTGGAGGTGCTGTAAGGTCATAACTTAGCGGCACTATGTTAAACGACACATTAGCTGTGTAAGCATCTAGGGCAGCGTTATATGTCGTCGGAGCTGTGCCAGAGAACAATGTTACGTATGGAATAGTTGTTATATTATATAGCGAAAATCTTATCATATTTCCTTCAATATTTGCTGCTAACTGGTATATCTTACCGGCATATGTAATGTTTATTCTAAGCACTTCAGTCTTTACAAAAGCCATTCTAGATGCTGTAACTACGTAATCTAGCGCTCCATCAACAAATGAAGTAGCTCTTATAGATGCTCTAGTACCAAGCGCACCCACGATTGCTGTCTCTGATATGGTAACTGTTCCTATTGCTCTAAGAGCTATTGTTGAGGTATTCGTTAACGTTCTAGGTAATGGTGCTTCGTAGACTATAGGTATATATAGACCAGCTGTCATGTTGGTTCCTCTTCCACCCCCAGTATATGGTCTTAGATTTGTCAACGTGAAGTAACCATTGGCATTGGTACCAAAACCTGTTGGTGGTGTAAATGTGTATCTAACATTTGTGAAGTTGATATTCCAGAGGTCAATCCTCACTATGGCGACACTAGGACTAAAACCATAGCCAGTGATAGTTATAGCCACGAGATCGCATACAGAGGCATCGCATCTACCATTACTTTCCGTAGGTGTTATAACTACTTGTGGTCTTATCTCTACTGTTCCATTCTTAGCTCTCCTTAAATCAGTCGTAATAGACCCAAGACCATATACCCTATATGTTCCTCTAGGAATACCCTGTCCTGTAATTGCTAGTAGGTTAACAGATGTACTTCCGTAACCATCACCTCCTATTGAAACAGATACACCAACATTGTATGTAGCTGGACCTGCAAATACTACAGTAGTAACGGTATCTCCTGGAGCGAATCCTAGGAATTCAACGTTAACATTGTTCGCCACACCATCGTATCGTACTACAGTAGTTGAGGAAGGTGTAACTCTTATCTTTGGGGCTATGAAGAATTGTTGAGCTACTCCTCCAAATACTGTGTATACAACTACCCATCCACTCCTATAAGTTGAGTTGTAGTTTACAAGACCTGCTGGCCTCTCTGGAAGTGTTAATGTTATCGTGTATCTCCCTGCTGTTGGTGGTACAAATACTTGTTCTGCCCATACAGATGAGCATCCAGAATCATTGCATAGCCTTACTGTTACTGTTGTTGCTAAACCTATATCCATTGTTACTGCTACAGGTTCGCCTGGGTAGGCAGGTGTGGTTACACTTACTATCTGAACTGGTACTTGGGCTAACGTTACTATCATTGTAGATGCCATTGATGCTATCAATAGCGTTAGTAGTATGTATGGGGTTAATTTTTTCAGGTTAGACATAGTTTTAATTCACCTATCCTATGTCTTGGTTAAGCATTGTTCACCTATATAAGGTGAGTGCCTACACACGTATACACGGGTTATATACATTTGTATACATTTGTGTTCATCTGAATCCTCTTTTTAGCTATGCTCTATATGGGGTGAGCTATGCTTAGAACCAGCACATTCATGTACTTAAAAGGTGTTTCAGGATTCATTGCTTTTACTGTACTACTTGTGATTTCATCTGCTCTAGCTCTCTATATATACACCTATTCATCAAACCTATACCTTGTGTATAAACCTAAGCATAGTTACGTCTATGGATATGCTCTATGCTATAATGTATCAGCATTAAAACTAGTAATCGAAGATGGTATCGAGATATGTGGAAACATCTATAGAACTCCAGGTGATGTTAAGCTTAGTAGTACTAAGTACTTATGTATATTTAGAGTTGGTAAATCTATCAATTTAACTATCGTATATGAAAACTTCGTAGAAGTTTTATACATAAACAGGAGTTGCCTCTATCTTTCTAACAGTATTCCTTTAACTGTCCATGGATATAATGGAAACTCTGAAGTAGTAGTCCTTGAGGTAAAAACGTATGATCCGTGGACAAAGTGAATACATAGGAGCTGTTGTTCTGGCAACATTAACCATAATCGTGGTTTACGTCGCATCGGAATGGCTAAGCCTTATACATAGTGTCTCTAAAAATGCTGTAGAAGTTGTTGAAAATATGAAGGAAGTTATAGATGTTGCTTTTAATGACGGAAACGTTACTATTTTCAATAGAAGTCCTAGGAAGAGCTATATTGAGTTAATGTATGTAAAGTTATTGAATGGCACCATAGTCATTAAAAAAGTTGATACTTATGTAGCTCCAGGAAAATCTATTGATTTCTATTTAGGCTACAAATACGACAATGCTTATTCCGTTTGTATAGAGACCGCTAACGGTAATGTATTCTGTGGCTATAAAACACACTATACAGCTTATTCACATATAGAGTACTGGAGCTACGAAAGGTTGCCACCTACTTATCTAAGCTTTGATCCTGTAAACCATGTTCCTTATAGAGCGAAAAGAGTTATAGCACCTAATACCTACTTCTACGTATATGCTGTACCTGTTAACCATGTAGCTATAGCGACAGCTGAAGACGAGATGCTTCAAGCGTTTAATATATACGTAAACACAGATTTTAGCGACATAAACGAAGGTAAGTATATTATTATACTTGCAAACAACGGGGTTAAAATTAATAACTTATCCAATCTAGTTGATCACAACGACTATACTTCTGCTCTTTACTGGGATATTACAAAAAATGACTATGTTTTGGATGTATGTATAGATTTAAGCGAAATTGAAACAGGGTGGTTCTACATACACTATATCCCCAAAGGTGGGTTAAGAGGAGAATATTCCTCCTATATGTTCATAACAGTATCGAACAATTCTTGCAAAGATCATCAAAACAACAATAAAACAATATACTTCAGGTTTTGGCAAGGTGAATCGCGAACCAGGGTATCTGCTGTATGGCTAGTTACAGCTAGAAGCATAAGGGTATATTCCTACCAATACACTATAGACCTATATTCGCTAGAGTTCTATCCATACAATATAACAAGAAATATTCTAGGCTTTCCTTCGTCTATCTATAGAAACCCTATTGCAACAACGTTATCCGTATTTGTGTTAAGCAATACTCATATACAAATACTAGAGCTAACCATGGTCCCTAAACTAGATGACACCAATAATTAATGGTGAGCTGCTGCCTTCAGCCAAAGGGGTCCCATCATCTTCTCTCCTAGGCCTGCGTTAATCATCATCTACATCAGTAAATATAACAGGTATTTTTAAGTTAAGTTAGTCCATCACCTGAATTTTGGTAACAACATTCTATACTACAGCTAAACAAATTAATTTAGATATGGGCCCGCGGGGATTCGAACCCCGGACCTCCGCCTCGTGAGGGCGGCGTCCTACCAGGCTAGACGACGGGCCCACTAGAGGATGTATAGCTCTAGACATTTTACGCATCATTGCTTAGCTCAGTTTACACCATCTGCTTCTTATGTTGTTATTCGCTATGTTTTAGTAGTATTGAGGATTTAAATTTATTTGCAATATCCCTTTATTAGCTTGCTGAATAATGCTTCTTCAACTCTTCTAAAAATTTTAATTACGTACTCTATTCGTGGTATTTATTGTACAGCTGAATTAATTGTGATTTTCGGTTGATGTATTTAATAGTATTTAGATATGAGTTGTGTCTTAATTTACTCTTTGTGATGTAGAATCATTTTATGTAGTAACTCAATTAGCTTTTTATTTCCTAAGGAGTTTCTATCGATGTTGAATAATTTTATTTGAGCTAACTCTATTTCTTCATCTGTTAATGCTTTTGCATATTCCTCTAGTTTATCTCTATTCAATGCAATAAATTGTTCACCCCACCTAAAGCTACCTAGAACCTCTAATGCTAATCCTCTAAAGTTTACTATATACAAAGTAGCCGCAATTGCTTCTACTGTACTTAGTTTAAACGGTTTTCCATAGTTAACAGGGTTCGCTGCTATTAATAGAGGTAGTACTCTTTGAACTCCTCGTTTAATTGACTTAAGCATACCAACACCTTTTCTCCACGAAACATCTACAGCCGTCACCCCACATTTTTCTATGTAAACTCTATCGCTATATTTAACATAGCTTTCCGCAAATGGATTTAAGACTATGCTACAAGGTGGTATTTCTTTTAATCTCATTATACGGATTGCTAGACCTTTCTTAATGAGTTTTTCAGCTGTACACATATCCGGTAAATCTTCACCTTTGGTTAACACATATATCTTGATCTCCATGTCTATCATTCACAGAGTTTATGCTCTTTCTCGTCAGCTGTATACTCAACTACGTTTTTATACCCTATACAACGTATAACCTTGGGTGCATAGCGCATTGCCGAAGGCATTAATACTGGTAAATACTGAGGTAGGAGCAGAAGAAGAGGTATTTGAGACTATAAAAAATTTAGAAGGGGTTAAAAATGTTAGCTTAGTTTATGGTATATACGATCTGTTCATAGAGATAGAGTCTGATAATGTTGAGAAACTCAAGGATATAATAACCTCAAAGATTAGGAAAATCCCTAAGGTTAAATCTACAATAACTATGATAGTGGTTTCAACAGACGTTAAAGCATAGCATAATCATGACAACCTCTAGCGAAGAAAAATGCGTAGTTCATATAGGGTTAGACGACTTCGACCTCTATCTCTATGGCTGTACTACACATGCTTCAACATATCTTCTTAACGAATTAGCTAAATATATACCGCTGCATTTACTTGATTACCCAAACTTAGTAAGATTGAATCCTTCTATTCCTTGGAAAACGCGTGGTAATGGAGCTATAGCACTACGGGTAGAAATCCCTTGTACTTACATAGATAAAATAATAGAATTAACAGAAAAAATATTAATGGGTTACTACGAAAAACTAAGCACTACATTAAACATAGAGGTAAGTGAGCTAGGAGTTAACCCTGGCGTTATTATAGCTTTAGATCCTTTGCCTAACGTATTCCACAAAATATATATACTAGCTTTAACCGATGTTATACCCTATGATATTGCATTAAGTAGAATAAAAAACCAAAACAATGTATTCATTGTTGAGTCGTTTTATGGAAGAGGGATAGTAGGGGCAGCCGCCGCAATAGGCTGGATCAAACATGATTCTGACTACACCTACGAATTAATTACATATAGATCAACTCAACAATACCTAGAACCTCGTTGCTTAGACGTTAAGTCGGTTATAAAATTAGATGAATTACTACATACATCAACTTTCAATAACATAGACCCTGAAACAGGTAAAATACTTATAGCGCCTCATAGCTTTGATCCTGTACTCTACGGTATAAGAGGAGATTATGTAGATGAATTAATTAAAGCACTAAACATTGTAAAAACATGTGAACCTATTACTGCATGGACTTTATTCAGGTCTAATCAAGCTACAGATGCACATGCAATAGTTAGAAATGTAAATGAGTTAAGAATGTATAGAACAGCAAAACTTAAAATAAGGGTGCTTAGTAGACCTGTTATAATTCATGGAGGACATGTTATCCTAAGAGCTGGTGATACAACTGGGTCCATAGACTTAGTATTCTTTAAACCTTCTAAGTTAGATAATATAGCTAAAAAACTTACCATAGGCGATGAAATAGTTGTGCAAGGACATGTAAAACCATGGAAAGATGTGCCATGCTTTCATGTAGAAAAACTTGTTATTGTTAAGCTATCCAAATTATATCAATGCAACGCACCTCGTTGTCCATTGTGCAGTAAAAGAATGACAAAAAGCGGTTTTGGCAAAGGTTATAAATGTCCATATTGTGGATATACGTCATATTCGCTGCAACCAGAATGTAGAGAAATAATGCGAATGATTGATAAAAGACTTTATTTACCTCCGCCATCAGAGCAAAAACACCTAATTAAGCCTCTTCAACGATATGGAAAAGAAAAAATATCGCATCCACATCTTAAACCAAAACCGCTAAGCGTGGTCTCCAAAATTATTGAACCCCGTTGGTTCCTGTAGAGAACACTATTATCCCACTAACTTACAGACCCCTTAACTTCTTGTAGAAGTGGTGTAACAATATACGATACAATTTTATATTCAATTATAAAATTAAATCCGTTTAATAAAATTTTCAAGATATATTAGTATTGACCAAATAATCTTTATACAAACTGTAATACAAATCTGTATTACAGAAATCTTAATCAATATTACAAAAGTTGTGGTGGGGTCTAGAACTAAAACAACATACCATTCAATTCGATATACTGTATTTCTTCAGGATATTACTGACCCTTGTGTTTCCTGTAGAAAAGTTGTTGCTGGAGCCCGACCCGCAATAACCCGTCTTCTGTCTTAGACAACATTAGGCTTAGCGGGTTCCCAGCCCTCATACGGATTTCACTGGGCTGGATCCTTACTCTCCAGAGGACGGCCGTTTCACTGCTCCCGCAAACCTCGTCAACGGGTTCTGTCCCCTAGTTACCTAGGGAACCTCACCGCATCATCCTCATCGGTTCGCGGACATGTCGTTTCTGTGCCGGAGCCCAGGTATTACCCTGGCCCCTTGCGGGGCTCTGGTTCCGTACAGAGGACGGTGTTTCCTCGGAGCATAAGCTCCGTAGTTGTCTGCGGGTCGGGCTCTGGCAATATTAGATATACTCTTTATAAAATTAATAAACATTGATATAGATCAGAGGTCTATAAGTTTAAATGTGGTAGGTGGAGAGTTCGGATGTAATTATCTACATTTATACTGTCTATGGTTTGATTAAAATTCTTGAGATAAGTACAATTACTACGGTTACATATGTTAAGAGTAGTATTACATATGGCGGAATTTTTATCTTTTCTTCTACTTCTTCGTAAAATCTTACTAGACCTACGTAGCTTGCTATAGATGGTCCCTGACGTTTTTTACGGCTCGACATACGCTGGCACCTCTTCAATTTAAGGTATATACTGTAAGAGTTATTAAATTGTTTTTAACTTTTTATTTATGAGAGGTATTTTATGGAGAATTTGTGCTCAGAAAATATCTTGAAAATGTTTGAGGGATATGATAGAATTTTAGAGGCTTTAGCTAAGAAGAGATTTGTTGTATTAAGTTCTCAAGGTTTAGTCGTATATGTGTTTAAGGGTGTTAAACGAGATTACATTGTTTCACCTTGTAAACTTTGTACATGCGATGATTTTGTGATAAATTACATTGGCAAATCTCGTTCAACTCCATGTTATCACGTTATTGGGTTTGAGATCGCTGAAAAACAGAATAAGCTTGTGAAAGTAGAATTGGATTATTCTACCTTAGCTAAGGTAGTAGAGGAGATAATTTTTGAGGGAGTCTCTATAATGCTTAGAAAGTTATTAAGGTAGGCTTAAATTTACTTTATAAGTGTTGGTTAGAGCATTATGAAATGGAGAGGTAGAGTTTTTAAACATATAGTTAACTTAATTGAAAACGGCGAAAAAATTCACTTTACATTAGTAGACCCAGAGAAAATACATGTTACTGAAGATCTAAAGAATATACTTAAACTTGTTGTTGATGCTGGAACAGATGCTATTTTGATTGGGGGAAGCCTACAAGTTTATAGCGATGATGTTACAGCAATAGCTAAACTAATTGAAGAATTCGATAGACCGTCAATACTCTTCCCCGGTAGTATAGCAGGTATATCGCCTTACGCAGATGCTATTTTATTCATATCACTACTTAATTCTGACAACATTTACTACGTTGTAGGGGCTCAAGTAGTAGCTGCCCCAATAATAAGGAGGTTTAAGCTCGAGGTTCTACCTACAGGCTACATTATAATAGGATCCTTTAATACATCTGTAAGCTTCATGGGTAGGGCTAGACCTATCCCCAGAAATAAACCAGCAATAGCAGCAGCATATGCTTTAGCGGCCAAGTACATGGGTATGAAGTTTGTGTATCTTGAAGCAGGTTCTGGTGCACGAAAATGTGTACCAGCAGAAATGGTTTCAATGGTTAAGAAAGTTGTAGAAGACATGGTAGTTATCGTTGGAGGCGGTATTAGAGATCCAGAGAAAGCTCTAATGTTAGCAAAAGCTGGAGCAGATATAATTGTCACGGGTACCATAGTTGAGAAGGATATTAAAAAAGCTTCAGAGATTATATCTAAGCTAAAGCATAGATAACCAAGATCTGACTAGAAATATGCGTTGAAGATAGTTAAAAGTTAAACAAAGTTAAGCGTAGCATAGCTAGAAAACATGGTACAAAAATTGTATGTTATTTTATGCCTAAAATTTTCTTGATGGTTACTGTATAGGGAGCTTTAACAATACCTTTCTCGGTTATAATTGCTGTTACAAGATCTGGTGGAACTATATCGAATGAAGGGTTGTATACAGCTACATCTTCTACTGTTATATTGATTTTCCCTAGAACTTTCCTTACTTCTTCTGGATTTCTCTCCTCTATAATTACCTTATCTACAGGGGTGTAGGGATCTATGGTTGATGTAGGTGCTACTACATAGAATGGAATGCCATGTCTTTTAGCTGCTATAGCTATTGTGTAAGTACCTATTTTATTAATTACATGTCCATCAATTAATATCCTGTCAGCACCAACTATAACCTTATCTACTAGCCCTCTATACATTATGTATCCAACCATATTATCAGTTATAAGTGTTACAGGTATTCCTTCTTTCTTTAGCTCCCATACAGTAAGTCTAGCTCCTTGAAGCATGGGTCTAGTTTCCGTTGCAATTACCTTTATCTTCTTCCCTTTATACCAAGCTATTCGTATTATAGCTAGAGCGGTGCCTAAGGCAACAGTAGCTAAAGCTCCAGCATTGCAGTGGGTTAGTATAGTATCCCCATCATCTACGAGTTTTTCTCCAAATTCACCTATACGTGTATTAATTTCGATGTCTTGTTGATAGATTTCGAGAGCTTTACTAATTACCGCAATCTTAAGCTCATTAACATCAGCATAATTTTTGTTGAGCACCTCTTCCATTTGCTTTAAAGCCCAAAATAGGTTATACGCTGTAGGTCTGGTTTTACGCAGTCTATCTATAGCTTTAAATGCTAATGCTTTAACATGGTCTACGTCAGCCGATGAAGTGTTGTATATAGTTGCAGCTACGGCAAGTGCTGCTGCTACACCTATAGCTGGAGCACCTCTGATCTCCATATCTTCTATTGCTTTAGCTATTCTTTCGTAGTTGCCGCTCTCTTCATATGCTTCGATTTCGGGTAGAAGTTTTGTGTTAATCCATTTAACTTTCCCGTTAACCCACTCTAGAGCTTTAATTTTAATAGGATATAAACCCATCTTCACACCCTATCTTAAACCTACGTAGAAGTTTATCCAAAGTGCAAATTAAATTCTTACTAGCTCTATAAAGCACACATAATCATATGAAGAGATAAGCTGAATACATAGTTATAAGTCAATGATAAGGGTTCGTCATGATTAACAATATCGTAGCTAAGTATGTTAACGGAAAAGCTTACGCTATACGCGTTCCCCAGAGTATTGTCGAGAAATACGGATTAATTGAAGGAAGAGAAATACCATTACCCCTTCTATTTCATTTGGTTTATACAGGTAAAGCTGAGGTATACAACGAAAGAGGTGAAAAAATATTATTTGAAGATTTGGTGAAATCCATAAATGATGTAGATGTTTTTTCAGCTTTTATTGTTTTACATGATTTGGTGAAAAGAGGTAAAAAAGTTAGTGTTGGAGAGAATAACAGAGAACTTCTGCTTACTGACGAGAAAACCAAGGTTTATGTACTCGATGAAGACTCATACATATCTGCTGAAGACTTGTATATAATTGTAGACAAGGCTATTAAGCAGGAATATAGGTTAATTATAGCGGTAGTCGACATTAATGGCGAGATTACATACTACGAGGTAAACAAAATGGATTTCCCAAAGATTGAAAGGAGGTGAAATGTACGCAGATACCATATGAACCTTTACGGGGGTTCAAGGACTATACCCCTCCTGAAAGCGAGGTACTTTCGTGGATAATACAATCGTTCGTAGATACTGTTAAAAAATTTGGTTATAAAGAGATAAAAACACCTACAATTGAAAGTTTTCAGTTATTTGCGTTAAAGTCTGGTGAAGAAATAAGAGAGTCGATGTTTGTTTTCAAGGATAAAGCGGGGAGAGAAGTAGCACTTAGACCCGAGATAACCCCTAGTGTTATAAGGGTTTACTTAAAAGAAATGAGGCACCTGCCTAAACCAATAAGAGTTTACTATGTTGGTAATGTATTCAGGTATGATGAACCTCAGTTTGGTAGGTACAGAGAGTTTACTCAAGCAGGTGTAGAAATCCTAGGAGCAGAAGGACTTCATTACGACGTAGAGCTTATAGAAATCTTAGAAGAATTCTACGACTTAATAGGTCTTAAGGGTAGGAAATATAAGGTGAACAATATAGCTATATTTAGAGAATTAGCAAAAAGATTAAGTATAGATGGTGCTGAACTAGATAGATTCCTACACTATTTAGACAAGGGTCTATACAGCAAAGCTGTAGAACTACTAATAAATAAAGGAGCTTATGAAGAGTCTAAGGTTATAGAGGAGTTAGCCTCTATAAAGGAACCTAGCGATAAAGTTGTCGTTATGAAAGAGATTTTGGCTAGGTTAAGTAATAATTCTGAATCGCTATTAAAACATATACTAACTCTGGAAAGGTATTTAGACATGATTAGAGGTATAGGGGTGGATGTAGTAGTAGAGCCTGCCTTTGCAAGAGGCATAGCGTACTATACTGATATAATATTTGAGGTAATAGTGCCAGGGTTTCCAATAAGTATTGCTGGAGGTGGCAGATACGATAATTTAACAGAAGTATATGGAGGTGAAAATCTCCCTACAACAGGGTTTGCTATAGGTGTTGAAAGAACTATGCTGGCTTTAGCTAGTAATAGAAGTGAATTACCAGTAAGTAAGTGTATAAGAATACTTTTTCTACTACTTACAGATGAACCTCAAGTATACGCTAGGGTGTATAACTTTGTTAAAGAACTTAGAAAGAACAATATCTATGTTCAATTCGAAATAACATCGCCAACTAAGTTAAGTAAATGGCTAGAGTATGCGTCTAAGAATTTTGTAGACTACATAGTAATCGTTGGTAAGAAAGAATTAGAATCCAACGTAGCTTCCGTTAGAGATATGAAGAAATGGACTCAAAAAGTTGTACCACTTGATACACTTTCTAAGACCCTTACCTCAGGTGGGTAAGAATTTTGAGCATAGAGAAAGTTAAAGATGTTAAGCTTTGGAAGAATATGGATATAAACGATCTAGTGAATGTGTACAAGGATATCCATGGATTTATGGCGGGCCACGTATATGAGGCTATTCAAGTCCTCAAGGAAATGAAAGAAAGGTGCGATACAAGGTTTATCAGCTTCACCGGTAATATTGTGGCTACAGGTGTTAGAGGCATTTTAGCGCAGATGATAGAGAATAAAGTATTCAATGTCGTTGTAACTACATGTGGTGCTATAGATCATGATATAGCTAAGAGTTTCGGCGGTACATACCTTAGGGGTTTCTTTGATGCAAATGATGTTGAGCTTCATCGTAGGAATATACATAGGTTAGGAAACATATTTATACCTGTTGAGAGTTATGGGTATATAATAGAGAAAACCATTAGAAGTACATTAAATGAGTTAGTAGCAAGCTATCCGGGTAAGGTGTGGAGCGTAAGGGAATTACTATACGAATTAGGTAGAAGGATAGAAGATGAATACTCAATCCTTAGAGCAGCCTATAGAGCTAATATACCTGTATACGTACCGGGTTTCCTAGATGGTGCCTTTGGTACAGCGCTGTTTATGTTTAAGCAGTTCAATAAATTTGACGTAGATGTATTTGCTGATGAAAAGGAGCTAGCAGATATTGTGTTCAGGTCCAGGTGTCTAGGCGCACTTATAATTGGTGGAGGCATAAGTAAGCATCATACGCTTTGGTGGTCTCAATTCAAAGAGGGGTTAGAATACGTGGTTTACATAACCACAGCTGTAGAGTGGGATGGCTCGCTTAGTGGCGCAAGACCTCATGAAGCTATAAGCTGGGGTAAAGTTAAGGAAAAATCTAAGAAAGTTGTCATATATGCCGATGCAACCATAGTATTACCTATAATAGCTTACAGTATTATATTCTAGTAACTACTTAGCGTATTTACGTAAAGAAATGTTTATTTACGCTAGGCTTATAAATGTGTAGTGATCTAAGGTAACACTATTTATAGGATCTGTGAAAGATTAGTTATTTACTTAGGTAAAAATAGCTAATATAATAGCTGTTAATGGAGTACCAAGATGAGTGCAACTACCCCGGAGAAGTTTAGAAGTATAAGTCCTGCAGAATTCTTTTATCGAAATAAAGAGATAGCGGGTTTTTCAAATCCTGCGAGAGCGTTGTATCAATCAGTAAGAGAGTTAGTGGAAAATGCGCTCGATGCTACAGATGGGCACGGGATTCTTCCTAACATAGAGATTTCTATAGATAAGCATACAGAAAAACCCTTTGTATATCGGGTAACAGTAAAGGATAACGGTATAGGTATACCTGGGGAATATATACCTGAAGCCTTTGGCAGAGTTCTTTTTAGCTCTAAATATGTATTACGTCAATCAAGAGGTCTTTTTGGATTAGGGGCAAAAATGGTCGTTCTCTATGGTCAAATCACCGTAGGTGAACCAGCAGAAATCATATCAGCTACTATAGGCTCTAAAAAGGTGTACATGTATAAAGTAGCTATAGATATAAAGGAAAACAAACCCATTATTATACACAAAGCTGTAAGTCTAAACAATACAAATTGGCATGGAACTATTGTCCGGGTATCTATTGAAGGTGATTGGGGTAGAGCTAAGCAAAAAGTAATAGACTATATAAGGAGAACAGCGATAGTAACCCCTTATGCCGATATAACCTTCAAATCACCTGAAGGGGAGATATACGTATACCCTAGGGTTGTAGACAAAGTTCCCCCACCTCCTAAGGAGATGAAACCTCATCCGCATGGCGTAGACGTAGAGATGCTAAAGACAATGATATCAGAGACTAAGGTAAGCAATCTAGCAGAGTTTTTAGCTATAGAGTTCCAGGGAATAGGAGAGGTTACGGCACAGAGGTTCCTTCAGCTCCACGGTTTTAACCCTAATACGAACGTTAAAGATCTCACGTCTGAAGATATAGAAAAGCTGGTTAAAGCATTAAGGGAATTCAATGAGCTTAGAAAACCAAGAGCTGATCATCTTTCACCTATAGGAGCTGAATTGATAAAGATAGGTCTTAAACAGATACTCAAACCAGAGTTTGTTGATAGTGTAACTAGGAAACCTGTTGTATACGAAGGCCATGCATTGATAGTTGAGGTAGGTATTGGGTACGGAGGGGCAATACAACCTTGTGAACAACCTATACTTCTCAGATATGCTAACAAAATTCCACTACTATACGATGAGAAAAGCGATGTTTCTTGGAAAGTTGTATCGGAAAACATAGACTGGAGATACTACGAAATAGAGTTTCCAGCTCCAATAGCTATATTAGTTCATGTGTGTGGAACTAAGATACCATATAAAGGTGTTGGGAAGGAGAGTATAGCCGACGTACCTGTACTTGAGCATGAGATAGAGGAAGGTATAAGGCATGTTGCTAGATCCCTAAAACAGTACTTGGCAAAGAAGCAGAGGGAAGAGGAGGCCATGAGGAAGGCATATTCAATACTAAAGTACATCCCTGAAATTGCTTCAGCATTAGCTGTTTTCGCGTCATCTAATCCGGAAAAAGTTGATGCTAGCATATTTGAGGACAAACTTTTCCAGATGGTTAAAGCTAAGTATGGAGAGGTACTCAAATCTATATCGTCTATAAGAGATATTGTTGTGTTTACTGAGTAGCTATGGGTGTAAGCTTTGGCAGAAATAACGTTTACGTCTAAAGTAGATCAGAAAGCAAGGACAGCAGCAGCCGAAAGGTTGAAGGAGAGGTTTTTTGAGCTTGCAAAAACCGTATTAAACGATGAAGAGCCCCGGATGATTATACCTAAGAGAACTTTATCTAATACAATATATGATAAAGAGAGAAAGTTACTACTTCTGGGACCCGAGGTTTTCGAAAGGAGGTTCTTAGATGTTCGCGAATCTAGGAAATTCATGCAAACACTTCTTTTAAGCAAAATCATTTACGAAGCACTTAGGAATAATGAGTACCCAACAATAAGAGATCTCTACTACAGAGGTAAACATACAATTCGTTATAGATCATATAGAAGAACCATTGAGGAAGAGAATACATGGGATGAACAAAAAGAAAGCGACGCAGTTCTTAGGGATATAGAGGTTTATGTAGGTCTTCTAAGGGAAGATATGCTTATTCTAAGTAAGGAGAAAGGTAAGGTCGTAGGAGATATGAGGATAAGGTCTGGGGATGATATTATAGATTTAAGCAAGATGGGTCACGGTGCGTACGCTATAGAACCTACACCTGATCTTATAGAGTTCCTAGATGTAAACGCAGAGTTCGTATTAGTTGTAGAAAAGGATGCTGTTTTTCAGCAATTACATAGAGCAGGTTTTTGGAAGAAATACAAAGCTATATTAATTACGAGTGCAGGTCAACCGGATAGAGCTACGAGGAGATTTTTACGTAGACTAAGCGAAGAATTGAAGCTTCCTGTATATATATTGACGGATGCAGATCCTTATGGATGGTACATATACAGCGTATTTAAGATAGGCTCTATCACTCTATCCTACGAATCTGAAAGATTGGCAACACCCTCAGCTAAGTTCTTAGGCGTTAGCATGACAGATATCTTCGGGGATAGAAACAAAAAACCGTATTTGAGTGAAGCTGAACGCAGAAACTTCATAATTAAGGCAAAGAAAACAGACTTAAAAAGAGCTCAAGAGTTACTAAATTATGAATGGTTTAAAACAGAGAAATGGGTTAAAGAGATAAACATATTTCTAGAGAAGCATAGTAAACTGGAAATAGAGGCGTTAACAGGCAAAGGTCTTTACTTCCTCATGGACACGTATATACCAACAAAAGTACAAACCAGCGACTTCATAGACTAGAAACGCTAACGTGTAAAAAGATTTTAAATTTGCAGTAAAGTTAACACTATATGAATGCCGCCGTAGCTCAGCTGGGAGAGCGCCCGGCTGAAGAAAGTTTGAAGAAGCTGGGTCGTCAGATACCGGGAAGTCGGGGGTTCAAGTCCCCCCGGCGGCACTACACCATAACATGAGCCGGGGTGGCCGAGAGGTCTAAGGCGGCGGGCTGCAGTGGTTTCCGGCGATCCGCTCAGCGAAGAGACCCGTTAATCCCCGGGTTCGAATCCCGGCCCCGGCTCCACTTTTAGCTCTTGATTTTCTATAATAAGTGTACAATAATAAACTCGATAAACATGTGAAGAAGCAGATAAACTTAAATCCTTGGTTATATTATTTGCGTAGTAAATAGTGTGGGCCCGTCGTCTAGCCTGGTAGGACGCCGCCCTTACGAGGCGGAGGTCCGGGGTTCGAATCCCCGCGGGCCCACTATCGCTAACTTATACACATTTATACACATTATTTTACCCTACATTACAAAAGTTATAAGGATTCAATTTGATTGTGTTTCTAAGCTTGTTACAAAGGATTCAATTTAACGAATACTACTTGGATGTACTTAGCAATTTGCAACTCTTTAGATCAACACGTGATGAGATTTATATTAGTTTAACGCTTCTTAATCTATCTATTATGTAATGCTTATCCTCTTCATAAAAAGCAAGTAAACCTTCAATCAACGATTTATCTATATTTATTGAACCTTCTTCTACCATGTACTTTAACATTGATAGTTCAGCGATATCTTTGCCCGAGCCTCTGCGTGCTTTGAATACTATCCAGCATTCTGGTGCTACATAGTATACACTGGTGTTATTTATATCAATGCTTCTCTTACATAGGTCTAGAGCTTCAATCGGTATATAGAAATCCATTATGTTTTCGTAAAGCTCTATTGTTATTTCGGTATCGTCGATATTCATAGTAATAGATGGTGTACCGAGATCCGTTGTACCTGTTAGCCATCCTTGCATATACGCTATTTGCCTAATCCTAGTTTCTTCGAGTAGTGGACTTAGAGATGTTACGAACAAATCTATATCTCCTTCGCTAGGCCTCTCTAATATTATGTCGATGCATGTGCTACCAATTATTACACCATCTATGTTGAACGCTCTTAACTGTGTTAAAGCTTTAGCTATGTGTTTAAGCGTATACGTTTCTAAACACCTAGCCTTTCTTTACAGGTAACGCCTTCTTCTTAGGTCTTAGATTATCGCTTTTACACCTTCTACACCTAGTAGCTGAAGGTGGATTTAATGCCCCACAATTTCTGCACACCTTTTTATTAAGTAGCCTTTTTTCTACGATCTTTATTAGTTCAGGATCAGCTAAAGGCATGGCATTTCACACTTTTATGCAACACTATTGCGACTTTCGTATCACTATTAGAGGACTTAAATTTATAAGCTGAACGTCTAGAAAGGCTATGTCGAGAGGAATCAAATACCTAGTAAATTGAGAAGATTGCTGGGGGACTGTAGAAGAATGAGAATACCATTGGATGTTATATGTGTTAGAAGTGGTGTGTTATGTCCGAGGTGTAGAAGAATAATTGAAGGTGGGGAACATTCAGAAATAGAAGTTGATATCATGAAGCATCTTCTGGAGCTTGAGAATGATAGCAACTTTAAATTCCTTAAAAATGCAAGTTATATTAAAAGCTATAAAGTTGATTCCGCAGTCATAGTAGTGCTAGATATACCTGAAACTGTTTCAAGGCTTAGCATAATTAGGTTAGCTAAAGCACTAGAGGAAAAATTGGGGTTAAAGATAAGAATCGTGCAAAAAACATCGGATCCCAAGTCGTTTATACTGCAACTCATATCACCTGCTCGTATACAAGGAATAGATAGTGTATGGACTCCTGATGGTTCTGTGCAACACATTGTTAGAATACCTAAATCTGATGCAAAACTATTGCCTCTAAGGATAGATGTATTAGAAAATTTATTGAGCTCTATATATAATGAAGTATATAGAATTAAAATTAGCTACTGACTAAAGCTACTAAGTTAACTTCTTGATCGTCTAAACCATTGATCGAGTGATGTAGGAGCACTTCTTAAATATTCTCGATATGCTTTCTCAAATCGTTTTAAAGCATTTTCTACTCTATCAAGTGAAAAATCGTGTTCTTTTACCAATATCTGTACTATAGCATTCTTATCTGGGTCGTTCCATTCAAGTTTATCTACGTCTATCACGGGAGGCTTTAAGAAGTACTCCCTTATTTTAAGAGGATCCTCTGGAAATTTTGCGTTGGGTAAAATGCGTAGAGCTTTTTCAAGAGATCCATGTGTTTTTATCAGTTGTAGCGCTGTTTTAGGCCCAATACCTTCTACGCCATCGGGGTTATAGTCTGTGCCAATTAATATCGCTACATCTATTAATTGATCTAATGTTATTCCCAAAGCTTTAAGTATTTTATCTAATTCTATTAATTCTGGTTTCACATCTACGTAGATATCTCTACCTGGGAGTTTCCTCTTCCCGGTTATAGTCAAATTTCGTATAAGTCTTGGGGAACCAAATAAGAGAGAATCATAATCCTGACTACCTGTAGCCCATGAAACCCCCTTTTTTGTTAAGTAGGCAGCCTGAGCTTCACCTTCGCTTAGTGCTTGCACATAGGGGATACCCATAGCATCAAGCAATCTCTTAGCATCTCTAACCATAGACTCTGTAAGGTATATTGCTTGTACAGCATATTTAGCTGCTTCATGGATTACACCTTCGCTATATGCTTTAGCCGCCATTTCAGCAGCTTTTTCTTTTCTTATACGTCTTTTCTCTAATTCTTGTTTTTTAATTTCAAGTGGTTTACCGTCAAATACATAAACAGGTTTTATACCATTTTCTACAAGGTTTATGGTTCTATAGAATAGTCCGCTTAAGTGGCTTGTAATATTACCTTTGCTATCCATAAGAGGAGTTCCATCAAGTTGCCTTATTGCGGCTAAGAATTGATATAAAGCATTGTAAGCATCTAATGCGATGACCTTTCGTGCAAGAATTCTTAGATCATCTATTTCTTGACGACAGCTAGATGTAATTAAATCTCTTAGATTAACACCCATTAATATTCGCCACAGAGGTATTCCGTAGATTACTAATAATATTTTGCGTTAAGAACCTAAAATTTTTTAAGTATGACTATGTAATCTTTGCCTTCGTATACTGTTACAATACCCTCTATTTCAAGTTGCATTAAAAGTGATAACAGTTGATTGTAAGAGATATTGAATTCCTTAGATAATAATTCATACAATTCTTTGTCTGTAGCTTTCACTTTACTTTTGAGGTATTCAATAATTTTAAACGCAATTTTTCTTTTTGTAAACACTTTACCTAGACCTTATGTGCTGAGCCTTGTAAGATAAATAACATCAACATTATCTATAGCATTAACGCTCTTTATAGTCTCTTCAACTATGTCAGTACCCCCTTCTTGCTCTTCTGGCATAATTATATAGAGATCTAGGGCTTTATAGCCAAAGGCTATTTCAGATGCTTCCCACTTCATTAATGTGAAGCCTTTTTCTTTAAGTTTTGCATCTATTTCTGTTACTAGATCATCAAAATTGTTGAGGAGCTCTTTAGGATAAGCCCTTATAACTACTAAAACAGCTGCTGTCATAGATCGATCACCTTTAAGGACCTTCAAACCCACAGTTTGGACATTTATAGGGTACATTTGATGTTCTACACCTTTGGCAACGCCATATTACTACAATGCCACAGTTTGGACATTTAAAGCTAGTTGCCTTTTCGTAAGGTGTTATTGTTTTTTTACAACATGTACAGATTCTTATGGGTGCTGCTTCATGGATTACTGGTAAAGTTGTTACACTCATTATTAGTGTCACCGCCGTTTTCCATGTATATGGGGAGCGAGAATATAAGCTTGATAGAGTGTAACTCTGCAATTATTATGGGTTTGATATGAAGAGAGAATACAAACAAATAATAGTTATTAGAACTGATATAAAGATGAGTAAAGGCAAGTTAGCAGTCCAGGTGGCACATGCTGCTGTAGAGGCCGTTATGAAATGTCTTGAGATGTCCACATGTAGAGAAAATGTATACATTTGGAGATCTCAAGGTCAGAAGAAAATAGTTGTTAAAGTTAAATCTTTAGACGAAATACTTAAGATTAAAAAGGATGCCGAGGAACTGGGCCTAGTAACAGCATTAATAGCTGATGCAGGCTTAACAGAACTTCCTCCAGGAACTATAACTGCTTTAGCTCTTGGACCTGCACCATCAGATTTAATCGATAAAGTTACAGGGTCGTTACCGTTATTGTAAACTGTGGTTAATATGGATACAAAGCTGATTTTAACGAATGAAATCTTGGATATAGCATTGGGTATGTATGTATACACATACCCTGTAATAGGCAAGGGAATGGCAGATGTCTATGTACTGAGACCTTATGGATTCCAAGTTTACGAGATAGTCAATGGAGTAGATTTAGAGAACTTAGATCTAGATAACTTTACAGGATTTAACACAGATTACTGTAGCGATAGCAATAAGTATGTGTATGTAGTCGAGAAGATGAATTTTGATAGTTATACTCTTTGCAGATTGATGCAAAAGGTTCTTAAATGTAAGTCCTGCGAAGTATTAGGCCTTAAAGATGTTAAGGCTATAACCCGTCAAGTAGTTGTATTAAGTGTATGCTCTAAACCAAATAAAGTTATGAACATGCAATACAGAAGGAGATATATAAAAGCTTTCTTGTGGTACTGTAATCCAGGTATTATAATACATAACGGTAATAAGTTTCGTGTAAAAATAATTACAAAAGATCTGGACTTAATCAAAAAGAATTTGAAGTTCGTTCAAGAGTACAATTATATCTTCCTTAACTTCTTCGGATATCAACGTTTTGGCACACGAAGACCTATAACACATTTACTCGGAAAATTACTCTTAAAAAATGAATTAGACTTGTTTATGGAAATTCTATGTAATCTTAGAACTGGTAAAATAATAGAAAAACTTGAGGGAATAGTGTGCAAAAATTGGTTTGATCATAATGATGCTCTGAAATCAGTAAAAAATATTCCTAAGAACTACATACTACTATACATAAATGCATATCAAGCATACCTATTCAATTTAATGCTCTCAAAGTTATGGCTAAAGCTTCTTGAACTATACGGGTTTAAGGAAGCTTTTAAGAAGATGATTAACGAGTATAGGTATTTACCTATTGTTGGAAGTAAATTCCATGTTAATCATAAGCCCGTAAGAGAAGTACTAGATGATATCATGAGCATTGAGGATATAGATCCTAGCTATTTCCATGTTAAGATCTTAGCATTAGAGGTTAAGGGAGATATAAGGCAGGCATTAGCTCAAGCGCAAAATGTTAAAACTTATTTTGATTACGAAGGATTAGAGCTATCTTTTGTATTGGATAGAGGATGTTATGCAACATCTTTTATTCGTGAAATAATAAGAACTAATCCACTAAATTATACTTAGTATACTTGGAATAATTTATTTGAATAATTTATTTACGGTGTCAGCCTCTTTTTATCTCTTGGAAATAGTGTTACCTCTTTTACGTTGTTCTTACCAGTCAATGGTAATAACAATCTTGCCAATCCCAATCCCCATCCAGCGTGGGGTGGCATCCCGTAGTCAAACCATCTTATGAAGTATTGAAAGCTTTCCTCGTTAAGTCCTCTGTTTTTTATTGACGCAATAAGCATTTCTTTATCATGAATTCTGGTACTACCTGAAGCTAGTTCCAGATGCTGCCATACCAAGTCAAAGCTTTCGCTAATTTCAGGATCATCGTCTTTTGGTTTTGTGTAGAATGCCCTAGTCTTTGTTGGAAACTCCACTATGAAGTAGAATGGAACTCCTATTTCTGATGCTAATACTCTAAGCTCAGGTGTACTAATGTCGTCGCCAAACTTAAGCTCTATTTTTTTCCTTCTTAGGATATCTAAAGCCTCTAAATATGTTATTCTTGGGATTGGGAAAGAGACCTCCGGGAGTTGATGACCCAGGGTCTTTAGGTCTTCAGCGTTTTCTTTCTCAACAGCTTTAATTACAGCTTGTAGAACTTCTTCAAGCAAATTCATAACATCTCTATAATCCATAAAAGCAGCTTCTATATCAATGCTTATGAACTCAGATAAATGATATGGTGTATCGCTTTCTTCTGCTCTCCATGCAGGGCCTATTTCAAATACGCGTTCAAAAGCTGCTGCTAGGAGTTCTTTGTATAATTGCGGACTTTGAGCTAAGAATGCTTCTCGGCCAAAGTATATTACTGGGAATAAATTGGCACCTCCTTCAGTTGCTGTAGCTATAATCTTTGGTGTAAAGACCTCTATAAAACCTTTAGATGTTAATATTTCGCGTATTTTTTTAATAACAGTATTTGTTATCCTTGCTATTGCCCTAGATTCAATTCTTCTTAGATCTAGTAAACGTTCTCTAAGTCTCGTATCTATGTCTGCTTTAACCTTGCCGCTTACATCTAGTGGTAATGGTGTTTTAGCTTTACTTATTATTCGAATTTCTGTTGGTATAACTTCTACTCCTCTAGGTGCTCGGAGGTCTTCTTTAACTATACCTTTAACTTTGATAACACTTTCGTAGGTAAGCTCTTCAGCCAACGTTATTAATTCGTCGGCGACCATACCTTTAGAAAGAGTTATTTGTATGAGACCACTACCATCTCTAAGTATGACGAATTTCTTTCCGCCTAGATCTCTTATTTGATGAACCCATCCAGCTAAAATAACTTCTTTTCCAGCTAGATCTCTTGATACTTCAATGCATTGATGTGTTTTATACTTTGTTTGCATATGTGGTGGCACCTCTATAGGCATTGCATTGGTTCAAGGCACCTAATATACTTTTTTAGTCCGGTATATCCGTGAATTGAAGTGAAGCCTAAGTTATAACTTTACATCATTATAGTGTACATTGTCTCTGTTAATTTTAACGGTTGAATATTCAGATACTGTGCACCTTAAGCTTAAATTTGTATTCGACTAATATGTAAGGTTGTATGGCGGGATAGAATGTTTGTTGATAGTCTACGTGGTAAAGATTTCATATCTATTCTGGATTGTACCAGGGAAGAACTAGAGCATATAATAGGTCTTGCATTTGAGTTAAAGAATAGATACTATCAAGGAGAAAAAGTTATACCAGTGTTATCTGGCAAGATATTGGCATTAATATTTGAGAAACCTAGCACACGCACACGTGTAAGTTTGCAAGTCGCTATGCAACAACTTGGAGGAACTTCTCTTTATCTATCTTCTCAAGAACTACAGTTAGCAAGAGGAGAACCGATAAAGGATACGGCAAGGGTTTTAGATAAATACGTAGACGGCATTGCTGCTCGAGTCTATAAACACTCTACTTTGGTAGAGCTTGCAAATTATTCACAAAAACCTGTTATAAATGCTCTTAGTGATTTCGAGCATCCTTTGCAAGCTCTGGCGGACATTATGACTATAATAGAGATTAAGAAAACCTTGAAACAGCTTAAGATAGCATTTGTTGGAGATGGTGGTGACAATGTATTACACAGCATTATCTTAGCTATAGCAATGCTTGGAGGAAAACTATATATTGCTACACCTCAAGGATACGATCCTAATGCATATATACTAAGGATTGCCAACGAATTTTCAGCTCGTAGCAATGCAGAAATAGTTATTGTTAGAGACCCCGTTGAAGCGGTTAAAGATTCTGATGTTGTGTATACAGATGTTTGGGTTAGCATGGGTCAGGAGATGGAAAGAGAGAAAAGGTTAAGAGATTTAAAACCGTATCAAGTAAATGCTGACCTTGTTAAATATGCTAAGAAAGACTACATATTTATGCATTGCTTACCTGCACACAGAGGCGAAGAAGTTACTGATGATGTTATTGAATCGCCGAACTCTGTTGTTTGGCTTCAAGCTGAGAATAGACTACATACAGCAAAAGCTGTTTTAGCATCAATACTAAGATGATGATTTTGATCTCTTACGTGTTTTTCTTTTCTTCTTTTTCTTTTTACTACTTTTACGCTTCTTCTTTCTTGTGGTAGCAGTCTTTGTAGTTGTGGTAGATAATGATATCCGTGGCACATTATCAAGTCTTAGAAATATTATACCTCTATCAGTTTCTAGTACTAAGGCATCAGCTTTCGATGGGTCTATAACATTTATCGGATTGAAGAATACGTATAGTTCATCGTTTGATAGATCTTGAATTATATTTGCTGAAATATTATTTTGCTGGTTTGTTATTAAATGTGGATTCTCCTCTTCTTGAGATGCTGATGTATTTAGCATTGATTCGTGTGACTTAAGTTTTTGAATTACATAGATACGTTTAATGCGCGAGATATAGGGGAAATCAATAAAATAATTTAATTTGTCGGATGAATGCAGCGCTTCAATTATTGTACCATTAACTTTTACTGTAGCTCTAACCACAGGATAACCTTTAGAAGATGAAATATTAGAAAGCCACGAAATGAAAAAATCTTCGTTCTTTTGAAAATTATCTAAAATGTCTTTGGGTTCATAGAGAATTTCTGTGGATGCTTTCCTATATAGCGTGATAGTTACAATATCATTTAAGCGTATTTCATGTGGTATATAGAACTCAACTTCTATTCCTTGTGGTTCATTATTAGTCATTTCTTATACCCAATTCTTCTTAAAAATTCGTGCCGTTCTTTCTTATCTTCTTCTCTTTCAATTCCTAGGGGTGTATACCCGTCAACAATTCCAATAATACCTCTACCTTGGTTGGTAGTGACCACTATTATTTGGAGAGGATTCCCTGTAGCAGCATATATTTGCACAACTTCTTGAACATGCTTCAATCTATTCAATATATTTATAGGCCAGGCATTTCTTATATATAGTACAAATGTATGACCTGCACCGATTTTTTTAGCTACTTCTATAGCTAATCTAGTTAGCTCTTCGTCATTACCTTCGTACCTTACTAACCTTTTACCGCTAGCTTCATTGAATGCTAATCCGAATTTGATACCGGGTACACTAGTGACTAGGGCTTCATAAATATCTTCTACAGTCTTTATGAAGTGACTATGACCTATAATTACGTTACATCCTTGTGGTATCGGGATATCGATGACTTCAAAAGATACTTGCGTCATGAATTTACCCCGTAGGCTATTAAATCTATTGTAGCGAGTTTATATACATTAGATGTTATTCTAAGAGAGTAGTGATAAAGTGATGCTTATATAGTTGTAGTTCACGGTTTGTTATCTCAGATATAGGTGATGACAATGTATTCGCAAATATGCATCGACTTAACATCTAAGTGCGTCTATGTTGCCGTGTTTGATGATGAAGGAAAGAAAGTAAAGGAATTCAATGATTGCAACATTGAGTCTATGGAAATCTCAGGTATAGTGAGGTTAACATTTAGCGAACATATAATAAAGGACATCTTATGCTTGGTGCTAGAGTCCTTAAACATTACATTCGAACTTAAAGGTTCTACACTTAAGATTAAAGCATGATAATCTATGTTTTACTAATGCTCAACATAGTGTAAACTTATACGTTTTGCAGATATAGTAAATAGCTAGCGTAGTACAGTAAACTTAGGTAGGTAAACTTAGAATGTCTGATGACGATATAATGCGAAAGCTGGCTCTGTACATTGATAAAAAGCTATATGAAATAATACAAGGATTAAGTGAAGAAGAAAAGAAAGTCCTAAGATACTTTATACAGAATATCTCTGTTGGAGGTATAATAGCGTTAAGAGAGCTGAAAGCTTTATACAAAGTTCAAGACCCTAAAACCGTCATTAGGAATCTTATAGACAAGGGCTTGCTTGAGCAAGGATTTGGATGTTATAATCTTGCTAAATCGCTACGAGAGGCTCTATTTAAGTTAATTCAAGATCGTATTTAGTTGCACTAATGTTCTAGTTCTACATATAATTTTAGTTTAAGCTCGTGAAAGTGTCATAACTATACTATTCAGTTTATCCATAATACATATATCAATACATTCTCCATAACAATCTCCCTTTACTACTCCGTTCCCATCTTTACAGTTAATATTACATTCTCTTTCACAGCCAATAATATTAGGTTCTAAAACAATATATTTATTTAATCTACGAACATTGAAAAAATGGATAATACCGGCAGTTCTTAGGTTTTCTAAAAGTTCTTTATCTTCATTGCTGATTATAACGAATCCATACAGTTTAAGAGACTCAAGTATTCCATCTAATTTACCCATGTATAATACCTCATAAAATTGTTTTATTATCATTTCGTGTAAATATTTTTATCTTAGTTACCCTTTAAAGATTAAAATATTATGCAATACATTATTAGGTTATGTACATAAATTATGAAACCATATTTTTTAAACCTCTGGCATGTTAAGCTACATTGTTAAATAGTGGGTTTATATAGGGTTTATTAATCCTGTCAATTGATTAATTATAGAAATATTTATAAATACTACTTGCATAAACTCTACTGACCTCAAATGGTGTCGACAACATCAATACAAAAGAGGGTATTAGTTTATGGTAAACATGTAGTCGGGAATCTGTATGAATGTGAGCAAAATAAACTCATGGATGTGGCTTTCTTAGTAAATATTGTGAGGGAAGCCGCTACCGTAGGTAACATGGTGTTGCTAGAAGTAAAATCATGGAAAATAGGCTTAGGTGTCACAGTCTTTGGCATAGTTTTAGAAAGCCATATCTCCATTCATACTTGGCCAGAGTACTCCTTTGCTACAGCTGATGTATACACATGTGGTAGTCACACTGACCCAGAGAGAGCATTTAATTTTATAGCAGAAAAGTTAGGAGCAAAACGAACTGAAAAACAAGTTTTCTTGAGAAATTACGAAGTGGAGATCTAATTAGAAAAAGAATAATTTTGAGTATTTAATTTGCTGAATCTATGTTGACTATATGGAATATAAATTTACTTAGTTAACATCCATTAACGTGTATTAAGAAGTATACCAATAAGTTAAAAACACCTTAATTACCTCATTATTCTATGTTAACAGCTTTAGTATATATATCCAAATCTACATCTTAACGGTGTTAGTTTATGGAGTATCTAAATAAAGTTAAAATATTGGTGGTTTCAGCATCGCCTAGAAAATATGGTGCCGTAAGCTTTGTAAGGGAATTTGTAATTAAATTGTGTAAAGATATCGAAAAAGTTGATGCAGTAGCTATTGATGTATATGATTTTAATATAATGCCTTGTATCGGTTGTGTATCAGACAATGTTAAACTATGCAAACTTCCTTGCGTTATAGATGACGATATGAAGAAATTATACGAATATGTTATTCACAGTGATGGAATAATTTTTATCACACCAATATATTGGTACAATGTCCCAGGACCGTTGAAAAACTTTATAGATAGATTAACTGTATTGGAAAATGCTATATTTACTGAGGGTAGAAGTAAGATGGAGGGCAAGGTAGCAGGGTTCATAGCAGTCGGTAGCGATGTTGGAGCAATGGCTGTAATACAAAATTTAATGGCTATAATGAACAGTTTTGGTGTAATAATACCACCGTGGGCTTTAGCATATCATGAATCAGAGAATGAACCCATCAGCAACGAAAAATTCTTACTTGATGTAGCAAATGTGATAAGATGTGTTGTTCTTATGGCTAAGCTAGTTAAAGAAGGTAAAGAGGTTGACTATTGGTATAGAGCTGATGAAGAATACAAATTACTTATATTGTCTACCGCTAGAGAAATTTATACATCTATAGAGAACTCCCTATATATCAACGGCTAAATTAATACTATGTTTATGGCTGCTGAAGTTCTTGTTTTTGTTGAACAATTTTTGCTGGTTTGGTCTTCTTTGTACTAATAAGAGTGAATATCCTTTCTACAAACTTCTTTAGGTTATCGACATTATGTTGATGTACACTACGTCTTCTGTAATCTAAAGGTATATTAAATTGTTTTGCTAATTGTATAGTAAGACCGGCTTGTTTTATCTCACCTATACTAAATCCTCTACCAATTCTATGAGATACAACGATTCCCCTCTCCTTAATGATTTTAGGTGATTTTACTATAGGGGGTGGAATTTCAACTATTACTACATCTTCGTTCTCCATCGTCACACCAACCTCAAGTCTTACCTAGGTTTAGCTTATAAGCAATCTACAATATTGTTTAAAATTTTAACGGTATATCGTGCTCGAATAATTTATGAGCTTTAGACCAAATAATCCGCAAATTTACACCATCCATTTTTCCTCCGAATTGTTTAGCTATACTGTCTAAGTTTATTTCGATATCTTCATCAGTATTCGGCTTAAGGGGTGCTAGCTGTATTCTTCGTAAAGGTACTCCGTAACGTAATATCAAGAGGTTAAGGTTATCGCAAGCACTATTACCTGTGTTTTTAAGTTTAATCTTTATCCAGGGATATTGGATATGCAATTCTTCAATAGTAATTAACGGATATTCTGCATATCTTAAAGCTATACATGAGAATAAATATCTTACGTTATGTAAGGGATTAGTACGTAGATGTATTGGACCTGAATAAGCTTTATCGAATATTGCTTCGACAACGTTATATCCTCTTAGTACATCAAATCTCTTTATAAAGTTGTTCTCCGTTTTTATCTCTAACCAACTAGGTGAAGAAGCTATTAGGCCTAAGCTTAAGTTCGTTTCATTAGCTTCAAATGATGGATTTAAACTATAATACCTTGTGATATCATCGTCTATAGTGAGAGGGTCTATTTCGCATGTAATACATGTATGGAAGCCTTTATATCGCATTACAGCTAATAACGTAGCACCATCAAGGCTTAAGTGACCCTTAGCAGAACAAGCAATTCTTATAGATACATCGTTCTTAGTCATAACCTTAGATACATCATACACAAGTATTGATTGTATATAATATTCGTTTATAGGTTTCTCTATATGCGGTTTTAACTCACGCGTTAGTATCACATCATTGAATGAGATTTTCCACTTTATAACATCTATTTTGGTTGATCTTGTGAAAACAAGCATTAGGTATGCAGCTGTTATGTCTGTTGTAGGTAAGGATACCTTAGACTCAATAGAAGCTCTATCTTTGCTATTATTACACAGAACCTTGTCTTCAATTAGATTGTATAGATGATGTACCGCGTTTGTGTGTTCGTTTGTAATTGTTACAGCCATATACATCACTACACAAAACAATACACTAATTTATACGTAATTTAGTTTTGTATTCCTAGTACTTAAGGTTATAACATGTTTAGACCTAGGCTTCCTCAGCCTTCATTATTATCATTCGTGATAGTTGTGAAGTTTTTGTTGTATCTAATAAGTTCGATAAGTTCACAGAATTTACATATATTTCTATTGGGTGACGTTGGTTCACCGCATAATTTGCAGGAAGGTAGAGATACTTCTTGTATATTGATTATGTGTTCAACTAGAGTATCCAGAAACTCTAAAAGTCTTAATTGTATTCCTGGACTTATTTTCTCTACCTCGTTTAACATCTCACGTACTTTAACCCTAAGTGTAGGCTCAGCCTCTATATAGGGACACTCAAATTCTTGGAATGGATATTTAAGTAAGTATGCGTAAAAACTCGTTTCATATTCATATAAGCTACGCATAGGTTTAATTCTCTTAATCAACTTTGGGCTATGAGTTCTACTTAGCGGATGTAACTGTATAAGCCGTACTACGTCTCCACGAAGAATGTTTATAACATAAGTTTGAACCTCATCATCTAAATTGTGTCCCGTAGCAACCTTTGTTGCCCCTAATTCACGTGCATAGATATTTAGGATTCTTCTACGTGCAATGCCGCAGTATGTGCAAGCAGATATTGATAGATTCGCATTTCTTTTGCGTGCAACATCGAAGTAACGCTTCATAAAATCATCTACACTATATCCCAGAACTTCTCTCATTGAAACATAAACACAATCTATTCCAAGACTCGAGCATAAAGTTTTAACTGAATAATATATTTCGTTACGGCTGTATCCGGCAATACCCTCATCTATCGTTATGCCGATGATTTTGCCTTGTGGTAATATTTGGGCTAATATATAAAGCAGTACATAGCTATCCTTACCGCCTGAAATGCCGATGGCAATGGTATCACCTGATGATATCATTGAATATCGCTTGATTTGATCTTTCACCCTAGTAAGAATATCATGTTCAAAACAGCTGTTACATATTTTTCTACCAATATGACGTTGAAAGAATACAGCGGGGTTTACTTTACACACATCGCAAAGCAACATTTCTATAGCCCTTTATTGTTTTCCTAACATCATCGGTTGCTTAACATGGGCTTAATCTTAACAATATTTACAGGACTTTTATCTGTATTACACTTAAGATGCACTACTAAGGTTATTAAAAGTATTGAGATAAGCACTTCATTTACTTACTCAAAGCGTGGATTTCATCTATACTTGTTATCACTATATTGAATTCACTAAGCATTTTTGATAGATGTTCATAATCTAAGTTGTCTCCTTCTAAGGTTAATAACAATGTTTGAGCTCTAGATGAAATCTTTTTAAACTTAATAGCAACAGATTTTACATTACTTAATTCAGTTAAATGTTTAATTAGTTTAATTGCGTCTATTGAGCCCACAGGTCTAGATACTTCAAGTACTAACTTTACTATTCTCAAGTGTATCACCTATTACAGTATGTTATTATACGACTTAAATTAATTTTATTCCATGTAGAGTTAGATAAATCACATATTTCTAAACACAGTATTACTTAAAGTTCTACTGTTTAGTTGTATCTAGTATTATTGGTAAACTATATGAGTTCCTACAATTTCGAGAATAATTCTAAAGCTTAGTAGTATTTAACTTGCAATTTTATATCAGATTTAGATAATATGTTTAGATAATACATTAGTATTACACTTATATTACTTAAATTCTGTGGGAAATTTTAATCGATCATAATGCTTTCAGTATATAATTTGAATTCATTAAAAGTATAATAGAATAGCACTCAAGCAAATCCTAATCTTAAAAGCCATAGGTTATAAAAGCTATGAACCTCAGCCCTGTGGATGCAGCTGTTCTTGATGCATATCGTCGATATGGACAGAAACTCTACATAGTATTGTCTACAGCTATTAAGATTGCTAAGATAAATAAATTAAAAGGATTAAAATTACCTGGTGATTTTGAGTATAGGAGTTTAATAGAAGAATTAGAAAAGCAAAATTTTAAGTATAACCCTTCTATGCTTCTTAGAATACTTGAAAGAGAGTACAACATAATAATGACCACTTACAAAACTAATAATCAACATTGGTATAAGTTTAAAGATCTTGAAGAGATAGAAAGAGCTTTAAACAATTCGGTGGGGCTCTCCTTAGATATAGATGAACCCGGTATAGCAATGCTTAAGATACAGATTAAGAGCTTACAAATCAATTACTGGTCTAAGAAATTAAAACAGATGAGTATTAAAGATAAACTAAGCTCAGCTGATGTTAAGCTCTTTCAAAGATTTGCATTTAATGTATTACCAAAAATTGTGAAAATCTTACGTAAGGCGGAGGAATTTGAAGACCAATTTTATGCTGAAATAAATCTATTAAAGGAGTTGATAAGTTTAGCAAGTATTGTAGCAGATAGAATAGACATTGATATGAGAGTTTCCGACACAATTGAATCAACCACCGAGCTTAATATTACAGACAAAAATAGTTTACATTAACATTCCTTACGAGTTTGATTATTTACGTATATAGCTATCTAGAGTTGTGTTTATTTTATTGTTAAGGTAAACTAGTAAGTCATCGGCTTGCTCTATAATTTCCTTATCTATACGTACTTTAGATGGAGAAACTTCTCTAATATGCGTTAATGGAATTGCTCTCCATGCTTGTAGTTCAGATATTTTGACGGCTACTAATGGCTCTCCTCCAGCTCTTCGTGCAAATTCCTTTATTTTCTCTATTTGATCTTTGCTTATGTATACATGACTTAGTTTAGTTCTTTTTTTAACTTCGAATACGAAGATATGTCTATTCTTTATTGCAACGATATCTGGGTAAATACCTTTCTTAATTTTAGATCCGCTTGCTGGTCCTCTTAAAACTGCGAAACCTAGTTTCCATAATTTTACCACAAGTTCTCTTTCCGCGTTAGCACCTTTAGATTTCTTTCTATTGATATCTTTTTCGCCCATCTTTACACCATTTTATGCTATACTTATTGTATTCGTACTTCGATATCGTAACCCAGTTTATTTATTCTTCTCTTAACTCTTCTAATGACCTTCAATGTTGAGGTATTGTATAAAGTCTTTGGTACACTTAATACCAGTAATTTATTTGTATCGTCTACTTCGATATCTGCATAAGGCAGGTATTTTTTAATGAAGTCAACAATTGACTGCGATGTTATTTCTTTCAGTACTTTCTTAACTGGTATTACCACTGTTTGTTCTCCAAATACGTAAATTTCATATTCAAGTTCGTTTGTTAAAAAGTCGCGAACTTCTATAACTGGGCGCGCTAAATCTGCTTCCCGTAAACCTGTAGGTAGCTTTACAGTCATCGAGACTTCGTACACTTTCGTAACAATGCCTTTATCTATGAACATAACGGTATCGATAATACTAGGTATCATCCCTATGTCAACTCTACCAATAAATCGTTGTATAGCGTCTATCGGGGAAGTAGCATGGACAACGCCTATCATGCCTATACCGGCCAATCTTAGGTCAACATATATCTTAAAATCTTCGTCGTCCCTCATTTCGTCAAATACTGTGTAATCAGGTCTGCTAAGTAGGAGTATATCATGGAGTTCTCTAGATGATGCATAGAATTTAGAGTACTGCGATACTATGGGAGGTAGTTTCATATCTCTGGGCGATTCTATTGTTTTGACTATTCTTCCTTTTCGTGAATAGTAATCTGCTAGTGCTTGAGCAAATGTGGTTTTACCCATACCAGGCGCCCCTGCTATTAGTATACCTTCGGCTTTTTCTTCAAGCCTCTTTAACACCTTAGGCGGTAGGTTATAGTCTTCAAGTTTTAATCTAACTATAGGTCTTGTTATTGTAACCTCGTATCCTGTACCTATGGGGGGTGTAACTATGATTACCCTGTAATCGTTTAACTGAAGAAGCATTATTCCACGTCCTTCTATCTCTATAATTCCTTCACCGGCTTTAGCTCTTTTTATTATTTCTTCAACCAATAACTCTACTGCCTCCCTGGGTTGAGGTCTATCGTCAATTATTGCTAGGAACCAGCTTCCAGGTTTACCTTTCTTTGCAAGGATTGGTGCACCCTCCTTTATGTGTAAGCTTAGAGTTTGATTATCGAAATACTTCTCAAAAGGCAACTCTTTATCGGTAGAACGAGGTAGCAATAATACATTTACATCCATAATATTACATATCATCCTTTGAATACTGTTATGTGTTAACAACTTTCCTCCAAGTTTTTTAGCTATTTCTCTAGCTATATGATCTAAATAGCCAAGATCATTAATGTAAGCTTCTTTATGGCCTGATTCCAAGATCATTATGTCTAGGTCTTCTTTTTTCCGTGCTAAATCAACAATCTCTGATATCTCTTGAAGACATAGTAAGCCCAAAGCGCTACCTTGGAGAGCTCTAGACTCGAAAAAAGTAAGGTACTCCTTAGGGATAACAATTTTACCTCTTATCAGCCCATCTTTTATAATCTTAGATAACGTTCTCTCAATTATTACTGTGGTATCAGGTACATATATCTCCTCAAATGCTACTTTCATCATCTTAATTACTACCTTAACCTCATCTTTATCTAAACATCGTTGCAGAGACTTAAAACTGGATATCATAATTATAAATAGAAATTAATATATTTAACTAAAATTCAATACTTTTTAAAGGCTACTGTAATTTTCTCCTTACATCAACTAATTTATGTAAATAGTCATATCCTGTTCATAAGCAATATTTGTAATAATGTTATTGCAGATAACAATGATTAAACCTACGCTATCAAAATAGTAATAGGTGTTTAATGTAGATAAAAATCATTTTAATGAGTACATGGTTTTATAAGCAGCTTGGGCCATTTCTTTTATCACTTTCTCCGGGTCTTTAGCCTTCATAATAGCAGACGCCACAAGAACTCCTGCTGTTCCTAATTTTATTGCTGCTTCAACATCTTCAGCTGAAGATATACCTGCGCCAGTCAGTATTATAACATCTTTATTTATGGCTCTCACTTTTGCTACTGTATTGGTAACTATTTCGGGTTTTGCTTTCGATACAGCAATTCCTGTTCCAATGAGTTCCGGAGGCTCTACAGCTAATGCCGTAGGATTGATTGTTGCTACGGCAGCTGCTGCCGTAGGGGTATCGGCACATATTAGAGTCTCAAGATTGTACTTTTTTGCGTTCTCTACTATTGCCACAATTTCATCTAGTCTTAACCTATGCTCACTGTGGTTAACGAGCACACCTTTTACCCCTATATCTTTTAGGGCAGATACTGGTAACCACCCAGTATATGCGCCAAAATCGTAGGGATCTGCATGTTGAGCATATACAGGAATTGAAATAGTTTCAACGATTTTCCTAAGTTCTGTAGCTGGGGGAATTACTATGACTTCTATACCATATTCAATAGCAGCTTTTTCAGCATATTTGGCTATTTCAATTGCTTTTGACCCAAACGACGTATTGTACGTTTTATAGTTTATCGCAAGCACAGGTATTTTCATGTATTTACACCAAGGTATGTCTTGGGTATACTAGCTAAAAGTTAAAGAAGTTAAAAATATTTGTACTAGATGCCACGGTTTTTATTTGCTTACTCTAGTAGCTCTGTTCTAACTTTTGGCCCTTTCACTTGGTAAAGTTTAGATTCTACAAATCTATCCTGTAGCCTCTGTAATACTTGCGGTAATGTCGTGTATTCCATTTCTTCAGGTCCTAATCTATGCGGCATGAAGGGTCCATGTCTTCTCATGTATTCTGCTACTATTTGAGCTAATCTCCTTGTTTCATCAAATGCCGGGTCATCAAATAAATCAGCTGGACCTATTAATCTTCCATTCTTTATCTGGAATCCTAGTGCTACAACCCTAGGTGGACCATCAAATCGAGTGCACCTTGCATTACGTTGACCTACGGGCATTAATGGACCGAAGTGACTACCCCTCATCCATCCAGCTACAAGGTGTGGGAATGCGAATGCCTCAATTACTTCTCCAACTGCTGGGAACCCTGATTGCGCTCTAACAATTGCTACAGGATCGTCTTTCCCTACATACTGTCCTGCTATTAGGTTCAATCTTTCTACTGCTACAACTGCTGCGATTTCATTGTCGCTTTTCCTGAATATTCTTCTTACAACAAATCTTCCAGGTGTTCCTATAAGAGCTAAAAGGTCATACATTTCTTCAGGAGCATTCATAACAACATATTTACCAGCTATAACGTCATAAACCTCGAATTTAAAGCCGTCGTGTAGTTTAGGATCAATAACTAAGCCGGCGGTGTTAAAGGGATCAGCGAATACTCTAAAGAGCGGTAAATTGAATGCCCCAGGTTCTGTTTTATCAGCCATGAATACTATTACAGGTTCTGAAGGTCTTTCAACAAATTCCATCTCAGCAGCAGAAGGTCCTAATCCTCTAACGTTTCCCGAGAATGCATCTGTTAAGAGATCTTGTCCTGCAGCATAAAGTCCTAGTTCTTTAGCTATCTTAGCTGCTTCTTTGAATGCATTCCAAGCTACTTCGTGGACTTCTGGTGAGTCAACTCCTTTTCTATGCGTCATTATAAGCTCAAGGTCGTCGCCAACATGAGTAACATAGTAATCAACTATAATGCCTTTACTCTTTGCTTCAGCTAAAACCTTAGCAGCCGCCGCCATTGTATCGGGATGTACTATATGGTGGCCCGCAAGCGAGCCTATATCTGCTTTAATAACGGATAATGTTGTTTTTAGTTTTTCACTCATTGAGATAACCCTGTATCCTATTTCTGAATTAAATAAAAATAAATTTTGCTAATATATCGAGTTTAACTGCATATAAAAAGTTGCCCCAGTAGGTGTTATAATTTAGATTTACTCTATATAGAAATATTGTCCAAGGGATTTTTGGTATCTATCTAAATAACTATCTGGTTTATTTATCCTAGGCCTACCCGAATGGACATCTCTTCTCATTGTTATATTAAGTTCTTTTAAGAAGATATTAAAAGATTTTGCAACAGTACCTGGACTAATACCATATCCCTTAACACCGGGTAAACCCGTGAATATCATAAGCCTGTCAACCGCATAGTCTATTAAAAGCACATTGTGGTCCACTACAAATATTGATGCTTTTCTTATTCTAGCTGTTCTCTTTATTACTCTAGAGACTGTTAATTGATCCTCGACATCTATATGTGAAGAAGGTTCATCGAGCAGATATACGTCTGCATCTTTTATCAATGTATATGCTATATAAAATTTCTGAAGCTCGCCTCCGCTAAGTATTGATATTTCTTTATGTAACAATTTGTCTACTCCTAACTTCGTAATAACTTCCGTGTATAACCAATGATTCTCATTAAATGCTTCTTTATTAGATTTTTTTAAGCACTCTTCAACAGTTATACAATCAGGCATCTGTCTATGCAAATACTGTGGTTTATAGCTTAACTCAAAAGCTGCTGTAGTAGTATACCCTTCATCAGGCTGAAGCTCGCCTGCTAAGATTCTAATAAATGTTGTTTTACCTATACTATTAGGCCCCACAATACCTATTACTTCGCCTCGACGTATTTCCCCTGGTTCTACAGTAAGTTCAAATCCATTGATATGCTTTTTTATAGTACTCCAAGAACACATCACCTCACCTAATTCAGCCTCTACGTCTTGTCGCGATTCATGAAGTCTAAACGTGATACCTTCGTCCCTAATCCTAACATTTTCTGAAGGTAGGTACCCCTTAAGATAATGATCTATACCAGTATTTGTTGCATAAGGGTTAGAGAACATACCGTATACCCCTGGAATACCATATGTAACAACGACGAGGTCTGCCACATAGTCTATGAATGTTAGATCATGGTCTACGACGATCACGTATTTAGTTCTGGGTATTAGTTCATCCAACGCCCTCGCAAGAGCTAACCTTTCTCTAACATCAAGATAACTTGTAGGTTCATCAAAAATGTATACATCGCCTTCTCTAGCTAGTGTAGCTGCTATAGCTAGCTTCTGTAACTCGCCTCCACTTAGAATAGATATATCTTTATCTACCATTCGCTCCATGTTAAGGAGCGATATAATCTCCCGAAAAATCTTACGTTCATCAACTTTAAATAGTATACTCTTAACATCCCCTTTCACGTACTTTGGTATGTACTCTATGTATTGTATTTTATGTATTACCCTTAGTTTGTTGAAATACAAATCATTAAAGTATGTATAGAGTTGGGTTCCCTTGAATCGATTTAAGACATAGTCCTTTACCGGCTCAGAGTTGAAAACACCAAAATTAGGTATTAAACTCCCTGATAATATTTTTAAAGCTGTTGTTTTTCCAGCACCATTAGGTCCTATAACAGCAATAAACTTCCCTTTAATAGGTGTAGGTAACCCATACAATTTAAATGCATTAGGCCCGTATCTATGAATTAATTTCTCCTCTACCTCTTCTGGAAGATTTACTATACTTATGGCTTTGAAAGGGCATTTTTTAACACATATACCGCAAGCTATACACTTATCTTCATAGATAATAGGTTTACCTTTTTTCTGCTCACCTAACTCTATGGCTTTGTACGGTTTCGTTTTATTTATAGGGCAGAATCTAATGCAGGGGATTCCACATTTATTTGGATTACAGAGCTCATAATCTATTGTTGCAACTCTAACCATGTTCACACCTCAAGAAAAAATTTGTCCTGATTTTTCTTTACTCCTATGGACATTAGGATATACTAGTATTAGTAAAAATAATTCGAAATATAGATTACCATTCTTCTTCTTCCCACTCTTCCTCTTCCCATTCTTCTTCTTCCCACTCTTCCTCTTCCCATTCTTCTTCAAACATCATATGACTTCACCTATGTTAGCTTAGATTGCGGGGAATTAAAAATATTTCTAATAATTATCTAAAATAAAGTTAAACAAAATGAGCAACGTTCTGTATTTCTATTAAGCATATTAACAGTATTTTTATTAATCATAAAGTTAACTTCTGATAAATATATCTCCACATCCTATAATTCCTAGAGATATTTTTTGGTATTTACCTATGGCGGTATCCTTATTGAGGTTTACGTTAATATGATGTTTTATTATTTCTAAGTATATATTTGAAACATCTTCGATATTAGGTTTAGGTGCAAATCTGCAGTAGACGTTATAGCCTAAGAAGCTGTTCAAGCATTCTTCAACATGGGGAGAAGCGTCATCACTATGACTTAATATTATCAACCTTATATTCGGGTGGCATCTAATGTTTGCTAAATACTCATTTAATATATGATGTAATTGTCGTTCAGCGAAAAACCTTATGTAAAATTCAAGCTCTGGTTTTCGAGCTATGGTTTTTCTGTTTTCAATTGCTTTCAACATATTAATGAAAGCTAAAGTAAGTTCTCGCCACATAGCATTAATTCCTTGTACAAGAATACACTGGTTAATATTATGGTAACACTTCTTTAAATAGTTACATATGTTAATAGCGGGCTCTTTGTTACATAATATATAGGCTATGGTAATCATTGTATTCCTCCATGTACTATTGGTAGAAATATTATTTCATCGCTATTTCTTATCTTTACTTTACTAATATCACCATATACATTAATATCGATGCCATTAATTAATACAAGGTATTCGCCGGAGTACTCTGTAATATTCTTTATAATAGTTTGGAATTCTGGATACAGGTTAACAAGTTTATCCAGGAAATTCATCAATGATTCTTCGTCTTCGATAGCTATTTCAATTTCGTTTAAACCAAATCTAGTTCTAAGATAACCTAGGAGCTTCACCTTAGCTATGATTCTCACACCTTATAATAAATTACCTATTTTACCTATTCTTTTTACCTATTTTACCTATTCTTTGCTTTCTCGTTGTGAGTGCTGCATTATTTTTACTAAGTGTGTTACATAACCTGCTATTTGATTTCTTACTTTTTTTGAGTATGTAGTACAAAGTTTTGATACAATTTGCTTATTATGTTCAAAATCAGTATTAAATATATTAGGATACATAGCTAAAAGTTTTCTAGCTGTACGTTTCACCAAGCTTATCCTCACCTTGCCCACAGTATTGCACCTTGTTCGATTTATTGCTGCATTGAATTTGTGTTAACTATAGTACCTATGTAAGGCTTTTAGCTTTAAAAGTTTACATTAAGTTGCTAATATATGGTTTACATGTATAAGCATATCATGAATAACGCTAGAATATGCATATTTAGCTATCTCATTGATAGAAGATGGTTTTGCGATTTCCATTAAGATTTATATAGAACCTCACTAAGTGAACCTGTTTTGGTGTTGAGTATGGCACAGGTAGGACCATATGAAGCTACAGGTATACCCGTAATCATACTAAAAGAAGGTTCCAGTAGAACAACGGGGCGTGACGCTCTTAGAGCTAATTTGATGGCGGCTATAGCTATTACTGAAATAGTAAAAACGACGTATGGACCTAGGGGTATGGACAAGATGCTAGTTGATGCACTAGGCGACATAACTATAACTAACGATGGTGCAACAATTCTTGACAAGATGGATGTTCAACATCCTGCAGCGAAACTACTTGTTCAAATAGCTAAAGGGCAGGATGAGGAAGCAGGTGATGGTACCAAAACTGTTGTTATAATTGCTGGTGAACTACTCAAAAAAGCAGAAGATCTTATAGAAAAAGGGCTTCACCCAACTATTATAGTTAATGGTTATAAGAAAGCCCTTGATTATGCGTTAAAAGTTGCATATGAGTTAGCTGAAGATGTTAATGTAGACGATCCCTTAGCTGACGAAGTTTTGAAGAAGGTTGCTGTATCCTCGTTGACCAGCAAGGCTGTTCACGGTGCAAGAGACTACTTGTCAGAACTTGTTGTTAAAGCTGTCAGACAAGTTGCTGAGAAAAGAGGTGATAGATGGTATGTTGATTTAGATAATGTACAGATAGTTAAGAAAAAAGGAGGAGGACTCCTAGATACACAGCTAGTGTATGGTATAGTTCTCGATAAAGAGGTTGTTCACCCTGCTATGCCTAGAAGAGTTGAAAACGCTAAAATAGCCTTAATTGATGCACCACTAGAAATCGAGAAGCCTGAAATAGACGCAGAGATAAGAATTAGCGATCCTACACAAATGCGCAAGTTCTTAGAAGAGAAAGAAAATATATTACGTAGTTATGTAGAAAAGATAGTTAGTATTGGTGCTAATGTTGTTATATGCCAGAAAGGTATAGACGATGTGGCGCAGCATTACCTAGCTAAGAAGGGAATTCTAGCTGTTAGAAGAGTTAAGAGAAGTGATATGGAGAAACTTGAGAGGGCTTCAGGAGGTAGGATAGTCAGCAATATAGAGGATCTATCAGAAAAAGACTTGGGTATATGTGGATTAGTTGAAGAGAGGAAAGTTGGTGAAGATAAAATGGTGTTTATTGAGAACTGTAAGAACCCAAGATCAGTAGCTATAGTCTTAAGGGCTGGCCTAGAGAGACTAGTTGATGAAGCTGAGAGGTATACAAGAGATGCCTTAAGCGCAGTTGCTGATGTATTTAGACTTCCAAAGGTTGTATATGGTGCAGGTGCATTTGAGATAGAGTTGGCTAAGCATCTAAGGGAGTACGCCAATAAAGTAGGGGGTAAGGAAGGATTAGCTGTGGAAGCTTTCGCTAAAGCACTTGAGGGAATAGTGGAGACTCTAGCAACAAATGCTGGATTAGACCCTGTAGAAATCATAATGAAGCTTAGAGCAGCTCATATGAAATTTGATGGAAAGTGGGTAGGTCTAGACGTATTCACAGGCGAGCTTATAGACTCCAAGGAGAAAGGGATTATTGATCCACTTCTAGTTAAGATATCAGCATTGAAGGCAGGTACAGAAGCTGCAACATTAATACTTAGAATAGATGATGTTATAGCTGCTTCAAAGAGAAAAGAGGAAGAGAAGAAGAAAGAAGAAAAGAAAGAAGAGGAAGAAAAAGAGAAGGATTAATGTTTAAACTCTAGAAATTTTTATTAATATAGGTTCAGCTAGTTCAGGTATAACAAGAAAAGCTTCACCTGGTTTTAATGCTGAAACGATCTTTTTATGTTCTTTTTTTAGAATAGCGGCTGATACTACAGCATCTATATCACTAGAAGATTTGAGCGCATGTATTATCTTGGTATTAGTATTTTTAATTACAACTGGTGCTAGCATTGAAGGTGCTTGTGTAATAATAGTGAAACCTACAAACCATTTACGGACTTCGGCTATAAGAGTTGATAAAGGGCTTTCTGTATGAAAAATATTATGGGCTTCGTCTACCACAACCAAGATTGGTTTAATCATGTTATTGTACTGTGCTTTCAAGATTATAGAGCGTATCAAAAGAGAAGATATAATTCTTCTAACTCTCACATTAGGAATAAATGATACATCAAATATGCATATCTGTCCCTTACTTATAGAGATCTTAGATAGTTTGTTCCATTGAATATTTAGATATGTACTAGAAAGAGGTTTAAGTTTCCTTAATAATGATTCTCGGGATTCTGCAAACCAGCGTGCTGATGCAGAGCTATTCTGTATAACATCTATTATGATATCTATATAGTACCCGTGGCCTGTAATTTTTTGGGCTAATATGTTCACAGCATCTTCGAGGATATGTGCTTGAGCAGGAGTTAATTCTAACGAACTTTCAAGTATTTCTACAAAAGATAGTGGTTCACGTTTTATTAATTCTTCTAGGCTCAGAGGTTCTGGTATTACCCCTTTTAGCGGATTTGTGTAAATAACATAGTTTTTATTATTTTGTAGAAGGAAACGATACTCGCCATGCCAATCTACAATTATTATTGCATAACCTTTTTCAGCAACTTTTTCAGCTAATATAGAAGCTGTTGTGGTTTTCCCACTACCTGTTGATCCAACAACAAGTATGTGTCTAAGGATATGATCATCGCTTAATGCAGCCTTTAAATTCGGGTTTGAATAAAGGTGACCTATAGGTATCGACCCTCTACTGAAAACAGATGAAAGGTATTGATAATCCCTAACAGTATATAGGTTATAAAATGGGGTTGTAGGTATAGGATGCAATAAAATATCATGGTTCTGTTTTTTGCTATGGCTTCTTCTTAGAATTTGTATTAGAAAATTTATAGGAGAAATACTTTGTATTGTAAAACAATTATTAATTACCGAAGTAACGTCCTCTACTTGGTAGCATTTTATTAAACCTTGGCTTACCGATTCAAGAATGGAACATACAATTTCAAGCTCTTTTTGTGATTCCTCGGGGCTTTTACATATAACACCTATTTTTGTGCTAAGGCTTTGCGAATTCATGCATGTTAATAAGATGTAGGTAAAGCCATTTTTTATGCTTCTGTTACTTAAGCTATCAATGCTATTAATAAATTCAGTGCTGTAATCGTTATCGAATACAACAAGTTCTGCTAAAGCTAAATAAGCCTCATTATCATTAGATGTAAAACGCAATTTTACTGTTTTGTTTACTTTTTCAAAGATCATTCCAACATTCTTTTTAAACAGATGTATCCCTTCATAATTTAAGTGCTTAATTAAGTGTATCAATGTCCTGTAAATTATGTTGGTAAGGCGATTATGATTTATAAAGAGTTCAAACATAAGTTTGTGATGTAAGTATGTAAGGGTCTCTAGCAGAGGGGACATAACGTGAACCTTGAATTCAAGTGTAACGTGTTAAATGTTGAAGACTCCTATATACCAGGTGTTAAGATACTAACAATGTATTGTGGAAGAATATCACTAAAACTAGATATATACAAGGATTTAAACCCTGTGGAGAAAGGCGACATAGTCTATATTGGTGTTTATAAGTCATTACCGCCATATAATAAAGGCATAGATTTTGTAGCCCAAGGATATGTTGTTACAAAAAGAAAGCAAAATGATTTAGTAAAGATATACATAAGCTTGTGGGGGTACCTAGTAATTATCTCAACAGCTGATACAGAAATAGAAAACATGTTCAATCCAATGGATAAAGTCTACGTGAAAATATGGAAATGATATTTCGATAAGTAGATTCTACGCCAAAAATGTTAGTTTAACACATTGGCTTATTATTTGTTGCTTCTCTCTACCTATAAGGTGTGACAAATTGAGTTATGGCCCTAGAAGTATTGCAAGCGAGCTTACGCGATTAATAGATAAGAAGGTTATAGTAAGACTTGCTGATGGTAAGACATACACAGGTAAATTGTTATCTTACGACCCTTCGGTACTTCATGTAGTATTAGGCGATGCTGAGGGGGATAATGGTGCTAAATTTTACCGTGTAATTATAAATGGTGATAGAATTTCTGAGATACTAGTGCAGGAACAACCTTTATTCGATGCTGATGAATTTGCATCACTACTTATGACTAAGTTAGGATTAAGATCGGATGTTATTAAGGTGTTACATGATACCAATGTTGTTATAGTCTATGACAGAATAAAAGTTAGCGAAGCAGGTGTTGAAGGCACAGGAAGCTTTGCTCAAAGAATATATGAGATATATTTAGATTACATAGAAAGTAAGAAAAAAGGTGCCAAGTAGTTTGTTTCGAGATCAAGGATATAGATTTATTGGGTAGAATAGGTAGATTAAAGACTAGTCATGGAATAATAGAAACACCATATATTTTTCCTGTTGTAGATCCAACTTTAAAACGGCAATTCGTGAGCCTAGAGGTAATTAAGAACATAGGGTTCAATGGGATTATTACTAATGCATACCTTCTAAAGAAGAATGTTAACAAAGTGGTAGATATTCACAACTATCTAAACTTTGATGGAGTTGTAATGACTGATTCGGGTGCATACCAAGTACTTAGGTATGGAGGTATCGAAGTATCTAATAGGGAAATAGTACAATATCAATGCGATATTAGAAGTGACATAGCGGTAATTCTCGATATACCAACACCTTATAATGTATCCTATGAAGAAGCTTTGAGAAGCGCAGAAATAACATATCAAAGAGCAATGGAAGTAGCCGACATAATTAATCTATGCAAGGATACACTATGGACATTACCAATACAAGGTGGAACTTATATCAATATACTTAAAGAATATGCTAAAAAATCTGCTAATATATCAGGATATGGCTATAGTATTTACGCTCTTGGAAGTCCTACAACTCTACTAGAAAACTATATGCTGGACAAAGTTGTTGAAATGATAGTAGCTGTAAGGTTAACAATAGAACCTTCAAGTCCATTACATCTATTTGGCGCGGGCCATCCATTAATAATGCCCTTTGCTATAGCCTTAGGTGTTGATCTCATGGATTCGGCTAGCTATATTCTATACGCAAGAGATAAACGGTACATGACTAAACGTGGAACATACAAAATTACTGAATTACGGTACCTTCCTTGTTCATGTCCTATATGTTCTAAGCATACTGTGGAGGAGATGATGAAAATGACCAACGAGGAATTAACAAAGCTTTTAGCACTACACAACCTATATGTACTTTACACAGAGTTAAAGGAGATAAAAGAGTGTATACGTGAGGGTAGACTATGGGAGTACTTAGAAGAAAGAGCAAGAGCACATCCAGCAACTAAAAGAGCCTTCGACGTCATCAAAAAATACCTTGAACATATTTACTCACGGAGTCCTTATAAAAAGCCTAGAGGTAAAGGAGTATTTATCTTGTCGGATGATTCTATCTACAACCCTAAGATTATGATTCCTAGAAGAAAAATCTTAATAGAAATAACGCCGAAGAGAACTTGTGTTGTTTTTGTACCTTTAACTAAGTTCTCTAATGCTCGTTTTAATGTACATTTACATTATACAAGCATACTTAATGAAGTAAACAAAATCTATGAAAGCAAGGTACAACCATGTGATATGTATTTATACCATCCTATAATAGGTATAGTGCCCAGCGTTCTATTAGCAGCTTATCCCTTTTCGCAATTTGAATCATATACAACGTATTCGCCTACGTCTATAAAAACCCTGGTATACACCCTTATAGAATATATAATAAGGATAACTAAAGATTGTAATGTTGATAAAAATGTGGTACTCATATATGATTACATTGAATGGCAGTATGTATTCGGAAACCTTTTAGAGGCTTATATTAACATTTTAAAATCCAAAAACATAGATATAGAAATAGTAAAGATTAAGCGGGATAACTTTCTGTAACGTCAGAAACATGTATAAGATGATGAAGAAGAGCCGAATTGATTTGATGATATGATTATCCTCAGCTGATAAATTTGTCACGAATGTAGCCAGATACGAGATTCATGTTTAGTGTAGAAACTGAGGACTTACCATTTATTACACGATAATCAAAATAGTGAATTATGTGTATTTATTTATTGATCCAACATAAGATAAAATTTTGTATTATTATAGTGATTCATAAAGATAATAAAAGATAATATATAACACATAATAACGATTAAAATGTCTATGAAAATACTCTATACTTAGTTAGCAAATAACAACTTTAGTATCTGATTCAGTATTTATTTATGAAAGGATTCAAACCAGTTATCGAAAAAATTTGATCAACTAAGTAATACAGACTAAGCATATTATAGCTATTAAGCATATTTACGCCCAAATCGACTATTAAATTGTTTTATGTTATAGAATTAAAGGTTATGTTATTTTCTCTAAATTAGTAAATGTTTAAGGTAAACTTAAATATTAATTTTAATTCAAATTAGAACTGGCAAATGGTGTAGATACTTGTTGACAACTTGCATCAAGTTTTGCAAAAAGCCTTACTCACTTATGTTACACATTGTGATAGCTAAAGAGTTCACCAAAATATGTAGCTTATTGAGATCCTCAAGAATTAACTACATAGCATACGCTCCTATTGATACTGTCATCAGTAAAATGAAGATTAAACTATTTAAATCAATACAAAATATGAAGATTTTAAAGAGTTCTCAAAGATATGGAGTATGTAGAAGTAAATTCAGTAGAGTTTTTTACAATATTTGTCATCGTTTAATTATGAAGTGGTTTAAAATACCGAAAACATATCATTAAGTGAAGTAGCTATGAGGCTATTACTTTAATAGAAAAGGGGTACCTATGATAGATGTCAATAAGGTTAAAGAAGATTTTCCTATATTTAATGTGTATCCTGATTTGATATATCTAGATAATGCTGCTACTACACATAAACCTATTCAAGTGATAGAAGCAATAAGTGATTTCTATTCACAATTTAATGCAAATATACATAGGGGAATATATAGGTTGAGTATTAAAGCCACAGAATTATTTGAAGAGGCTCATGAAAAAGTTGCAAAGTTTATTGGCGCTAATAAATGGTTTGAAATAATATTTACGAAGAATAGCACAGATTCTATTAATATACTTACTTATGCTCTTCTTGACCATCTTAGTAACGAAGATGAAATAATAATAACTTTGATGGAACATCATAGTAATATGCTTCCATGGTTAAGATTAGCAGAAATAAAGAACCTAAAGATAAAAATTATTGAAGTAACCAACGATGGGTTGTTAAGGTATGATCAACTAGAAAAATTTGTTACAAAAAAGACTAAGGTTGTAGCTTTTACCCATGTATCGAATGTCTTAGGAACAATAAATAATGTAAAGAGAATTGTTAAAATAGTTAAAGAGTTATCGGACGCTATAGTAGTTTTAGATGGCGCTCAATCAGTCCCCCATATGCCTATAAACGTTAAGGAATTAGGCGTGGACTTCATGGTCTTCAGCGGCCATAAAATGCTAGGACCTACAGGTATTGGTGTACTATGGGGGCGGGAAGATCTCCTAAAAACGTTAAAGCCTTCGATTTATGGGGGAGATATGGTTGAAAGCGTTGAAATATACGTAGAAAATGGTTCCATAATCAATAAAAATATTAAGTATGCTTCACTTCCATGGAAATTTGAAGCAGGTACACCAAATATTGCAGCTGGTATTGGATTAGCGAAAGCTGTTGACTACCTTATACGTTTAGGAATGGAAAACGTCTATAGACATGGAAATGCATTAGCAGAATACACAATCAAACGATTGCAAGAAGAGTTAGGTGATAACGTACTAATCGTGGGTCCTAAAGATACAAGTCTTCGAGGAAGCTTAGTATCGTTTATTATTCGCGGCGTAGACCCTCATGTTGTAGCAACACTTCTGTCTATGAACAATATAGCTGTTAGAGCTGGATTTCATTGCGCACAACCTCTACACCTATACCTTGGTCTTAAGAAAGGTAGTGTTAGAGCTAGTTTCTATGTATACAATGACTATAGCGATGTTGACTCATTTGTAGAAGAACTAAAGAAGATATATATGTTAACTATGCGATAACTCTTATGAATGCTATATATGAAGTTTAAGCTTTGTGTCCTACTTGTCAATATCTGTGGAAGTCTTTAGCCTATAGCCTCTATTCATAAGCTTACGCATACACTTAGAGCAGAATAAATGCTTCTTTTTATCTACTTCAAAAACAGAGTTGCTAAACTTCATAACACAGCCAGGGGTTAAGCAGTGGTTTAACCCCATTAAGTGGCCTAATTCATGTACAACTTCTTTTCTAACTCTTTGAACATAATTATTAGGATCTGTTTGCATTTGTAATCTATATGTAAATACTGCCGCTGATCTTACAGCAGGTATAGCAAGTCCGAAAACAAAATTTAAGTTAGGTACATAAGCATCAACACTAGTTAAAAGTACGACGTAACACCCTGGTTTCGAAAAAACCGAAGCTAAGTAAACAATTCCCTCAGCATAATACTGTCTTCTACGTAAGTCGTATAGATGATCTGGTATATCTACAAGGTCCTCCACCATTTCAACATATACATCCTCAAAAATCTCATACAGTACTTCACTACAAGATTTCAATAAACTGAGTTCTATCCCTCGAGTTCTGAGCATCAACACATTGAGTTGCACTATCATAACCTTTACCTAGGCATGCCTCCATCGATTTAATATCATTGTATTGAATACATATATGACTTCAGTAAGGGTTGAGTTCTTCATCTAATCCGAATTGGAGTCATTCATCACCCCAGAGCTCGATTTAATATATGCCTAAGTAAGCTTATTTACCTAGTAAAACATAAACATAAGTGATCCCGGTGGCCCGTGCAAAGGAGCCCCGTTGTACCGGGGCTATATGTGCACGGAGTGGGCCACCCCCGGCCCTTTCTTATCTCTCTAAGATCTACATATAGTAATTATAGAGTTTTTAGAAACACCGAGAAGATCTTTTGCAGAACCTTTATTAACAGCTAATTCTGCTAATCCGAAGCTATTTTCATATAGAACTAATGTACCTTTCGGTGCAATTGAGAATACTTCTTTAACTTCTCCAACGAATTGTTTACCCTGAGTGTAGATATTTACTATTGAGCCTATGCTTAAATTAAGTAATTGCTTTAGTTGATCTAATTGCACAGATAATATTAGGTTACCAAATTTATCGATGTGCACCACTTTGAGTTGTACACAATTGTCTACAATTTTCAGAAATCCTAAGCCTATGTCCAGTTCTGCTAAAGATTCTTTATCAACACTTCTACCTAAATCCTTGAAATTTGCACCACAAACTATGTGAGCTGCTACAGGCATGAATATGTCTCTACCGTGAAATGATTTAGAAATAGGTTTACGAAAGTAATATTCGTTCTCTAGCAACCTAACATCAATTATATTGTCGGTTTTTGCTGCAGTCACTAAAATGCCGTTATCAGGTCCTATGAATATATAATTCGTCGTAGCTATGGCTATAGCTCTTCTACTACTTCCAACTTCCGGATCTACTATTGCTACAAATATAGTGCCCTTGGGAAAGTATTTATATACCATGTACAGAACTAATGCAGCTGATTCTACATTAAAACTACTTATTGTATGAACTATATCCAGGATTTTTGCCTCAGGACATATACTTAAAGCCACAGCTTTCATAGCTGCAACATATGGGTCTTCTAAACCGAAATCTGTTAATATAGCTATGATACCACAAGGCTTTGGATACATTACATCTAAATTACTGCTTGATATATTAGGATATAACAATATGAACACCTAATCTAGTTCAGCTCGGAGAGTTTCAATCATTAACTCAGCCCGTCTTGAATTCATCACCAATTTATTTCATTATTCTTTACAGTATAACAGAGCTAAAAACGTTGCTATAATCCTAGTGTTTAATAGATTTTAAATCAGCATAGCGTTAAATATGTGACATTTTAGGGGTAAAAATGGAAATAAACGAAGTTTGTTTAAGGTTGAAGCGATTCTTAAGGTTATGCGAAGAATATACCAATGTAAGTGTATTGGTAGAAAGACCTGATTACTATATAGTCCGCTACTTAGTAGTAGCTCTAAGGAATCTTGCAATTATAAGACAAGAATTATATCAAGAACTTGTTGATGTATGTGGCGAAAATTTAGTTAAAGAACTAGACACTTCAGGTTTACAGTTCCTTATCGCAAGATATAGCTGTACTAAAGATGATTACGTACTTAAGCTATTAAAGCAAGTATGTCCTTGTTTCATCAATGTTCTGAACGCTTACTGTTGAGATTTTTCTCACTCTCTATAAGCTCTATTGCTTTAGCTAAATCACCACCAGCTTTAACTATGGCTTCCCTAGCTTTCTCCAAGGAGACATTTGTGTATTCAGCTACGAATTTTATATCTTCTTCAGATATCGTTAACGTTGGTTGAGGCGAAGGTAATATAGATTGTTCTGTGGTAGTTTTAGGTTCTTCACGTATATTTTGACCTAATATGTAGAACATTTTCTGGTCACCAAATTCTATGACGAAGACCTCAGGATTTTCTAGTACAATTTTCTTATCACTTAATTCTATATAGGCCATCCTCGCATTCTCTATTTGATCCATCTTTATACCGAGTTTTTTCAACTGTTTCAATTGTTTTTGAAGTTCACGTGGATTTATCGGAAACATTTTAGACCCTTATCTTTAAAAGTGTATTCTGGGTATTTATAGCATTCATAATGTTGAAATAGAAGCTATAATTGTGTCCCTAGAACTAGGTAACAAATAATTCATTGCCAAATCCCGAATTGATTACTTCTTATGTCTTTTCTTTACCTTAATGATTAATCCTCTTCGCTCTACTACCTCTATTTCCTCACCAGGCTCTATAATTTCATCGCTTTCAGCCATCCAAAGTTCTCCATTAATCAAAACATACCCTTTGCTACTAGGGGTCAACCTATCAATTGCTTTACCAACAATTCTTTCCTCAGGTGTATACGACACTAGTTTAGGGGATCTCAAAGCCTTAATGCTTTTATATAGTATGAATAGAAACAGAGATCCTAGAGATACAACAAATATTATTAATGCGCGCCATATTGACATAACGTCGACGGCATACGAAGCTGTTGGTAACGGAGATAGTAGTACCCCTGTAATTAAAGCTATCAAGCCTGAAATGCCAAGTATTCCAAAGCCTGGAGTAATGAAAAGTTCTACAAATAGTAGTATAGAGCCTAAGGTTACCAGCAAGATGGATACGATCCTACTGCTTATATCGCTTCCTACTAATGCTAAAAGTAAGAGTATAATAGTTATAGGTAGAAGCTCTATTTTACCTGATGTTATAAGAATAAGCGTTCCAAATATTCCTATGAAGAGCAGTACAGAGTTTACAACAGAGTTTCTAAGAAATGTCATAGCATAGATGTCTATATCAGGATTCACTTCTTCGTATTTAACTATTTCTAATCTCCATATAACACCCGATATATTTAATTCAATTCCTTGAATTACACTAAGAACCTCATCTAATGATTCAGCAAGATAATTAGCTACACCAAATTTTACAGCTTCTTCGCCTGTTAGCACTAGGTTTTCATAGACAAATCGCTTAACTAAAGATTTATTCCTATTTCTAAGGCTAGAGCATATTTCTAACGTTTTAATTATTGGGTTAATAACTTTACTCTCGTTTAAAAAAACTATTTCTCCTGTGACTGGGTTTATTGTAATAGGTTGTGTAGCACCTATAACAGCAGTACGGCTCATTACAAGCACATGTGAAGCTAACGCGATTACCGTGCCCGCACTATATGCTTTACTCTTTACATAGACTATCGTAGGCACTTTGCTTTCTAGCAATAGCTTAGCAATATTAAGAGCTGGATCAAGGTAACCACCATAGGTATCCAAGAATATTATAAGTGGAATACCTCTACTCTCAGCTATGTTAAGCGATCTGCTGACATATTCTTGTACAGGCGCATCAATTAGTGATGTATAACCTTCAATTTTAATCAAAATAGCGTTATCGCTTATTTCCACATTTGATTGTAGACTTAATAAAGAAGGTACATAGAATATTAGGGAGGCTATGAATATGCAAAAAAATGCCAATAATTCTTTATTTCGTAGCACTTTCACCAACCTTTTTAGAATACTTAGCAGATAATGCTGATGAGATTGTTGCGGCAGAGGCTATCTCTTTTAACGATGTTTCCGTTATTACTATTAAATTCTTTTCCTTAGCTATATCTGTATATGTTTGTAGTTCTCTTAACCTTAAAGCAGATGGATGACTTTCATATATTGTTGCAGCTTCTGCTATTATTTTTGCTGCCTCTCTTTCAGCTTCTGCTTCAATAATCCTTGCTCTTCTAAGTCTTTCAGCTTCTGCCTGTTTAGCTATAGCTCTTATGAGATCTGGAGGCAATTCTATAGATTTCAGTGTTAGAAGAGAAACCTTTAAGCCCCAAGCCTCAGTAACATTATCTACAATAGACTGTATCATTTTTGCTACAATTTCTCTCTGAGTTAATAACATATCAAGGTCGATTTGACCTATTACATCCCTTATTGAAGTTTGTGTAAGGAGCGCTATAGCGTAATGGGGATCTTTAACCTTTAACACAGCTTTTTCGGGATCTACAATACGGTAATATACTACAGCATCAACTGTTACAGTTACATTATCTTTAGTTATAACTTCTTGTTTTGCGACATCAATTGTTGTTAGCCTTAGGTCTATAATAATACCTCGATCTATAAAAGGTGCGAGAATCACGAGACCAGGACCTTTAATACCTTGGTATTTACCTAACCTAAGAATTATAATTCGTTCCCACTCTTTTATAACTCTTACACATTTTGCTAGAATCGAGGAAAGAATAATTATGACTAGCAATATCATAACAATTGTTAGAGGATCCAATTGATTCACCTCTTACTCTAGAGTTTAGAAGTATGTATAAGGATTATAAGCTCATAGCCAGAGATAAAACACCTAAGATAATATACTTAGTAGTATGTATTCCAAGTTATTAACTAAATAATAGGTTGTTCTAAATTTAGATTATTCGAGAACCTTTAGATTTCAATTTGAAGATCACTACTACATCACCTGTACCGGAAACTTCTATATTAGCAGTTTTAGCTATTCCTATGAGTAAATGTGTTAATACTTTTTTTACGCTTGATGTAGGTACTAGTACAAGTGAATTTCTTTGAACTATGGCAAGATCGTTTCTAAGGGCAAATCTTTCAATGAATTCTATTATGTCTATTCCCAACTCTGATAATGCTTTACCTATCTTCTCTCCTATGACCTCTGCTTCTCCGGGTTTAACCATCGTTTCAACAAGTTCGGTTGGTATATAAACGAAACCTAATTTAGACAATACCAACTCAATTCTTTTTTCGTACAGTATTTCGGGGACGTAGTATCCAAATTTTTCAAGTTCAATTACTTCTTCTAAAAGCTTACGCAGATAACCAACGATACTCATTCCTCGGGATTTAGATATGTTTTTCAGCTCTTCAGCTAAATCTGTGTCAAGACCTATACATCTTCTACTCTTCGACAAATCCTTTCACCCGGGCAACAATAAATACATCTTTAATTTCTATTTCTGAGGCTTGAAGATTGTATCCCTTAATTAAGCCCTCAAATAAGCACTTGGCTATGCTAACCACCTCTGGACCATGACCTATAAAGCTCACGATTATCTTGTATTCATTTCCTTCTATAGTCACATCTATAGACGATGTTGGTAACCATAGAGATAGAGCGCGTTTAAGTTCATCTACTGTCGTAGCTCTTTTGATTCTACTTAGTTCACCGAACCACGTGCCGATCCTAACATATTCTCTACATAAATTATCAAAATCTTTAGAACCAAAGCTATTGAGCAGTTGATTTAATATAGGCATGGGCATCATTACTCCGCCGAGCCTTTTTATATCATCTAATGCGTCTAAAGCCGATATAACATCTAAAACATTACTTTTGTACCTCATTATCTTTAGAATAGATGCTAAAATACGCTCAATGAGAACAAGGTATGGTACACCGATTCGTTCTCCAATCTTTATGGCTTCATCTATAATCTCCTCAGATATAGGTACCATTCGTCTCCTAGGCATTTGAACACCCTTAAAAACGTAAGCTACATATAGATTAGGAATATGCTTGAGGGTATAAATGTGTGTACGATCTTTTGTGGAATGTTTACATTTGGATACATATGTATGTTGCTATTATTCAACAGAATAAACATACGTTTTGTTATTAACTCCTAGTTTAATTCATTTAGATATTAACGCCATATTCATGTTGACTATAAACATTACAAGCTTTTAACTACTTAATTCCTATTACCTAGATGTAGCATCATGGGCACCATTATATTTGAATTAATTCTCTTTAACAAATTTAGCTCTAATTATTTCGTTATCTTCAAAAACATCTGTTATCTTAAACTTCATTCTATCAGCTATTATTTCTAAAATCTTAATTGAAGGTATATCATCTTTACTAACTATTATTATTAATTCTTTAGAACTTGCATCATTTAGAATTCTAACAAGTTTTACTATAGGGTGTTCAACACATGTAGTGCTTTCTTTAGTTAAATCGATAACTTTAGTCATGGTTTACGCCGATTCATACTAGTATGCAACAATAATTTTAAGTTTGGTGCAGAAATTAACTCTAGTTAGATGTTATTGGGTTTAGGATATTTTGTTAGACGTATTTATATGCTATTAAAGGTATTTCAAATAGAACACGGGAATTTTTATGGGTAAAAAAATAGAGAAGTTAATGAAATTAGAAGAAGCTATCGATGTCTTAGCAAAAAATATTAGGATAGAATTAAAACAAGAAACCGTAAGTATAGTAAATTCATTTCATAGAATTGTATCAAGAGATATTATCGCTGAATATGACTACCCATTTATCGATAGAAGTGCTGTTGATGGTTTTGCTGTTAGAGCTGAAGATACTTATGGAGCTTCGGAAGCTAACCCAATAAGTCTAAAGGTCGTAGGGGATACTAGATCTCGAGCTTCAATTATGGTCAAACATGGTGAAGCAGTAAAAATTTACACAGGGGATCCTCTACCCCCAGGAGCTGATGCTGTGATCATGCTCGAAGACGTTGTTGATTACGGTGATACCATATATGTGTTGAAAAGTCTGGGTAAGTATGCTAACGTTGCGTTGCATGGTGAAGATATCCAGCGAGGGAAGATAATTATTAGGGAAGGTGAAGTAATAGAGCCTAAGCATATTGCGGCGCTAACCGCATTGGGGATGAACATTATTGAAGTTTATGAGAGAATACGTGTATGTATTCTGTGCACAGGTAACGAAGTTATAGAACCTGGTGAAGCAGATATAAAAACAGTGATGGAGAATGGATTTATATTCAATTCTACGGCTTATCTACTGTTAAGTTTCCTCAAAAATTGGCCATTTGTTGAACCAATTTACATGGGTATTGCTAGGGATACGATAAACGAAATAAAATTAATGATAAGCAAAGCAATTGATTTATGTCATTTAGTTATAACAACAGGTGGCGCAGGACCTTCAGATTACGATGTAACGCTCGAGGCATTAGGAGGTATAGGGGGTAGATTGATTGTCAGAGGCATAGCTATGAGGCCTGGAAGACCTACGAGTGCAGGTATAGTCAACGGTAGACCTATCTTTATGCTATCCGGGTACCCTGTAGCTGCTTTGATAGGTCTTCGATATTTCGTTTTTCCGACATTGGAAAAAGCATTAAAGATACGAATACCGAGAAAAGTTGTTGTAGCTAAACTTGTTAAGCGTATTGCTAATGTTGCTGGGTATAGAACTTTTGTTCGCGTAAACTTAAATAAGTGTCGAAGTGGTTTATGCGCTGAACCTGTTGCATCCATGGGTTCAGGTACTATATCAACACTCTTAGACAGCAATGGTATACTGATTATACCAGAAGATGTAGAAGGATTCGAAGAAGGTCAGCTCGTAGAAGTGGAATTGCTATAACTTAAATCTACCTTAGCTTAGTTATCTTTAGCAGGTCGCAGTATATGTCCAAGAGAAAGTTATTTCATAGATTGGTATCTATAGATAAAGCCATAGAAATAATAGATAATAATCTTGAACTAAAACCTAGAGGAATAGAAAAGGTAGATATATTAAATGCTTTGAACAGCGTATTAGCTGAGGATATAGTTTCATCTATCGATTATCCACCATTTGACCGATCTGAGGTAGATGGTTTTGCTGTTAGAGCTGAAGATACTTATGGAGCTTCGGATATAAGGCCTATCATCTTAGAAGTTGTAGGTTCTGTTAAAGTTGGGGAAGAACCTAAGAGAGATATCGGTAAAGGTAAGGCTGTTGAAATAGCTACAGGAGCGCCTATACCTCGTGGATGTAATGCTGTGGTTATGGAGGAGTATACTCATAGAGAGAACAATTACGTTAAGATATATAAATCTGTTGCACCCCTTGAGAACATAACTATTGCTGGAAGTGATATTGCTCGAGGCGAGCTTGTTCTACCCAAAGGCGTTAGACTAGGTCCATTTGAGCTGGGGATTTTGGCTGCTTTAGGATACAATGCTGTTAACGTATACCTAAAACCTAAGGTTGCTGTTATATCCACAGGTAATGAAATTATTAAACCAGGTTCTGAGCTAAGGTATGGTAAATTATATGATTATAACGGTTTCGCTATAACTATGTACCTAAGATCTTTAGGTGCAGAAGTTTACTACCTTGGAGTAGTACCGGATGACGAAGAAGAGTTAAAAAATGTATTACTACATAATATTGATGAATACGACCTTATTGTAACCTCAGGTGGTACGTCAGCTGGAGTTGGGGATATAGTTTACAGAGTAATAGAAGGCCTAGGCGAAATATTAATACACGGACTAGAGGTAAAACCGGGTAAACCAACGATTATAGGTGTTATCAAAGGTAAACCGGTGATTGGGCTTCCAGGGTTTCCTTTTTCTGCTGTAACTCATACTATTACATTGCTACGCTATATCGTTGATAAACTTAGTGGTGTAGAATGTCCTACACTATGGCATAATGTAAAAGCAAAAATAGCGCATAAAATACGTAAAGAGGTGGGTAAAGATCTCTTTTTACCAGTTATATTGACTTACAGAGGACTAGAATTGATTGCCATTCCTATACCATTTCGCTCCGGCAATATAACACCAATACTAAGATTAAATGGTGTAGCTATAATACGTAGTGGTGTAGAAGTTGTTGAGGAAGGAGAAGTAGTTGATGTATTACTTCAAAGCCCTCTAATCCCTGAAACAATACTGATAGGTAGCCACGATGTGTTATTACCTTCAATATTAAGAGCTTCTAGGTTAATACATAAATGTAGGTTTATACCTGTAGGATCTCTATCAGGGCTCTTGAGTGTAGCAAAAGGTTATGGCGATATAGCACCCGTACATCTTCTTGATCCAGAAACAAGCACATATAATATCACTTACGTTAAGCAATACAAAAACATTGTATTAGTCTCAGGGTATAAGAGGAAACTAGTACTTGCATTTAAGCAAGGAAACCCAAAGAATATCAAAGGATTAGAAGATGTACTAAGAGATGATGTGAGGTTTGTTAATAGAAATCGAGGTTCTGGTACGAGAATTTACATAGACATGATGTTGAAAAAAATCTCTGATGAAAAAGGTATAAGCTTTGAAGAACTTATACAGAGAATAAACGGTTACACATATGAAGTCTCAAGTCATACGGGGGTTGCAGCAGCTATAGCTCAAGGTAGGGCAGATCTGGGTGTATGTATTGAATACGCTGCGAAACTATACGGATTAGGGTACATACCTTTAACATGGGAAGAATACGATTTTGCTGTAAATAGGTATAGCCTTGAAATAAAACAAACCGTAAACAAGTTTATAGAATACCTTAGAGCATCTGAAACTAAGAAATTAATAAATTCATACCCTGGTTACGAAGTTAAAAACAATATAGGAGAAATAATATTGTTTTGATTCTCTAGATACAACTGGCTTGTTACATAGTCTCTCGTTATAAAGTCGTCATTACATAAAAGTCAGGCATAAAAGTCAAGATAAGTACGTGTCCACAATATAAACCTAGGTACCAGTACCTATTTAATTTAGGTAACAAAACCTTTATTATATCACCTTCTACTTTGTTCACTAAGTTACTATTACTTTAAGTTTTGCCAAATACTTGGTTAACCCAAGCTCCTCTACTATTTCCTTCTTAGGAATACCTTCTTCGTTCCATCCCATGAAATCGTAGTACTCTTTAATCATAGGCTCCAGTTCTACAACTTGATCTTTTGAGCCTCCTTCCTTAAGAGGTTCGTTTAGGAATCTCTTTGGTAATGTATCGTCGGTTCTGGTTATTCCGCAGGATATATTGAATAACCTCTTTAGAGTAAAGATTCTTCTAGCTATTTTCATTAGATCAGGTACTGTTTTCTTAATCCCTGTTGCGTATGTATATAAGCCTGCTACATGGGCTGGCGGTATATCTACGAATTTACACAACCCCATGGATTCCTGAATCTCGCTCCACATTTCCATGGTAGCCACCATCCATCCTTTACCTCTATACTCGAATCTATCAACTCTTTCATATATTTTGAGATCGTGCACCCTCTGACCTTGTTCTATTCTAAAGAATACACCGTATAGATGATCAGCACCTCTATTCGATGTTGCATACTGTAAGCCCATTCCTTTGAATGCTCTTGGATCATGCATAGGCATTTCAACGCCTTTAACATGCATACAATATTCGTGGGTACCTCTTCCTATCATATTGGATGCTTTTCGACAACCTTCCGCGAGAATATTGCCAAAACCTTCTCTTTTGGCTATCATTTCAATAAGGCTTAGTACTGTATCCTTATCGCCCCACCTTAGCTGAATCCCTCCTGTATCGCGATTTGTTATCAACCCTCGTTCAAAGCATTCCATAGCCCAGGCAATCGTAACTCCAATTGAGATGGTGTCGATACCGTATTTGCAACATAAGTAATTAGCTTTCACCAAATAATGAGGGTCGTCAATCATAAGGAGGGTGCCTAAAGAAGCTATAGTCTCGTACTCTGGAGCTCTAACTTTTTTATTATCTACTTCTGCTACTTTCCAACATTTTACGGGGCAAGCCCAACAACCGTAGACATCTATAACTATTTTCTTTTCTTTAAAGCTTTGGCCCGTGATATTCTTGTACCCTTCGAATATACCTAGGGTAAAATTCTTAATAGGCATATCGCCGTATTCGTAGAATTCCTCAACTTCGCCAGCTGTACCGAATACAGCTAATATTTGAGCTGTTGGAGATGACATTATAAGTGGCAATAACCTAGATAATATGCTTGATAGTCTTGTAGGGTCTTTAATCTTAATCTTACCTGTACCTTTAACAACAATAGCTTTTAAGTTCTTAGAACCCATGATAGCCCCCATACCAGTTCTACCTCCCATCCTAGGCCCATTGGGTTGTATATCAGAGGCTATGGTTGCATATCTTACTAGATTTTCACCAGCAGGGCCTATAGCTGATATCTTTACGCTACTATCGTTTAATTCTTTCTTTATAGATTCATCAACAGCATATATATCCAATCCCCAAAGTTTTGAAGCGTCTCTTATTTCAACGTTTCCATCTTTTATGTACAAGTATATAGGAGAAGAAGCTCTACCTTTAATTACTATGCCATCAAATCCTGCTTTCTTTAACTCAGGACCCCAATAACCGCCAACGTGAGCTTCTCCCCAGGCCATTGTTAAAGGAGATTTAGATGCTATCACATACCTACTAGCTCCATACACAGGTGTTCCAGTTAGAGGCCCTGTCATGAATACCAATACATTTTCAGGACTAAAGGGGTCTATTTTAGGATTAGAAATCTCTTCAACAATTATTTTAGTTGCTAAACCTATTCCGCCAAGAAATAGCTCTATATCATCGGGATTAAGTGTTTTCTCCTCTATTTTCTCCTTAGATAAATCAATGTAGAGTATACGACCTACGTAGCCAAAGTAGTCCTGTAATGTCATTTCTTACCACATTTTACTTCTCTATTCTGTAAAGTTTAAAATAGAGCTCGACATCTCTTTCAGGTATAGTTGGAGGTTCTTTTCCAAGCGTCATAGCTACAAACTGAGCTGTTGCAACTTCTTCAAGGGTTTCAGCTACAGCTTCTGCTTCGTAAAGGTTAGCCCCCATAGCTATTATCCCATGGTTTTGAAGAATAATAGCTCTAGCTCCACTTGCAGCTTTCTCAACAACGAGTTTAGCTAATTGGTCAGTTCCAGGGAAAGCAAAAGGCACAGTCTCAACTTTTCTTAACACCATTACGGCTTCAACTGTTATAGGCTTTATACCGACGCCTGCTAAGGCTAATCCTAGTGTTACAGGGTTATGAGCATGAACAATTGCATTAACATCAGGTCTAACTTTATATATTGCGGCATGGAGGGGCCATTCAATAGAAGGTCTACCAAAACCTTCAATTAAATTTCCATCAAGGTCAAGCTTTACCAAGTCATCAGATGTCAATTCCCCTTTAAATATCCCACTAGGCGTTATCCAAAATTCATTAACACCGGGCAATCTTGCGCTAACATTTCCGCCTAGTGCTGATACAAGCCCTCTTTCAAATAGATTTCTCATAACCTTACATATGTCTTTCTTTAGCTGCTCTTCGTCAAATCCTAAACTTATTTCACTCATAGTCTACGCCCTACATCAACTATTGTCGTCAGTTATTTAAATATTATGTCAATTAGACTTATTAAGTATATTTGCTAAATATGGAAATGGTGTGCTAAGGTGGTAAACAAAATAAGGGTAACTCTAAAGATATTTCCACCATTCTCGAAAAGTCCAAATAGTATTGAAAAAAATATTTACCTAGGAGAGAATTCAACACTTATGGATCTCTTAGTAGAAGCTTCCAGCCAAGGTCTAATCAACATAGATGAAATAATACACAACAACGAAATTAAAGATGGAGTGGTCGTCATGGTTAACGGCAGGAGCTCGTTTAATTTAACACAAAAACTAACAAACAACGATAGAATAGTAATACTCCCCCTAGCACCCGGAGGATAGCAATTTACAAAGAAAAAGATGAACTATTACAGCTATTACAACCGCTCTATAACTACTAAACTCCTAAGCAAAGTTATATCGAGGAATTAATAAGGATTAGTAAAACATGTTCTCTTTTATTTATTCTCTACAGATACTAGGAGTGTACTATAAAACAGAAAGGATGCAAAGCCAAGATTGTTCTACTATTTGGAGCCGCCGGCGGGATTTGAACCCGCGACCACCGGCTTACGAGGCTTGCTCATATATATGTTGATTTGCATGAGCGATATTTGTTGCATACAATATCTAGTTGCAGATGTATTTGTTTTATGTCAAAGATTCTCTGATAGGCTTTTCGATGTATCTGGGCTGTTTTCTTCTTGATGTTTTTAGGAAATG
>JAWASI010000002.1:0-30996 GCA_038892955.1 Ignisphaera sp.
TAATACCGAATATCGAGGGGGTCCAGCTATAAGCATAGTAGATACAAGGGGTTATTGCACCATCACTTCTTATGAAGAGAGCTCTATTTGTAGCAAAAGGACATCTAACACTAGGTGTGTACAGCATACGTGGCGTTGTTATACCTAGACCTATTTCCTTAACCTTGTTCAATGCTTCTTGAAATTTTGAAAAGAAATTGTTTATACATTCAATAGAACTTAAACATCCAACACCATCCATGCTGTCATAAGGTATCGAAAACGAGAATATAACTTCGTTAAAGCCTAAGTCTCTTGCTAAATATAGTAAATCTTCTACCTCGTTAACATTGGTTTTAGTAACTGTAAACAAAGCCTTTGTATAGGGTTTCAGTAAACCCCTCTGTTGCTTAATCTTAGTTAACTCTCTTATGTTTTGAATTACGTAGTTAAATACATTTGGAGCTCGAATATAATTATATGTTTGAGTTGTAGCTGCATCTAGCGATATGTACAGTTCATCAATGTAGTCTATTATTAAATCCATAAACTTTCCTAGTAATAATCCATTTGTATTAATTGCTACCTCTAATCCATACTTCTTACACATCTCAACAATATAATCTAGCCTAGGATGAGTAAAGGGCTCGCCCCATCCAGAAAAAACTATCTTCTTCACCTTACATCTAATGCTCTCGTTTAACACTTTCTCAAAGAGTTGTATATCTATTATCTGTGGTTTAAGTTCTTTTGCACTTTTCCTAAAACAGTGGAAACAATCCATATTACATGTTGTGGCAACTTCAACAATAAGTTCGTCTGGGTGGGACTCTGGATTAAGCTTTATAATCCAGTCACGTGTATTAACCTCAAACATGAATACCATCAATTAACTAGATAAGGAATACCATAATAAAAATATTTTAATTAAGCTTTGTTTGTCAACTTTAATGCGGTAGCAACCCTTCTTTCTCTAGTAGATTAGCAAGCCAACCTAAGTCTAGCTCCTCTAGCTTTGTCTTTGTAGGCCTTCCTCTAATCCATCCTCTAACCTTGTAATAATCTGGTAACATCTCGCTTAATTTAGTAACATAGCCTTTGGCAGGTCCTTCCGGCATAGGTTCCTCGAGCAATCTCTTGGGTAGTGTATCATATTCTTCTCCATCTCCAAATGCCATAACGTTGAACACTCTTTCAGCATTGTATATCCTTTCACCTATTTTCTTAAACTCGTCCACCGATATATCCCATCCAGTTACGGCTGATAATTGTTTGGCCAACATATCTACCCAATAAGCAAACGAAACAAATTTGCATACAACTAAGCTATCTAGTGTAGCAAACACGTCTTGAAACTCCTTAACCCATTCTGCTTTACCCTTGGTCTCAAACCTGTTAAGAAGCTGTGGTACACCTGCAACTTCTGGGGCTATCATGTATGCTCTTAGATGACATCCACCTCTATTACTAGTTGCATAAGCTAAGCCATGTCCTTGGGCACCTCTAGGATCGTAAGCCGGAAGCTCTTGGTTTCTAACAACCATAGCTACTTCCGGTGCACCATACTTCTTAGCGAGTCTAGCCGCACCCTCGGCTAAATCATCACCTATACCTGATCTATATGCTGTTCTCCATACAAGTTCTACTACAGCTTCTCCATTGCCCCACTCAACTTTAAGTCCCCTCAACTTTTCTCTAGGTACTTTGCCAAGCTCAATAAGCTCCATGAGCGTAGCTATTGTTACACCCATAGATATAGGGTCTAATCCAAGCTCGTTACAGAGGAAGTGTGCTTTAGTAACAGCTGCTAGATCGCTTGTTCCTGTAGCTGCACCTAAAGACCAAACCGTTTCATACTCAGGGCCTCCTCCTTCACCTGTGAATGGGGGTTTAGATATCCTTGTGTATCTTGCACACTTTATCTCACATCCCCAACAAGCTTCTTCTTCAGCCATCTTCCAGTCCATGATTTCTTCTGCTATTCTCTCACCGCTGATCTTATCAGCCTCTGGAAAAACACCTGTTCTAAAGTTTCTTGTGGGGAATATTCCGTGGGCATTTATTACGTTGACTAGAACAGCTGTACCGTATTTAGGTAGAGATTGTGAAGTTAAAGGAGATCTTTTTATAAGTTCCATAGACTTTAAAGCTACTTCCTCAAGTCTATCTTCGTCTGCAACGGGAGGTTTCATATGACCACGAACAGCTATAGCCTTCAATTTCTTAGAGCCCCAAACAGCCCCATGACCACCTCTACCAGCAGCTCTATTCTTATCATTTATGATACAAGCAAACTTAACTAAGTTCTCACCAGCAGGACCTATACAAGCAACTTTAACATCCTTAGCTTCGTCGTGGCCAATAACCGGTGCAAGTTCTTCCTTAATGACATCAGTTGTTGTATGTGTATCTTTTCCCCATAGGTGTTTTGCATCTCTCAGCTCAGCTTTTCCATCGTAAACCCATAGATAAACAGGTTTCTCAGAAGCACCTTCTACAATAATTAAATCGAAACCTGCAAACTTTAGCTCTGGACCGAATTTACCGCCGCTATGAGCGTCATGAATAGTATTAGTGAGAGGCGATTTTGTTACAGAACACCATCTACCAGAAGAAGGTATACCTGTTATCCCAGTTAAAGGACCTGTTGCTACAATAACCTTATTCTCTGGACTAAGAGGATTTACTCTGGGGTCCACTTCCTTAAGCATATAGTACACTCCTAATCCTCTACCACCAATCCATTTCCTCAACACGTCTTCTTGAGGTAAATCCTCAACTGCTACCTTACCGTAGGTTAAGTTAACCCTTAGAATTCTACCCATGTATCCTCCGAAAGGCATTTAATACACCCGGTAACTAACTTTAAATTACATGAATCACTATATAAAGTTAATTGTTAATTGCTAACTCTAGCCTCCGGCGGCCGGTGGAAAAATATCAATTATGGTGTCGGCAGTTATCTCTGTATCAAGATCATTTAATAGTTTAATGTTTATACCATTAACAAGGACTATGAATTCATCAATATTTTCAATAACTAAGTTATTTAAATCGCTTATTAACGATATTAAGTCTCTAAGTGATATCCTATCTTTATCGATTACAAGTTCTTTTCTTCTCCAACCTAGCTTTTTAGCTAAATCCATATATACATTAATGAATATCTGCAAGATGAATTCCCTTAGTAAAATTCATATAATTAGTTAAACGTTTACAAAATTTTTAAACTTAATGTTATTACTTAAACAACGGGAGGAGTATAATGAAGTTTACATTTTTATGTAAGGAACCTCAATATACTGTTAAAAAACGGATTGCTGTTGTAGGTGCAGGACCCGCGGGGCTAGCAGTAACAGGATATTTTGTATGTAGAGGTTACGAAGTAGATGTATACGATAAACTCCCATATCCTGGAGGGTTGATTACTTTTGCTATACCTCGTTATAGAATTCCTATAGAGGAAATATTTGAAGGTTGGAAAGATCTTGAGCAAAACTTTGGGGTGAAGTTCTTTTTAAGGACGAAGGTCTCAATGGGTGAAGGTCATGATGAAGGTGACGAATTTGTTGAGAAAAAAATCGATTTAATGGAATTATCGAAAAAATACGATAGTGTTGTGGTTGCAACTGGAACTTGGAGATCAAGGTCTTTAGGTATTGAGGGTGAAAATGCGAAAAATGTTGTTACAGCATTAAGTTTTCTATATAATCTAAGACTAGCAGAACTTGGGTTAATAAAAAACAACTTTATGGCGAGCATTAATAAAGTTGTAATTGTAGGAGCAGGTCTCTCGGCCGTTGATGTAGCTGAAGAATGTTTGCATGCAGGTGTTAAAGAAGTTTATCTAACATATAGAAGAACTATTAAAGAAGCTCCTGCTGGTTCTTATAAAATTAGGGAGCTTATAGCTAAAGGCGTTAAATGGATTGAGTTAGTTCAACCTCAGAGAATTGTTGTTGAGAACGGGTACGTAAGAGGAATAGAATTTGTGAAAGTAAAGCCAGGGTCACTCGACGAAACCAGGAGACCAAAACCTATACCAATTAGTGGGACAGAACATATTATAGAAACTGATCTTGTGGTTCTAGCTGTAGGGGAAATCCCCACACCACCGATATACTCTGGGGACCTAGTAAAATACGTAGATCATTCAGGAAAATTGATCGTAGGGAGCGATTACAGAATTCCGAACACAAACATCTTTGCTGTAGGTGATGTAGTTCTAGGACCATCTAAAGTAGGTCTTGCTGTTGATCATGCCCTAAAAGCGGCGAAGATCATTGATGCAATATTATCAGGTGAAAAAATAAGAACTGATGATATTTTAAATAAATTGGAAGGAATAGAAGGACAAGTTGTAGAACTTAGTACCTGGAATGAAAATATATCTAATACATTGTGTGGGTTCCTTAATAAATACGCAGAAATAGATTTAAATACATGTGTATCTATGGCCCCTTTCCTAAGGGTATTTGATTATTCACGTTGTATTGGATGTGAAACATGCAATGCTATATGTGGTTTTATACATGACGGCAAATCGTATATAAAAATCAAGAAAACAGTTGAAGGATTGGTTATACCAACATCATGTCTTCATTGTGTCAACGCTAGATGTCAAGCATCATGTAAAAGAAATGCTATTGTTAGAGGAGATCTAGGCGAGATAATAATAGATATGAGGAGATGCAATAAATGTATGGACTGTCTATATGCTTGTCCTATAAAAGCTATCAGAATAAGTAGAGGGGAAATAGTAAATTGCGATCTCTGTCTCTCATTAAGGAAAGCAGGATTAAAACCAGCTTGTATATCTATGTGTCCTACTAAAGCATTGATGATAGTAGCTAAACCTTTTTAAAATAATTTAGCACTTAATTAAATCCAAATATAAAAAGATTACAGCTATATAAATGTGTTATTCAACACGAATCTCTATTTATAATGCTATTTTCATTCATGCCAATCTATTGTAGGTTAAAGTTATAATATGAAGGTACTATACGCGTTTTACTACAACATTCTGAGACATAGGGATGGAGACAGCAAATTTATGCAGGCGCTACTTTAGCAATTTGTATCAATTGAATGTAGTATCTTAACCTTAAGCTTTCCATTACCGATCTATTCTAGAAGAATACAACAATTTTACGATGTAAAGCGACGGCTAATTTGTTTGAAATAATCCTTTATTTAATTTTGGGTACATACATTAAACTTATAATATACTAAGATTGTATAAAATACAAGGTGTACATGTTGAGGTATCTATAAAATGTTCTACACAAATACATCTGGAGTATATATTAAAAGAAAAATTATTGATATCGTGATCTGTGCAATATTAATAGCCTTGATGTACACCATATCATTTAATTATTTAGCAATACCTAATGCCATGGGGGAGATAATATACTCTAGTAGAATAGATATACCTCCAGGTTACTATGTGTTTATACCGATAAACTTAAACCCCAAAGATGTTATCAATGGCACATTCAGAAGTTTATCTACATGTGTAGTGGAGTTATGTATTGATGTTACAGGCTTTGTTTTAGATCCAAACAATAATGTTGTAGCCGTATTTAGGATAAACTACACAAAACCAATAGCAAGATTTTCTTTCGAAACTCTTGATGGAGGTACCTTCAGAATAATCTTAGTCAATCTCTTAACTTTTGAGGCTTACACAGAGCTTAAACTTGAAAGAGTAAAAGGAATCTACCCAACACCGCCTAAGGTAATTATCCCAACAACAACCATCTATAGCACAATTACTTCAACAATAATAGAAAAAATACCAATAACTATAACGACTTACAGTACATCAACTGTGGAGAAAACAATAGCTATTTTACTGCCAACAACCATAACTATAACGACTACTGACACAATTGTAGCTATAAGTACATTGCAAAAAACTTACACAGTTACACAAACACAACAATTTACTATAGCCTTAAGTACAACTCTACATAAAATTACAACACTAACCGTAACAGAGTACAAAACTATTGCTCAAACTCAGTTGTTAGAAGTATATAAAACGTTATATGTTCCATCAACTATAACAACTATCATAGAGTACACCAAAGATCAAATCCAAAATCTAGTAAAAATAGGTATTTCAGTAGCCTTAATAGCTGTGATTATAAGTAGCACTCTTTACATAGCCATTAAAACAGTTAAGAAGAAATAAAAGGCAATATCAAATATGAGCACTATTTTAAAATCATTAGTTACTATAAGATTTAAACCATCGAAGACTAAGATAACGTCATACATTTCAATTCATTATATTTATATAAACTTGAAACCAGAATCAGTCAATATCATACCCTATAGATAAGTTCAAGTTAATTTAAAAACAGTAAATGCTATAGCTGGATACCTAAGTTAAATCTCTTTAAGTATCTATAAGATGAGTATATTGTGTACACAGCAGCGAATACCTCATTTGATACCTCTATTGGTCCATATAAGATGAAATCAGATCCTATAACTATGGGGGCGAGATTTGATATGAGCTCCATCGTTTTAACCCATTCGATGCCAAATCTTTCCTTAAAAGCTTTTCTCTGAGCAGAAACAGCATTGTGGGCTCCACAGCCTACAGGTAGACCATATCTTTTCTTTACATCTATAGCAGTTTTCATTGCGGCTGATAACGATGGTAAATCCATTACAAATGTATCGACCAAGAATTTATCTATGCTGTACTGTCTTGTTTTGCTGAGTATAATCTCTAAGTTTTTGATCCTTGATTCCACATCTAGTATTTTATCAGTATACAAGAGGAGAACAGCTTTATCAATTTTATTTTCTTGTAGTATCTTATATTCTTCATCTTTTGATTTAGCTGTCAACGAGTTATATATAGCTCTATCAGTTAATCCAACCTCTTTAACATATCTCAATGCTACTGATGCGACAGCTACATCACCTAAAGGATCAACAAGCAATGGTGCCTGAGTTACATTAGCTATGAACTCTACGTATTTAATTATAGCCTCTGGTGATGAACCTACAACATCGAGCATAAAGGGTATTTTTGATTTATCACTTAGTTCTTCTACGTTCTTTATTAATTTTTCTGCTTCATCCTTCCTAAACACACCTTTCTTTTCGTCTTCAACTATTTTATGCTTATGGTAAAATATGGACCCTATTAGTACAGGGGGGTTTTCACCAGGCTGACCTCCTACTTTAATGCCTTTTATGTCAAATATTTTCTGTTCTAAGCTATATCTAAACATCTCATCTCTACCCACATACACTAATGTCCCTGGAAGAAAATAAAAACTTTGTTTAAAGATTTTCATTACTTAGAGGTTTAATTAAGGGGTATCATAAATATGGTTATAACACTTGAAGGCTTTTTCTACAAGCTCAAAGATGGAAATATATTTTATGCCAAGGGGGTTACCCATCCACTTAATTATGTAGTTGCTTATCCAAAGTATGTAGTTGACCCTCTTGGTAATAGACTTGATAGAAATCACGGAATTAGATACAAACGTTTAGCAACGGTATCGGAGGAATACAGTTATGTAGTGTCTAAGTATAGTAAGTATCTAAGGTTTGACGAATTCTTTGGAAGAGAGGTCATATTAGTTCCTTTAGCAGACATAGTCCATGTATATAATCCTATTCAAAAGTTGAAAGAAATTATCTACGAAGATAATTTAAAGGACCCTGTACTTAAGGATGCAAGAGATATGGTTTTAGATATTATTGAGTCTACTAATACTAGCAGTGAAATAGGTATTTCAGGTTCTATTCTAGTCAATCTCTTTAAAGAGGATTCTGATATAGATATAGTTGTATACGGTATCAACAAAGGTCTTAACGTATATAGGTACCTACTAGACGTAGTCGACAAAGATCCTAGATATAGAAAGTATAGAATTAATGATATTCGGGGATTATATACGAGAAGATCTCTTGAAACACCCATACCCCCAGAGCAGCTAATTAGGCAAGAATCTAGGAAAGTTCTTGAGGGTTTATTTAAAGGGAGAGAATATTTCATAAGATTAGTCAAGTATCCTTGGGAAGAACCTAGCTATGGTAGTTATAGGTGTTTTAAACTCGGTAAATCTATAATGAAGCTTAAAGTTGTGGATTCAAGGGAATCAATATTTACCCCATGTAGATATAAAGTTGAACTCATAGATGTGATAGAAGGCGTTAAAGCTGATGTTGTAGAGATCTACAGCTTAAGAGGAAGATTTACAGAAATTGTGCGAGAGGATGAAATTATTATTGCAAGAGGTACAGTAGAATATATTGAAACCCAGAATAGTAAGGATTATTATAGGCTTTACCTAGGAGATCAAGGAGATTATATCCTGATTACGGGGTAGCTTATCTATTTTTCTAGGACCAAGAATAGATATGCTTTGGGTTGCTACTTCTACTGCATATTGTGATGCTGTAATTATGTTTTTTCCCTGTAAAAGTTGGTGAAGTAGTGTAGCGGTAAAAACATCACCAGCTCCTACAGTATCAACAACATCAACTTTTTGTTTTACAGATATATCTATAGTTTCTCTAGGCTCAAAAGTATAAACAGATACACCTCTAGATCCTTTTGTAACAATAATCCTCTCTACACCTAATTTAAATAGATCATATGGGATATCAAGACCTTTATCACGTAAGATCTCGTATTTTTTACTATTGAGGATAAGTATGGGGTTATACTTCAAAACATCCTTGCATTCGTTGAAGTATTTCTTCAAAGATTCTGAAGATGGTCTATAAATTATAATCTTATTATTTCTATCAATACTATTTAGAAGCTCGATAAATAAGCTACAAATACCTTCACCTAAGTACACAGCCTTGACCTCATTACAAAGGGAGATAATGTTATTATTAAGCTTAGTTATCACAGGAGGATTAATCGTATCATAATTGCATACAATTTCGGGGTCATCTGTGTACCATTCCCTAATAACGCATAAAGTAGCCTTAGCTTTAGGATCTACTTGAGATAAAGATAGGTCTACACCATAATCTACAAGTTCTACTACAAGCTTAAGACCTAGCATGTTCACTGGAATTCTTGTTATGAATGTAGTTGATAATCCCCATTTAGCACAATTAAAGGCTGTATTGGCTCCTGACCCACCTGAGAAGAACATTAATTTATCTTTTTCTAAATATATGTCAAAGGCAATAGATCCAAAAATAACTACTTCAGGTGAAGATCTATTCTTTTTATTTCTAGCAACACTTTTTAAAATATTCAATATTAGGACATTTATGATCTCAGCATGTTTCATCGCCAAATCGTCTCTAAGAGACATCACCTTGTCAACAAAAAGCAGCGTTATTTCTTCCAAAAGTTTTCTGAGTATATTACGATCTAAAGTTTTAACGTCTTTGAGGAAAATATTATACCATTTACCTAACTCAGTAAGTCTGTAACATTTCATTCTTGCAACTCTATTTCTACTACTTAAAACCCGCTGAATTTCTTCAAGAAGACCTAGCCTAACTAATTTCTTTAGAACTGAGATTACTGTCTTATTAGAATGATGTTTAAGAATAGTTACTATATCTTTTTGACAGATTTCTTCTGTTTTATCAAAAAGTGTTAGAACCTCAAAAATGGTGGGCGAGGAGAATAATGTCTGTAGAAAAGTAACTCTTTTATCTATATCACTAGGCATGAGGAGTATGAATGGCCAGTAATTGTGTAAACTCATATGCATCTCTCTGTAGGATTCCTACACAGAAATCTTTAAAAGTTTACTCGGTGTCGAATGTTACAGGTGGAATTTTGAGTAAAACAAGTTTAGCTATTAGAGCTAAGTTCTCGTATATGGCGGCATTCGCTGGAATTGGAGCAGCTCTATACTATATTTTACTCTGGCTTCCAGGAGTACCTGTTCCAGGGCTTCCACAAATAAAGATGGAAATAGGTGCATCACTTGCTCCACTACTAGGAATAATATTGGGGCCTTACATAGGTGCTATAGCAGTGCTCGTAGGGAATATAATAAAGTCTCTAATTCCGTTCAATCCCATAAGCTTGGTTTTTGTTCCTTGCGCGCCCTTATCAGCGTTTGGAACAGCATTATTTATAGCTAAAAAATGGAAAATACCTTTCCTAATTCTCACCGGGATTTTAATTGCATCGTTATTTATGCCTCCATTCTATCCAGTGACAGCATTTGATGAAAAGCTAGGGATGTATGTTTGGCAGATTTATCTACTAGCATTCTATGATAAAATAGCAGCTTTAATATTAACGCCTATAGCAATGGATTTGATTCAAAGTAATACAAAGTTACGTAAAGGAGTAGGACTATTCCTGGTAATGTTTATAGGAAGAGAACTCGATAAAGCTCTTGGCTGCTTCATAGCTGCTATACCAGCAGTCTATGAAAACATATTCATGATAAAAAGCCTTAGACGTATTAGACTAGCGTTTGTAGCGCCGGCAATTTTCAGCCCTATAGAGTATTTAATAGAAGCTATAATAGTCTTTGTTATAGCTATACCTGTGATAAAAGCGTTGCTTAGGGTTCCTGGCATAAGTGAAACACTATATATCAAAAATGTAAGAGAGCAGAAAATACTATGACAACTAAGGCAATTGAATTAGATAACATAACATATTTTTACCCAAACTCTAAAGAACCTGTTCTTACCAATGTAACGCTTCATGTAGATTATGGTGAATTTGTAGTAATAGCAGGACCCTCTGGAGGAGGAAAATCTACATTATGTAGAATCATAGCTGGCCTCATACCCCATCTCTACGGGGGTAAACTAAGTGGCAAGGTCTACATAGACGGCCTGGATATTGATGTAGCAGACGTTAAGAGCATTATTGAAAGAGTAGGGATTGTTTTTCAAAATCCTGAGAACCAAATAGTGAACATAGTTGTTGAAGAAGAACTAGTTTTCCCCCTCGAGAATTTATTGTACACCAGAAATGAAATTAAAGCTAGGTTGGAGGAGGTTGTAGAGAAACTCGATATATCTCATTTAAGGAATAGAATAACTTATGAGCTTTCTGGAGGAGAAGCGCAAAGAGTGGTTCTAGGAAGTGCTTTAGTTGTAAAACCTAAGATTTTATTACTCGATGAACCACTAGCACACTTAGACCCTCCTGCTGTTAGAAACTTGCTAGAATTTCTGCACAACCTCAATAAGATAGAGGGTAAGACAATAGTTGTTGTAGAACACAGACTATCGGAACTTTTAAAGTATGCCTCAAGGATTGTAATACTCGATAGGAGGATAATATTTGATGGTCATCCCAGGGAAATTTTTAACAAATTCGATGATATTGATGTTATTTACGGTATCGAGGTTCCAACTCCAACCAAACTTAGTAAAGCTCTAGGATTTAATCACCCTATATTAAGTATCGAAGAAGCTTTTGATTTACTTAAAACTAAGAACTTAATAACTAAAGCAAGGACTTTCGATGAAGATTCAAAGACCAACAATGTTCTAAATTGCCAAGATAAAGGTATTGCAATCTCTGTTCAAAGACTTTGGCATATTTACGATAATGGGGTGACAGCTCTTAAAGACGTTAACTTAGATATATGTAAAGGGGATTTTGTTGCTATTGTTGGGGGTAATGGTTCCGGAAAAACCACCCTTATAAAACATTTCAATGGTCTTCTAAAGCCTACGAAGGGCGCAGTCTACGTATTGGGCAAAGATACTTCAAGACATTCTGTTGCAGAGTTAGCTAAGCATGTAGGCACAGTACTCCAAAACCCCCTTCACTATTTCTTTAGAGATAATGTCTACGATGAGGTAATGTTTACAGCTAAAAATATGGGTGTTAGGGATGCTGAGGAAAGAGTTAACGAGATTCTCAAAAAATTAGGGCTTTTACATTTAGCCGATAGATCTCCTTACGAAATTTCTGCTGGTGAGCAAAGACGTGTTGCAATAGCTTCTGTCCTGGTATACAATCCCGAAATAATCGTTTTAGATGAACCTACTGCAGGAATAGACTTTAAACTTAAACTAGACCTATCAAATATTTTAGTTGATATATGGAGAAGCGGTAGAACGATTATCTTAACAACCCACGACATGGAGTTTTTAACCTATGTACCTGTGCAAAAAATTATTGCGCTAGATAGAGGCAGTGTTATAGCTGTAGGAGACCCAAGATCTGTATTCTACAAATATCTCCCAGAAAATATGGCTATGTTTACACCCCAGCTAGTTAGATTAATTAAGGGTATGGGAGTACATAACAGTTTAAAACCCTTGAACATTCAAGAGCTCATTAGCTAAAGAGGTTATGCGTTAATGTCTAGAAGATTTTTTGAGATTTTGAGTTCTTCTTTAGCGTATGAGAATAGGGAATCGATTTTCGTGAGATTAAACGTATTTACAAAAATAGTCTATATAGTGTTAACATCTATTATAGCTTTTCTCTTGAATACTTTCTTACCTTTAATACTCCTATTATCCATAAACATCGGCATATCAATGTTTGATAAAGCTATGCCTAAGAAAATCGTAATGATGTTAAAGGCGTTAGCCATATTTATAGCGTTAGTATTCATATTCAACGTTGTAACAACGTTTTTACTATCTGAAGCAGATTTAATTGATGTAATTCTACACCAAGTTTTAGCCATTACCAGGATCTTAATAGTAGTACCCCCTGTAATTATATTTGTATCTACTACAACACCTTTACAAATAGTACAATTTATATCAATGTTAGGTGTTAGGTATGATCGTTTGTATTCGTTCGTAATAGCCTATAGATTTATACCTCTGATATTTCAAGAAATGAAGAATATATACGATGCTCAGAGGTCTAGAGGAGTAGAGTTAGAACATGGGGGGATCGTGGGTAGATTTAAGAACCTAACATCAATTATAGTGCCCATGATAGTATGTTCGACAATAAGAGCAAGGGATTTAGCTGAATTACTTATGGTTAGGGGTTTTGGGTATAAAGAGAAAAGAACTTTCTATAGACCATTAACTTTTACAAGACTAGATATTTTGTTCATAATAATAATCTTATCAACTCATATCACCATCTTTATTGGTTTTTACTTAGGCTTAATCAATTTCTAAGCTAATTCACACTTAATATTGATGAATAGAGTAGATAAGAATTTATTTATGGTATTGTATTTGAGCAACGTAGATGTCAAATGCTGCCCCACATAAGTATAGGGAATATCGGGAATGTTTTGCTAGTTATGAGTGGAAAAGGCGGTGTAGGTAAATCATTTGTTTCAGCTTCTATAGCTATTGCTTTAAAAGAACTTGGCTTTAGTGTTGCCCTACTTGATGCTGATATACATGGACCTAGTATACCATGGATTCTCGGAATAGAGAACACATTCCTAGGAGTTACAGTTGAAGGGAAACTTATACCAGTTGAAGTAAATGGAATAGCTGTTGTTTCGTTTGAACTTCTACTTGAACACAAAGAAGAGCCAATTGCTTGGAGAGGCCCTTTAAAAACACGGGCCATCGTAGAAATTTTATCCAAAACTATATGGGGGTCTAGAGATTTCTTAATTGTTGATATGCCGCCGGGAGTAGGAGATGAACACTTAACAATTGTCCACATACTTAAACCCTGGATTAAAGGGGCTATTTTAGTGCTTACCCCAGGTAGACTTGTTGCACACATTGTCAAGAAAGCTAGGAAATTCTTGAGCGAAGCTAATGTCAAGTTGTTAGGAGCTATACTTAATATGGCATATTTTCAATGTCCTTCATGTGGGGAAATACACAAACTCTACGGCATCTATGGTTTTGAAGACCTCAGAATACTTATGGAAATACCCATAAAACCAGAGCTTTCTCAAGCTATTGGCGAAGGTAGACTTATACAATATCTATACAACGACGATAGAGAGCTGTTAAAGAAATTCATAGATGTATGTAAGGAAATACTAAAGTAAGAAAGCTCAGGTGTAATGTTTAAGAGCATTAACAGTTATTAAATACCTTTATACACATAGTTAGTTGATACTGTATGACTGTAGATGTAAAAACTTGGGTAACGATATTCCTTACAGTATGTATGGCCCCATACATAGTTTCATTTCTCCTATACCTTGTTAGGATTGTAAGGGGTCCAACAATACCAGATAGAGTAATAGCTGTAGACGCACTAGGGTTTGACCTCGCAGCATTTTTTGTGATTTTAAGTATATTGTTTGAATCACCAATACTTCTTGTATGTGCTATAGCGTTATCTTTATGGGTTTTCGCGCTAGATATTTACGTAGCTAAATACCTAGAATCTAAGGAATTAGGTGAATGATAATGATTATGGATATAGTCAACTGGGTTTTGGTAATCATAGGACAAATATTGATTGTTATAGGAGTTATGTGTGATCTAATAGCAGCCATCCTCATGATAAGATTTCCAAACTTTTATGTAAGACTACATGCGCTCACAATTGGCAGTATAGGGGGTGCTGTAGTACCTATAATAGGGGCGATATTTGTTGCCTTAGGGGCTCCTCACTTAGGAAATTATAGATGGTTTTTAGCTGGGGGTGCTGCTGTAACAGCGTTATTCATATTCATGTTAGGTGCTATAGGGAGCCATGCTATTGCCAGAGCAGCTCATAGATCTAATGCAGCTACTTTAGCTCCATGTATTGTTGATCATTTAGCTGAAGATAGAGGTGAAGGGGGATGTCCTCAGAAGTAAACTTTATTGAGAGTTTAGTATTCGTTATAATGAGCCTTATAGCTGCAACTTCAACATTCTTTGTTATTTTTGCTGTAAGATCTAAAGATCTCCTAAAAGCAATTATTTTTTCTGCTGTGCAAAGCACTTTGTATTCCTTGTTATTATTTCTCTTACTTGCACCAGATATCGTGTTAGTTTATGTAGCTGTTTCTGTAGGGCTTCTTCCTCTACTATCAATACTACTCGTAAAAAAGGTGGGAAGATATGAAGGTTAGAGATGTTTTATTTGTGTTACTCATGATATTTGTAATATTAGTTTTATCTATACCAACTTTACTAGGAGCTTTTGGCGTATTACCATCTGAAGATCTTAGATTAATTGCTAAACAGTACTTGTACTTATCCTATAATCTATACAATAAAAGTCTGTGGAGTGCTTCTCCAGAAGTTGTAGCAGCTATTGTATGGGATTATAGAGGTCTAGATACACTATACGAGACAATGGTATTCTACACAGCTGTTGTTACGGCATTAATGTTCTACAGCGAAATTCTGGGATCCAAAGACATTATTGGTGGTAGAGGATTAAGTCTCATCGTTAAACGCGGTACATCAATAGTATTATTAGTTATACTAGCAGTAGGTACCTCAACTATTCTTCACGGAATGTTGACACCTGGTGGAGGATTTCAAGGCGGTGCTATAATGGCTGTAGCACCTGTTATTGCCGTAATAGTTTTTTCAAGAGTATTCATAGATAGATCTAAGCTAACATATGCTCATTTTGTTACCTTAAGAAGCATAGCATTATTAGGCATAATACTTACCCCTCTAATACCCGTAATAGTGACTTTTGGTAATGCTTTTATTTTCCAAAATCAAGCTAAAAACGTATCAAATTTTTCGTATCCACAAACAATAGTAGATGTCCCTATGGGAGGACTTATAACGATCATGAATATCTTCGAGGGTATAGCTGTCTTTTCCGCTTTTGCTTTAGCGTTTGCAATTCTGCTGTATAGCGAAGAATTATCGAAGAAACCCCTAGAAGGTGAAGACATTGGATATTAGATCAGCAACATTTTTAGCAACAATACTATCTCTTTATGCAAATATAGCTGTTAGTATGTACGGTGTTATAGCCAAACCTAATCTAGTTAAAAAATTCATTGCTTTAACCATAACTCAGGACTCTATAAATTTAATGGCGATCTTAATGGGTTATAGATTATGGAGGGAAGCCTTATTGCGGCCACCTATATTATTAGACTGGAATCCAACACCGGAGATTTTGAAGGAATTCATGGATAGAGCTGTAGATCCTCTACCACAGGCACTAGTATTAACGGCCATAGTCATAAGCCTTGCTGTTAATATATTCTTAGTAGCCGCGATACTTCATCTTTATAGACATTTCAATACTGTTGATATGGATGAAATATCTAAGCTAAAAAGGGAGATGATAGTTGCAGAAACTACTTAGAGCCATAGCCCCTTCAATATTTGTTTTCGTAGTATATATTATGTATGCTGGAAATATAACTATGTACGATATTGTAACAGGTTTCATAACATCAGTTACTATAGGAATAGCACTAGGGCCGTTAGTTGTTGAAGATTGGAGGAAGAGCTTAAGTTTACAAAGACTATTGATATTGATGAAATATATTCTTAGATACTTCCTAGTAGATGAAGTTAGAGCCCATTGGACTGTAATAAAATTAGGATTCAATCCAAAGATGCCTATAAAACCTGGAATTGTTAGAATTCCAATAAATTCAAAAAGCGAATACGCGATAACATTGGTAGCCATATCTATAACAAATACTCCAGGAACAGTAGTTGTAGATGTTGATAAAGAGAAAGGGATCCTATATGTTAACTGGATATATATAACCAGCGAGAAACCAGAGGATATATATAATGAAATTGCTCTTGTTTTTGATAAATATGCTAAAAAGATATTTGATTAGGTGATAAAAATACCCCCAGTAATAACTTATGAAGTGGGTCTAATACCTTTAATCTATGCCCTTGGCGGTGTTGTAGCATCTCTCATAAGAATCTTAACAAAGAGAAGCCGAATCTATGCCCTCTACAACTTCTTTATAGCCCTAATAACGTTTATACTTTCCTTAAAAATTGCTCTATATGTTAATGAATATGGTCTTATTGTTTATACCTTTGGTGGATGGCCTCCACCCATAGGAATAACCTATGTTGTTGACTTCCTCAACGCTGTGTACGGTTTATTAGCCGTAACTTTGTTCTTGTTTATATCTATATACAACTTGTGGTATTATAACAATATTTCTGACGCCAGTTGGCTTTCAATACTACTCCTACTTAACATGGCCGGTGTTACTGGCTGCATTTATACTGGAGATATATTCAATTTCTTTGTTATGTTAGAAGTCCTCGCAGTATCTTCCTATGGATTAGTGGCTTTCTTCAAAAAAAGAAAATGGGCTTTAGAAGCATCCCTTAGTTATGCATTCATAGGCGCTCTAGCTACTTCGTTCTTCTTTTTTGGAGTAGTACTTCTATACGCAGGCTATGGAACTCTGAATATTGCTGATATATCTGCTAAAGCACATATTTTCAATACCACAGCGCTTTCTACGTGGAGTGGGGTATGTAGAGATAGCCATTGTTTTGGAAACATCATAGCAGCTTCTGCTACAGCTATAGCCTTAATGTTATGGACTTTAACATTTGAAGCAGGGATATTTCCAAATAATTATTGGCTTCCAAGTGCATATACGGAAGCTCCTACACCCGCTTCAGCCATTTTTGCAGGTATAGTCGATAAAGTAGGCACATATGGTATACTTAGGATATTCGTAACGATGTTCACGCCATATGGATCTATAATGATGATAAATCTGCTGGGCATTCCATTTAGAGATTTAATTCTATACATACTAAGTATCATTGGACTTATAACAGGCTTATTAGGAGCCATAATAATGGCCGTTCAGAAAGATGTTAAGAGGTTATTATCATATAGCACCATGAGTCACATAGGCCTCATATTTATGGCTATGGTATGTCTAACATCGAGCAATATTGAAACAGCTGCATTAGCTTTAACAGGTATAATGTTCCATAGTATTACCCATGCTTTAGCTGAATCAATGTTATTCCTGGGGTTGGGATCTCTTGCAACTATAGCTAATACTAGAAGGATTGATGCTCTACAAGGTTACGGAAGATCATACCCAGTATTATCGGTACCTATAGCTGTAGGTGCCTTAAGCCTATTAGGAGTTGCTCCACTGGGTGGATTCTTTAGTAAATATACGCTATTTCTAGCTTTCTCAAGCGCAAATCTATGGCATTACGCTATCTTGATTATTGTAATATCAGGGATTTCGGCTTTAGGTTATTTTAAGATTCTCTATACAATTTTTGTTCAAAGACCTAGAGAAACAAAGAAAATCAGCGTATTTATAGCCAGCTTCCCATGTATGCTAATAGCTCTAGTATTGATAATTATAGGCGTTATTTATGCTCAAGGCTATCTCTTCGAATTGCTTCATAGGGGATGTAGTAAAATATTGTCTCTTGAAGGCTTAAAAGAGTACATATATACTGTTGATCATAGCGCTAAAATCCTAGGTTTAGGTGAACTACCTTAATGTTGAATATTATTACAAATAGTCCATACGTATATTATATTGTACTTATGTTTATTTCTGTAATACTAATTAGTGGGAGTTTCGCGAGGATTAAGGTATTAAGGTGCATAGGGTATATAGGATTAGTTATTATAACTGTTAGCATATACTTGTTAAGTGTAATAGATTTTACATCATTTAGATTCTCTATTTTAGCAACTATTATTGGCATAACTTCAGCGTTTTACAGTGATGTGTATGAAGTAGAAAAGTATAGAGCATTAAGTCTCCATATACTCATAGATTTATTTGCATTATCGGTTTATATGGTGTTTTTAGCCCCAACAATGATATTTTTTATCGTTACTTGGTTCCTAGCAGAGATTGTAGGATTTTTCACCATTGTTTATGAAGTTAGAGCAGACACTTTTAGAGCAGGGTTAAGGTATCTTTTAGTATCTATGGTTCCAGCAGATTTAGCTTTGATGACCCTTCTAGCATATATATCCCTTAATGTAGGCTTTACCAATGCCTTAACAATGCCTTTAAGCGCCTTATCATCAACTTTGGTTACAATGCCTGCGCAAATATCGATGATAGTAATACTTGGATTCTCAGCTAAAGCAGCCATTATACCTCTACATTTCTGGTTACCAGATGCCCATTCCTTGGCACCAGCACCTGCTTCAGCTATACTTTCCGGTATTATGGTTAAAATGGGTCTTTACGGTATACTAAGATCACTTCAATTAGTTGAATCAACTATTACCCCTGTGATTTTTATAGCCTTAGGGATTTTATCGGCAATCTATGGAGGGCTACTAGCCATAGCTCAAACCGACATAAAAAGACTCCTAGCTTATAGTACTATCGAGAATACAGGGCTTATGATGACAGCTTTAATGATGTACAAAGCCATTAATATGGAGATTTTCTATAGCACTTTCTTAGCGTTGTTAACGGCACATGCGCTATTTAAATCTGCTTTATTTTTAAATTCAGGAACAGTAGAGGTTATCGCCCATACTAGGGATATAACAAAATTAGGATACCTAATACGTTTAGTACCTTTGGCTGCAATTTCAGCAGTACTTTCAGCATCATCGCTAATGGGTATTCCACCTACCCTTGGGTTTATAGCTAAACTTCTACTGCTGACATCATTGGCTTTATTTACAATGAATAATACTGTTATTGGGATAATTGTAATGACATCAATTGTAATAGCATTAGTACTAGCCATAATTTATAGTCTTAAGTACTTAACTGTATACTGGGGTGCTTGGTTCACTAGAAAAACCATTGAAGAAAAAAGCAATAAACCAAGAGAAAAATCGCTAGTAAAATGGGAACTCATGCCGGCAATTTTGAGCTTAATCCTAGTTCCGTTCATGTTCCCAATACTAGGTGTAGCAATCACATTTGAAATCATAGTAGCTCTTATCTTAGCTATGGTGGTATTCTTTATTGTAACGCTTTACATATACATTAGAGCAAAAAGCGCTAGATACGATACAACATGGCTTGGAGGGGAAGTACCTTGAGTTATGGATCAGTCACAATTATAGAAAGAATTGTAGATATGCTCTCAAGATTAGCGCAGAACATTCGTAATAGGATTTTCGCATTGCTACGCAAAGTTACGCATCGTGTGAACTATATCGAGAGGGTTCAAAAAATAAGTTCAGTAGAAGATATAGTAATTAGCTTTGGTAAATTGATAGGAGTTAAAGTGCAAAGACTTCAATGCTCATTAGAGGACTCCCTATCAGCTCTATCTTTAGTATTAGAATTGTTATCATCTTTGTCCATAATAATCGTTTTGGCGATTTTATGGTTGAGCCCTTAACTATGTTCACCATAGCACTCTCTATATTAATCTATGTTTTTTTACCGCCTTTGCTAGATGGGATAGAGAGGAAAATTAAAGCTGACGTTCAGAGTAGATATGGTCCTCCAACAATTTTTCAAACATGGTATGATATTCTAAAGCTTATGTCTAAAGAAGTTGTAACACCAGTTAATCCTCTATTCTTTATTGTGCCAATATCTCTATCCTTCACTTTATCTGTGGTATTATCAGTAATAGTATCGCAGATTATTGTACTATCTAATATGAGTCTTATAAAAATAATTCTAATCCTTGTTATCCTTACATCTATTCATGTGCTTAATATATTGGCTTACCTCTTTTCATCAAATCCATTCTCTATGATGGGAACATTTAGGATTATGACGCTAAATATATTAAATGAAGTCGGTTTAGCAATATTTTTAGTACTAATGTTTAAAGTTACAACAAGTTCCTCAAATAGCGTCGTTCTTATTCCGCTTACGATCATTCCTTTAACTGTTGCCATCTACATTTCGCATGGAAGATTGCCATATGATTTACATGAAGCTGAACCAGAGCTTGCTTCAGGCTCTTTAATAGAGTTTTCAGGACCTATCTTAGGGCTTTATCTATATTCACATCTTATTGAAAGGTATATCTTAACATCTATACCTATAGTGTTTGTTTTATACATGATTAAATCTTTCTTGAATAATATTATTGCTGTGTTTATGTTACACGTGTTTACTGTGATACTTTATGTGGTATTTGCTGTGGTAAGTGTGTTGCTAGGAAGATCGAAAGTAAATATTGCTGTCAAAACACTAGCATTTTTATACTTTTTATGTATAGTTATTTGGATTGGTGCTTACATAGTTGAAAACATCATTTAGTGATATTAAAAATGGATTCGGGGATATATATCGTTCTCTAAGTTATTTCAAAATATCACCCCCGATTTTAGAAGAAGATATAGTGAGGATTATAATTCGAAAAGAGAATTTACGTGATGTTGTAGAATATTTATCTAAATTTGAAGGAGTGTTCCTAAGAACTATGATGGCTTCGGATGAAAGAAAAGTAAACGGATTTCTTAAGTTATACTATATTTTTGGGCTTGATAAACATCATAAAAACATAGTTATAGAAGTTCTTGTACCTGAAGAGGATCCTGTTGTATCCTCAGTAGCCGATATAGTTAAATCGATAGATTGGTATGAGAGAGAAGCCCAAGACCTCATGGGCATAAAGTTTTCCGGAAGAGCTCCTCGGAAATTTGTTTTACCTGATGACTGGCCTGAAAATGTATATCCTCTTAGAAAAGACTATTCAATTCATGATTTAACTAAATTATACAAACCTAGTGTGGTTGCTCATGCTAAAGAAGTTGAAGCAGAAGCTGTTGTTATAGTACCAATAGGGCCCTATCATCCAGCTCTTCACGAACCCGAATACTTTGAGTTATACGTTAGAGGAGAGAAAGTAGTTGATACAAGGTATATAGGGTTCATGGTCCATAGGGGGATAGAAAAGCTTGGAGAATCCATGAAGTATGATCAAGTACCATTCTTGGCTGAGAGAATATGTGGTATCTGTGGTTTTGTTCATTCAACTTCATATTGTCAAGCAGTTGAAAAAGCTCTTAAAATAGATGTACCAGAAAGAGCTGAATACATAAGGTCAATCATATTAGAGATAGAGAGAATTCATAGCCATCTCCTGTGGATCGGTGTAGCTTTTCACCTTCTAGGCTATGATACAGGGTTTATGCATGCTTGGAGAATAAGAGAACAAGTAATGATCTTAGCAGAACTTTTAACAGGAAGTAGAAAAACATATGGAATAAATATTGTCGGTGGTGTTAGGAGGAATATAGATGAAGATAAAATTAAAAAATCTCTTGAGGTACTAGATAAGGTTGAAAAAGAGTTCAAAAACTTTGTAGATATATCGCTATCTGTACCTCAAGTTAGAGCAAGACTTAGGGGCACAGGATACCTACCTAAATCAGATGCAATAGCATTATCTTTAGTAGGTCCAACTACTAGGGGATCAGGGGTTCCAAGAGATGTTAGGAGAGACTATCCATATGCAGCTTATAAGCATGTAAGTGTTGAGCCTATAACAAGAAGTGAAGGAGATAATATGGCTCGTGCCGAAGTTCGTATTGAAGAAACGTTTCAGAGTATAACCCTTTTAAGACAACTTTTAGATAAGCTACCTAAGGGAGGTATAGCGGCAGAGTCATGGGAGGTAGAGCCATATAGATTTGGTATTGGTGCTGTTGAAGCACCTCGAGGGGAAGTTATACATGCAATTATTACTGGTATGTATTCTCCATATAGATGGAGGGTAAGGGCTCCAACTTATCAGAATCTACCAGCAGTACCTATAATGCTTAAGGGTAGCGATCTAGCTGATGCGCCTATAACCATAGCCAGTATAGATCCTTGTTTCTCGTGTACAGATAGAGCGTTTGTAATTAATATTAGGAGTGGTAAAGTTGAAGACATCCCCTTAAGTTTCTTGTCCACAAAAGGTCTTAAACCTATTAGGTGAAGGCAATGGTTAAGTTTGTCAAAGTAATACCTTTAGCTACAAAAATAGGTACTGTTACCATTAAATATCCATTCGCAAAACCGCTTGTAACAGATTCATTTAGAGGCGCTATAGAAGTAGATCCAAGTAAATGTATTGGTTGTGGAGCTTGTACAAGAATATGTCCTCCTAGAGCATTATCGTTAATCACAGAAGGTGGAACACTAATTCTAAGGTATTTTGTTGGTAGATGTATATTTTGCGGTATGTGTGCCGATACCTGTCCTGAGAAAGCTATAAGAGTTACAAGAGAGTTCGAATTAGCGTCAGAAAATATATATGATCTCTTCACAGATGTTGAACATGAGATAGTTACGTGTAAAAGATGTGGTGCTAAGTTTGCTTCAAAGAAACTTATAGATAAAGTTGAGTCTAAAATTGGGGAATCTCTTAACGAATTAATGTACTTATGCCCGACTTGCAGAAGAATAGAAGCTTTATCAAAAGCACTTATCTTTAGGTAGAATTTTATGCAGGTTCAGCAAATACGATCAGATGAAAATTTTGACAGGGAAATTCTTGAAAAAGCTTTACAAAGACTAAGAAAGAGTATTTGGGTATTCCATCTAAATACTGGGAGTTGCAACGGTTGTGATATAGAGATACTAGATGTTTTAACACCTTGGTTTGATGTTGAAAGGTTCGGGATAAAACTCGTAGCAAGTCCTAGGCATGCAGATGTAATTCTTCTAACAGGCCCTATAACAATAAAGACTTTACCTAGACTTATTAAGGCATTAAAAGGTGTACCCCGACCTCGCCTTATATTAGCAATAGGTTCCTGTGCTGTAGGAGGAAACATATGGTTTGAATCCTATTCCACTATAGGTGGTTTCCCCAAAATCATAGATATGCTTAGTGAATTAGGTATTACAATAGATAAGACTGTATTCATACCTGGATGTCCAGCTAGACCAGAAGCCATAATATATGGGGTAGCTGTTCTTCTAGGGCTTATTGAACAGAAGTCGCGGTATAAAAGAGTGAAAGCATGATTAAAATAGCTAGGTGTAGAGGAATAGAACAACCAAGCCTACCTATGCCCCTTGCAAGACATATAGTAACACTGTTGATTAAATGTGAGGAATTACAAGATATAGATATAAATAGAATACCAAACAAAGTCTTAGAGAACGTCAAGAAACATGGATACGTTATCCTAGATAAGAACTTGGCGTCAGAACTCTTAAGCTTAAAACTAAATGATAACGAATATGTAAAAGTTTTTGTAGAGGATATTAAGTAACGTTCTTGCTCGAATTTATATGGATAAGTAGGTGTAATTCATGCGTTTTGCATTCATATGCAAGGGAAAAGGTGGTAAAAAAGGATCTATAGCTATAGTAGGGGCTGGTCCAGCTGGATTAGCAGCTACAGGCTACCTAGCGTGTATGGGTTACGATGTAGACGTTTACGAAAAACTACCCTATGCCGGAGGTTTAATGATGTTCGCCATTCCTATTAACAGGATACATCCTGAAAATGTTATAGAAGGTATCGAAGATCTCAAGGATAGGCTATCGGTGAAATTTTACTTTAAAACAAAGGTTTTTGCAAAAGGCCAAACCAGACACGACGAAGGCGATGAATTTGTTGAGAGAATAGTTGATATTGACGATATTATTGGAAAATACGATGCTATTTTAATCTCTACAGGTACGTGGAGCTCAAGGAAGCTCGGAGTCGAAGGAGAGAATAGCAAAAATGTTTTAACAGCATTAGAATATCTACATCATTGGAGACTATATGAGGAGAAAATTGTTAGTGAGAAACCTCCTATAGGGAGAAAGGTTGTTGTTGTCGGAGCAGGGTTATCGGCTATAGATGCAGCTGAAAAAGCGTTTGAAGCTGGAGCAGAGGTATCCATAGTCTATAGAAGAACAATAGCGGAAGCCCCTGCTGGAATCTACACCATTAATAGCCTTATAAGAAGAGGTATAAGGTTTATCGAGCTTGTTCAGCCGACAAAAATAGTATCTGAAGGGGGGCGTGCTAAAGGCATAGAACTTATGAAGATGAAGCTAGGGGAACCAGATGAAACTGGTAGACCTAGACCAATACCTGTGCCAGGAACAGAGTTTGTTATAGAAGCAGATCTCATAATCCTTGCTGTGGGCGAAATACCTACGCCTCCATTTACAGATAAATTTATGAATATAGCCGCAGATAAATCGAGGAGAATACTTGTTAACGATCGTTACCAAACAGCTATTGAAAAGATATTTGCAGCAGGTGATGTAGTTACAGGGCCAAGCTTTGTGGGCAAAGCTTTTGGCTCAGGGCTTAGAGCAGCCAAGTTCTTAGACAACTACATAAGTTATTTTAGGCGGTAATATAGGTGGGAATACATGTCTAAGGAATTAAACCCTGCATCTGTGTTCGGTATAGGTGTTAGAAGGTTCATACTATTCGATAGATGCATAGGTTGCTACACATGTGAGGAAGTGTGTAAGTTCTTGAATAGTGACCAAGCATACATAAAATTATATGAAATAGAGAGCGGCTTAAATAAGCCTATATCATGCTTTCACTGTACTAAAGCACCATGCGTATTAGTATGTCCAACAAATGCACTTGTAGTTGATAAAGAAGGGGCGGTTATAACGAGAACTACTAGATGTATCGGATGTACATCTTGTATGATAGCTTGTCCTTTTGGTATACCAGAACTCTTACCAGTAGGATACGTTGTTAAATGCGATTTATGTTCAAAACTTCGTGGAGAAGGCTTAGAACCTGGATGTGTAGCTACCTGCCCCGCAAATGCTATAATATGGGAAAGCCCTGAGGAGATAATAAGGTTATCAAGAGAGAGAACTATAGCCAAGCTTATGGAGGCCTTTAAGGTAGGGGAAAAATCGTAAGATAATGAGAGAATTCAAGGCTAAGCTATACTTAATCAATATTTTTATACGGATTCCTCACAGATATGCTTAGGTGTATGTATGTCTGCTACACAACAGTATAGACTTGCTGTAATATTCTTAGACACAGATAAACATGTAAGTCCATTTGAACCACTTGCCATAATAGACCTATTTCCGGATGTTTTTGTGTTGACATATAGTAATGTTGATGTTGAAGATGTTAGAAAAATTGTTCAAGATGCAATGTTTCCACGTGGTCCAAAAGGTGTAAGGTTTACTAAGATATTTGTTGGAGGTTCCGATGTAGCCAAGGTAGAGAAAATCGTTGAAATTTTAAAGCAAACCATGTTTCCACCATTTGAAATGGCTGTTCTTGTTGATCCTCGAGGTAACAATACAACAGCTGCCGCAGCTGTTGCTAAAGTTCTTCAATTATCGCTTAAACACGGTTTTGGTGATCTAAAGAATAAAAATATAACAATTCTAGCTGGAACAGGTCCTGTTGGATTTGCGTGTTCAGTACTTGCATCATTAGAAGGTGCGTATGTAACAATAACATCGCGAGTGCTTGAAAGAGCTCAAGACTTTGCTCAAAGAGTTAACAAAGAAGTTGGTGCAGAAAGGGCTAGAGGCGTAAAGGCGGCAACACCAGAAGAATTTGGTAAAGCTATAGAGGATGCAGACTACATAATTGCTACAGGAGCTCCTGGCGTAAGACTTCTAACTCTTGATATATTAAAGCAGTACGGTAAAAAAGTTAAAGTTATAGCAGATGTTAATGCAGTACCGCCTACTGGTATAGAGGGGCTTGAGCCTAGTGACGAAGATAAGGAGATTGTTCCAGGGGTCTACGGTGTTGGAGCCCTTAGAGTTGGAGTGTTAAAGAACGCCATACTTATTGAATTGTTTAAGAAATTAGCTGAAACAAGGAAAGGGATTCTAGACTATAGAGCTGCATTTGAAGTAGCAAAAACATTGATAGCCAAAGGCTAAGGTTGTGTAGGGGTCGTTGTTGAGTCTGAAGATAGAAAGTCTTGTTGAAGATACCTTTGCCGAAGCTTTTCCAATGTATGCTACACGAATTATAATAACAGCAGCTACTACCCGATGGGCTTTAATAGCAGCCAGAATATCAACGGGTTTCGGCACATCTGTTATAGCTTGCCCCGGAGAATGTGGTATAGAAACTCTATTATCACCTAAAATAACACCTGATTCCCGACCAGGTGTAGCTATTCAAATATATCATTCGGATCCAGCAAGTTTAAAAGCAGTGACAATAGCTCGCGTAGGTCAATGCATTCTAACAGCCCCTACAACAGCGGCATTCGATGGATTATTCAAGGCTAGGAGGAAGATGAGTATTGGTAGAGCGTTAGCAAAATTTGGCGACGGTTTTGAGAAAGAAGATGTACTCTATGGTAGGAAAGTTTGGCGAATACCTGTTATGGAGGGGGAATTCGTGATCGAGGATAGCTTTGGCATTACTAAAGCCGTAGCTGGAGGAAATATACTAATATTAGCCAAAGATAGCGAATCAGGTCTTAAAGCAGCTGAGAAAGCAATCAAAGCTGTTAGGAAATACTGTAGAGGTGTTATAACACCGTTTCCTGGAGGTATCGTCAGATCTGGTTCAAAAGTTGGTTCGCTTAAATATCCAAAACTACGGGCGACAACAAATCATCTCTACTGTCCTACACTTAAAGAGACCGTCAAAGATACTAAACTACCTCAAAACGTTAATTCTGTGTATGAGATTGTTATCAACGGTCTTAAGAAAGAGTATGTGCTCAAAGCCATGGGTGTAGCCATTTTAGCGGCTACTTCAGTTCCTGGGGTTGTGAAGATAGATGCTGGAAACTACGGAGGTAAGCTAGGACCATACCACTTACGCTTAAGAGAAGCACTAGAGTTAGTCAAGGGGCTTAGAATTATATAGTTTTAGGTAAACAGCGGAAATGCGATGGAAGTAATATATGGATTATATGTATGGGTGTGGTGATGCAGCCTACCGTTAGGAGGATTTCTGTTACATTAAATACAGGTAGATCGCTAAGGCAAGGAGTATCGATGGAAAGCGATGGTAAGTGGTCTGCTGTATACCATAATGATGTGGCATATATTGAGTTAAATCCCGAGGACGTAAAATTACTTGGTAACCCTGAAAGAGTAAGAGTTACCACGGCGCAAAGCTCTATAGTTTTACCGGTTCGTACTAACGATAGGACACGAAGAAGTACAGCATTTATACCAATGGGTCCTTGGGCTAATATGTTAGTAGACCCTGATACTGATGGTACTGGAATACCGCTTTTAAAGGCTACCAAAGCCTACGTTGAACCAAGCGTAGATCCTGTAACAACACTTTATGACATCTTGAAAATACTTGGCGCAAAAGTTTACGAAGTACCGATGACTAATTTAATCCCTAGATCAGGGGAGAAATATGTTGTAGAGAATGTTACGTGTCCATTTTGCGGAGATCTTTGTGATTTTCTTAAAATAGAGATTGAGGGTACAAGGATTGTGAAGAACATCGGTGGTTGTGCCATATCTATAGCAAAGTTCTTGAATTACCACAAGCACAGAATATTAAAGCCCTATGTTAGAGATGGAGAGAAATTTGTTGAAATTGATCTAGGGAAAGCCATAGAAAAAGCCGCCGAGGTATTAGTAAAGGCGAAGTATCCGCTAATATATGGGCTCTCGAGTACATGTGTAGAAGCTATAGAGGTTGCTGTTGAGCTCGCCGAAGTACTTCATGGAGTAATAGATAACACTACAGTTGTTTGCCATGGACCTACTACTTTAGCTATACAAGAGGTAGGAACTGTAACAGCTACATTTGCACCTATGTTACATCTTGCCGACTTAGTTGTATTCTGGGGCTGTAACCCAAGAGAAGCCCATATGAACCACATATCTAGGCTTATAATGCCTAAAGGTAGGTTTGTAGAAGGACGTAAAAGTAGGAAAGTCATTGTAGTAGACGTTAGAAAAACATTAACGGCAGATTTAGCTGATATGTATATCCAAGTTGAACCTGGTAGAGATCTAGAGCTTCTTACAGCGCTAAGGATGGCTATAAAAGAGTTAGAAATTGAAAGCCCTACTGTTGCAGGAATTCCTAGGGAGAAAATCTTAGAGCTAGCTGAGGCAATGAAGAGCGCTCGCTATGGCATTATATTCTTTGGAATGGGGTTAACACAGAGCGAAGCAAGGTTTAGAGCCATAGAGGAAACTATCAAGCTTGTTCAAGACCTTAACGAATGGACAAAATTCGTCCTCCTCCCCATGAGGGGGCACTATAATGTCAATGGAGCTAACCAGGTACTTCTATGGAATACAGGCTATCCTTATGGAGTTGATTTCTCAAGAGGATTCCCGCGTATGTTTGTAGGGGTTACTACATCACCAGATCTTCTAGCTAACGGAGATGTTGATGCAGCTTTAATTATTGCTAGTGATCCTGCAGCACATTTCCCACGTAGAGCAGTTGAACACTTGGCCAAGATACCGGTCATAGTCATAGACTCTAAATGGTCTTTAACAACAGCTTTTGCTGATATAGTGATACCAGCTGGTTTGGTCGGCATCGAATGTGAAGGAACTGCTTACAGAATGGATGGTGTACCCATATACATGAAGAAAGTTGTAGAGCCACCACCTGGAGTTCTATGTGATAAAGAGGTTCTAGAAATGCTTTTAGTTAAGGTAAAGGAACTGAAGAAGGTGGGTATATGACACAAATAATTATTAAGAATGGTATTGTGATAGACCCTCTGAATAACATCAAAGGAGAGGTTATGGATATAGCTGTTAAAGATGGAAAAATAGTTGATCTTAGTGAAATAGATATAAGTAAGGCCATAACTATAGATGCTAAGAATAAACTTGTTATGGCTGGAGGCATAGATATACACAGCCATATAGCTGGACCTAAAGTAAATATAGGCAGACTCATGAGACCTGAAGATCATTATTTAACGAATAAACCGCATTTATTGCTATATAGAAGAGCTGAAACAGGTCTTACTGTACCAAATGTATACAAAATAGGTTACGGATATGCTAGGTTAGGGTATACTTTTGTAGCAGAACCCGCTACACCACCAATAAAAACTAGGCATACACACCATGAACTCAACGCTATACCTATAATAGATAAAGCTGCGTATGTCCTTGTAGATTCTAATTGGATAACCCTAGACTTAATTAAGGAAGGGGATAAGGAATTATTAGCTGGGTACCTTGCGTGGCTTCTAGTAGCTACGAAAACATATGCGCTGAAGCTAGTTGACCCAGGATCTGATTTTGTATGGTTACTCAAAGGTAAAGGAATAGATGTCGATGATCAGATACCAGAGTACGGTTTAACGCCTGGAGACATCATAAAAAACATAGCTGAGGCATCACAAATACTTAGCCTTCCACATAAAGTACATATTCACTGCAATAGACTCGGGTATCCCGGAAACTACATAACAACGCTCAAAACCATGGGCTTAACCGAGACCATATCAAAACTAACCCCTGGATACCTTATGCATATAACTCACGTTCAGTTCACAGGTTACAAAGGAGATTCATGGACAACGCTGGAAAGCGGTGGTGAGGATATAGCAAAGGAGCTGAATAGAAATCCTTACGTTTCATTAGATCTTGGGCAAGTCATACCAGGAAGACCTGCGACAACTATGACAGCTGATGCACCGTTTGAATTTGTATTGTACCATTTAACTAGGTGGAAGTGGGCAAGCACAGATACAGAAGTTGAATCAGCTGCTGGTATTGTTCCCTATAAGTACAAGAGGAAGAGTTATGTAAATACAATCCAGTGGATAATAGGGTTAGAGATCGCATTGCTTGCTAACGACCCTTGGAGAATATTCATAACAACAGATCATCCTAATGCCGGTACATTCTACGATTATCCTAAGATATTTGCGTGGCTTGTTAGTAAAAAGGCTAGAGAAGATATGATGAAGGAGATGAATCAAAGGGCCCTCAAGAAATCAGCTTTACCAGCCATAGACAAAGAATACACTTTGTACGACATAGCTATAATGACTAGAGCTTCGCCAGCTAAACTCTTAGGCTTAGAGGAATTCAAAGGACATCTAGGTATAGGCGCTGACGCAGATATCGCTATATACGATATCAATCCATTCGAAGTCGATGTGTCAAGAAACTACGAAGCAGTTGTTAAAGCATTTAGCAGGGCTTCTGTAGTTATAAAAAGTGGAGAAATAGTTGTTAAAGACAGCGAAGTTGTTAAAACTGTTTACGGAAAAACATTCTATGTTAAACCTGAGGTCCCTGAAGATTTAGAGAAGAATCTAATAAAAACCATTGGAACCAAGTTCAAGGATTATTATACTGTTACATTAGAGAACTTCATAATAAGACCATATGAAGTTAGGAA
>JAWASI010000002.1:31006-32089 GCA_038892955.1 Ignisphaera sp.
TTTAAAGACACTGCTTAAGGGGTGATCTTGAATGAGCTTTACCCTAAAACTCAAATCGGTACCCACAGTTCTTACAGACGTACGCTGTATATCGCCAGATAAATTCGTAGGTAAAAAACTAGGAGAAATAAGGAATCTAAATATAATTGAAGGAGGTGTCACAGTAACTCTCGACACGTTATTCGATGTAGATGGACCTACTACGGCACCTCAAGACGCTAAAGCTATAGAGATTATTGTGGAGAACAGTATTGATAAACTATGTTACATAGGGTACAAGATGAGCAATGGAAAAATCATTATTAAAGGTAACGTAGGGCATTTCGCTGGGTACAAGATGAAAGGAGGGACCATGGTAATCTATGGTAATGCTCGTAACTACCTTGGAGCAAAAATGGTTAACGGAACAATAGAGGTCCACGGTAATACTGGGCACAACGTTGGGGGAAAACTGCATGGAGAAAAACCTGGCAAAGGTATGAGAGGTGGAGTCATACATATACACGGTAACGCTGGTGCTGATGTAGGTTGGGGTGCAAGTGGTGGTACAATTATTATTGATGGAGATGCTGGGAACTTCGTTGGTGCTGATATGGTTGGAGGGGCAATTATAGTTAAAGGTAGCGTAGGTATATATCCGGGTTTGTGGATGTTAGGTGGAAGAATCGTTGTAGGCGGATCTGTAAGAGCCATACTACCAAGTTTCTACATAGACTCCATAACTCCATTGCTTAGAGTTAGGGGCATTATGTTTCAGAAACCTTTTGCTATATTTATAGGCGACGCTGTTGTTTTCGGTAAGGGGATGCTTCAAATATCTTACGAAGATAATAAGCATATTTTAGACCAATACAAACATATTCTAGAGGAGATAGCAATATGACCTTACCCAAGCCTATGAATAAGCTAGCCGTAGATATAGTAACAGATTCTATTAATAGGGAAAGAGAACTTGGAATACAGAGTTTAAGGATAGGCGAAGCTATGGTTATCGACATGGGGGTTAAGGTCCGCGGAACTCTAGAAGCAGGGTTTGTGGTTTCACGTATATGTTTAGGTGGATTAGCTTCCGTAGGTTTAGCC
>JAWASI010000002.1:32210-33462 GCA_038892955.1 Ignisphaera sp.
TTTAGCCCCATTCTACCTAGGCGATACGGTTTTACCAGCTGTAACAGTATCTACAGACTATCCCATTGAATCTTGTATGGCTTCGCAACTTGCTGGCTGGAGAATTCAGGTAAAAGATTTCTTTGCAAATGGTAGTGGACCTGCACGAGCTTTAGCTAGAAAGCCTAAGAAACTCTTCGATTTAATAGGCTACTCGGAGACATCGGATGAAGCTGTATTAGTTCTTGAAACAGATCGCTATCCAACACATGAGGTTGTAACTTATATTGCTAATGAAGCAAAAGTTCAACCAAAGAATTTATATCTTGTGCTTGTTTCTCCTGCTTCTATAGCTGGTTCGGTACAAGTTAGTGCAAGAATTGTTGAAACAGGCATATTTAAGCTAAATACCATAGGCTTTGATATAAAAACTATCCGCTATGGATATGGCTTATGCCCAATAGCATCGTTACATCCCGATCCTTTAATTATGGCTGGAAGAACTAACGATATGCTTCTCTACGGGGGAGCAACGTTCTATCTCGTAGATTATCCTGACGACGTAAAGCTAAAAGAATTTGTTGAAAAAACGCCTAGTATAGCTTCTAAAGATTATGGAAAATCGTTTACAGAACTTGTGAAAACATATGGTTGGGACTTCTTATATAAAGTTGATCCCTTGGTATTTGCTCCCGCTGTTGTTACGATAAATAATATTAGATCAGGTACAACATATACAGCCGGTAAATTAAACCTAGATTTGCTCAGAAACGCTATACTAGGTAGGTAGGAATTGTAGAAATAATCTACTCTATAGTTTTTTACTATAATTTACTTACTTATGGACAATAGCTATAACAGTTAGTACATCAGCTAAGCATTATTAGAAGAGCTGGTGAAATTAAGTTGAATTTGGAGATCTTAGAGGGATACATTGAGGTTAAAGGGAAGTATCCAATACTGGTTACAGCTCTTCATGGATTTGGATCAGACTACTACAAGGTTATTGTTAAAGTACTAAAGAAGTACCTATCTATATTTGGATACATTAAAACACTAAATTTTTATAATGAATTAGAGAGATCATTACGTTATAGTTCTTCTGTGGATATCTATACGTGGGAAATAGCATTCAAAATCTCTTTAGCTGAAGATATCTGGTGTATTTTACCTACACTTAGTAAAGTTGATTTCATTGATGGTATTGGTCTACCTGACTATAACCTAAACAAAAGCTATGCATCAGTCACACCTTTTTGGAAAAGAACAGAAG
>JAWASI010000002.1:33472-46248 GCA_038892955.1 Ignisphaera sp.
GTTAAGAATGAGAAAATTAAAGTTGTAATAGATATCCATGGTATGAAAAATATCAAGAAATGGCCTGATATATGTATATCAACAAGAGGTTTAACTACGGTATCAAAAGAACTTGTAGATAGAATAGCTACATTCTTTAGAGTTCAAGGATTTAAAGTGGCTATAGATCATCCATTTTTTGGTGGAGCTTTCATAGCAGCCTTTGGTAAACCTCCTGTAGTTGAGGCTATAGCTATTGAAATTAAAAGAAATTTAAGATTTCAAGGATCTAAAATACCAAAGTTTATAAGGGGTGCTATAAAAATTGTTAAAGAGTACATAGAAGAAAGTAAGAGTTTAACAAGGTAATGTTTATATGAGTATACTCATGTGAGTAGTATTCTACTAGGCCTTGTGTATATGTTTGCCCTATCTTCTCTAGCATGAGCTATTAATGTTATTGAGTGTTTATCAGATAACTCGATAGATTTTAATGTTGGTGCGCCACGGAAAATAGCTATAGGTATGCAGATATTAGTTATCCCTTCTACTAGATCTGATGAAGCTCTAGAAGACATAACTATAAGTGTTTTACTAAAATCTATACCCTTTCTATAAACACTCCCAACAACTTTGTAGAAAGCACAATGTCTCGAGATATCTTCTACAAGATCGATTATATCTCCATTTAATGTTGTTATAGCGGCTACATGAAAACAACCTGTTCTCTTAAATAAATCAGCTCTATTCATAACTTCCTTAAGTACACGAAAAATAGTATTTTTAGATAACTTGATTTCTTCTTCATTTAGTTTGCATTCTCTACCTGTTTCAACAACTTTTTCAATAAGTATATCTGTTCCTTGGACTTTAATATAGTGTTCGTCTGGGATACTAAGCTTATGGGCTAGGATATAGCCAAGACCAAGCTCTAGGAGTTTATGTGGTGAAGTACCTAAAACACTCCTAAGCTCTCCATCTACGTATATATTAGCCTTTATCTCTGCAGCTACTTCATCAACAAAGTCGTCTACATGTTCTTGGTTTATGCTAATACGCTTAACATTAACCTTAGCTATAAGTGGTGTCACATTAAATTACCTCATATTTATATCTTCTAGTATTCAATGCAGTATCTAGCTATTAATGTTATACACAACGCTTAATACCATAACTTTAATGTTTAAATTAAGATGACGGTTTTCTGTTACTATCTTCATTTCTTATTCTTAGTTTACTAGTTAGGGTTCTACACACTTCTCTAGCTAGAGACTCTGGGTCATTGAAAATTTGCAACAGTTTTTCTGCTTTTTCATCAAGTTTACTAGGTAACATTTTTACTATATCTGTCGGAAGACCTGTATCAACAAGTACGTAGACTTGTTTCCCTTCGTTATACGCAGTTATAATCTCCTCAATTGACCCTATACCACCTCCGATAGCCACCAACATATCAGAGGCGTGAACAAGTATTGAGCTCCTGATAATAAAGGTGCTCCCTGTCTTAATCACTATGGCTTTTTCAGGAAATTCTTGGTTTTCTTGCTCTAGAGGCGGAAGTATAACTAAGTTAAATCCATTCTCCAGAGCTTTATCGACGAATGTTCTCATAAGCCCTTCGTATCCACCTACTATAAAAACAGTTTTCTCTACAGCATTCTTGCATAGATTTTTTAGTTTATCAACGAACTCGCATATCTTCTTTGCTGTATCTAAAGGAGGTCTCCTAGAATATGCTGCAATACCTATGTATGCAATCATAATGTATACCTATTTTTGTATTGAACATGAGGTAAGATTATAATTAGAATTGATTACGATGATGTGTATACAATTTCCAGCGGCACTTTTCTATGTATAAAGTAAGGCTCTATGGTCACATAATCTACTGATGCATCTCTATTAACTATGTGGATCATTATAGCTATATCGTTTTCACCGTTTCTAACAATAGATTCTGGTATATAGAACTCTGTTTGAGGTCCTTCGCTAACAAATCTACCTATGAGCTGATTGTTGAAGTATATCAAAGCTCTTACACCAATTGCCCTCAAGATTAGTTTTAATGGTGCAACAACCTCTTGGTTTAACTTTACCTTAACTTTACCACGAATCCACAGAATTTTACCTGTTAATTCTCTCAATGTTACTGGAATACGTATTCTACCCCAGGTACTCTCATCAATGTTTTTGCTGTAAAACTTTTGCATCAACCCCTCTGTAGCTGGTCTAATCATCCATACCCCCTCAATAATTTTTTGATATACCTTAAGTTTTGGCGATACAGTGATCTTCCCCGTAATTAACATAGCTATTTCGTTTACACCTTCATTAAAGGAATCCGTTAAATCCATAGGTCCTTTGTATAATCCAACAAATTTCTTGTTCACAAATACTAGTATCCCTCTGTAGTAATTACATGATATTCTACCTAAGTCCAGTATATATCTACCTAATTTTTTGTTTACAATTATTTCCTTTACATAAATTCCGGGATCCGAGGGAATAGGAACTATTGTAGCGTTTTCGGTAAATTTTGAATCCTTTAATTTATCTTCAACATCTACCGGATTACATAAGAACATAGGTAAACTAAATTCTCTACTTATTGGAAGTTTGTATGTTATATATTTCCACTCTATCAAAGGTTTTTCATCCACCTTTCCAAGATATAAATCACCCACAACTCCGTTAGGTATGTAGACTAAGCCATCATTAGTATGACCAGTACTTTCAATAATTATTGTAAGCCTATTTATACCCTCTCTTAAAGTATCAAAGGCATCGATTTCTATACTATGGTAATTAGAAGCTAAGAAATGGTTGTTTAGTACGACGCTAGCATAATCATTAAAGTTACTTATGTAAATTATTCTATTTACAAGTTTCTCTAGATCTTCTTTGCTTAACTCGAATTCTATTGTATATATAGACAATCCGTTGAATACGTTTCCTATAAACTCTAGAGGAGTCTTAGGCTCAATTTTATTAAATTGTATTGCTAATGGATCTTCAAGTATTCTCCAACAGTCTAGATCCTCTATTTCTATTACATTATCATCAACCCGGCATAACTCATTATATAGCCTATATATGGGTCCCACAATATTCCTTAACGGTACTTCTCTATTATTCAATTTAACCGTGTCTATAGGTTTAGCTGAAACTAATGTTAAGTTTCCACAACTTCTAGCATCAAGTTCTAGCTCAAGTTCGATATTGTCATTAAGCTTCACAGCTTTACCTACAAAATATAAGTTTGATATTATTATGAGGGGAGGCTCGACATCGTCTACAAGCCATGTTTTATCAGCTCTTTCTCTTGATATAATGAGCAAGTACAGTTTTGATTTATCTGATTTGAGTATCACAAGTTTATCTTCTTCGCTATGCACATAACTTAAATTAACCCTTCTATTGTTTAACCTATGGATAAATACATCCTTAGAATACTCTACTTCGATAGGCATACTTGATTCTATAGCTATTTCCCCAACTTCAAGGGAATCACCATATACTATTAGCACAACTTCTTCACCGTATTTTTCGAGAATTAAGGGCTCCGATGAGGTATATATTAATCTAAATGGGGTTCCTTCTATTGAATAGTTTATCAATACAACCTTTGCATTTCGTGGAGGAACCCTTATGGTATTTACATATGGATATATTTCATTCTTATAAATAAGTTTAACGTTCTTCACATCTTCGCTTACATTTCTGAGAATTACTATTGCCTGTTCTTTATCATCTATCCTTACGAATAGATCTACATTTCCTATAACCTTAATTAGTCCATCCACAGGTTTAGTGTTAACTATAAAGTTATGGAATGTTTTTATAAAGTATGCAAACCTCTTTATCGTATAGTATCTACAGCTTAGCTCTCCCCATTCTCTGATGGCCGCATCATAATCGTATGTTGTTGTTATGTATTTACCTGTATAAAACCCTGGATTTGTTCCACCGTGGAACATATAGATGCTTATACCGTTAATACCAAGGCCTAACGAGGTTTTAAGTAAGATCTCAGTCCACTGAGCTGGGAAACTACCTCTATTTGTTGGAAGTTGGTCTCCGAATGTCGAGAACCATCCGCCTTCAAGCTCCATAAACATTCTTGGCTTTAGTTTTTGTGTTTCCATGTATTTTCTAATTTTTTCATCGAATTGCTTTATATCCCAAGGAGAAGGATAGGAGTCAATAGTATTTATTATAGGGTCTTCATCTGTTAATAGATAGTTTTCGTTTGTTACGATTGGTATATCATCAATGTATTTTTTAGCTATTTCATATAATTTTAGATGGTATGGTATATCACCCCAGTAATACTCGTTCTCTATTTGTAGAAGGGCTATAGGCCCTCCTTTAGAAACCGTGAACTTTGCTATTAGGGGAAGTATGGTGTTATACCATTTTTCCACGTACTTGATATAGTTTGTGTCTAATGATCTTAATACAGCATTTTTGGTGTAAAGCCAATTAGGGTGTCCTCCACTATCCCATTCAGAACATATGTAAGGCCCTGGCCTTGCTATAAAGTACATATTTAACAGATGTACAAGCTTAATATAGTTCTCTAGGTCTCTGCTAAACAATGTAGAGTCGTAGGGAGATCCAGGGTTTTCATCTCCGAAGAGTAGAAGATTTTCAACAGGCTCGTGCCAGTTCCAAGCAATATAGCTTGCAATACAGTTTAAGCCTGCTCTTTTAGCCTTTAGTAACCTATCGTACCATAATGCTTTCGGGACTCTGAAGTAATGTATTTCACCACACATAAAGTAAATCGGTTTATTACTGATAACAAAGATATTGGTCTTCGACATCATGCGAATACCATTATATATTATTAAGTGACTACTAAATTTAAGTATTTACGCAAAGAAGGGGTTAACATGTATCTCTATCTATCATCAATTAAAGAACCTATTAATTATCCTTAATTAAACGTAGTGGTTATTGTGTTACATAACTACTAGTTGAGAACATCACGAAGTACAGCCGATTTAATGTCTTTAGACGAATTTATGCTTTTCTATCTCTAATTTTAAACATTTCACAAGTTCCCTAGAAATTCTATCACTTCTATTACCAGTGCACACAGCTCCTCTAACTCCAATAACATTGAATCCTAGCTTCACGCATAAAGGTATGTGTTTAATTCTTATACTTCCAGCAATAGCCGTTATAAGGTTTGCCTCACGGGCTTTTTCAACAAATTTTTCCATATATTCTAAGGGGAGGATATCAAAACTTGATAATCCATTCTTTCTTAGAGTATCAATCATAACACCTTCTGCCCCAGTTTTTACAGCTATATCTACCACCTTCAGAGGCTCAATACTTTTTATGTACTGGTAATCTGCATAGCCTACTAGTACAACTTTTGATTTTGGGAACATCCTTACTATATCAACTACTTCTTTAGCTATTCTCATAGCTATACCAAAATCGGTGACGGCCATACCCACCTTAACATAGTCTATACCAAATACCCCTCCCACAAATGCTATATATTTCAATGCTTTATTTTCTCTATCTATATCCCCTAATGCAATACTTACCTCTTTACCTCCTAAAGACTTAACAACGTCTACAACACCTTTAACAATACTTAAATCAGGTAACCCTAAACTACCGTCGGAAGGATCCTTAACATCTATGATATCTGCTCCACCTTCAACAGCATCTTCAACTTCATCTATATTTTTTACTGATACAAGTAATTTGATGTAATGCATGAAGCTACCCCTGTATCCACTTAATTGGTTTTATGAAATCCTTTCCCTGAGCCTCATAGGTACCTATAGTTACTTGATAGTATACCTCATTAGATCTTAAATCTACAACTTCTTCGAGTTTACCTTTAGCAACAATTTCGTCACCGAGATCTGCAAGATCTATGTATAGCCCTTCATAACTTACAACCATAGACACCTTACTAGCTACACTATTGCCTTCTATAACTTTAACGTTATCTACTTTGTATATAGCCGGCATAAACATGGAATCGCTATTACCTACAACTTTAGCTTTTATTGTTGCAATACCTAAAGGTCTAAACTTTTTCTGCTCCCATTCTTCGTCTACTTCAGACTCAAGCTTAACGGGATGCAATGAAAATTGCTTACCTTTATATAAAGCTCTATTCCATTTGTATCTACCGTATAAAAGTTTTGCTTCGCTAATCGATAAAGGATGTATTTTTATTATATCATTAGCCCAAGCCTCTAGTACTTCACCACTAGGTCTTGCAAACCCTGATGAATCATCGTCATATAGTCTAAGCACGGCTTCCTTAACCTTATAAGCATTTTCTTTACCATACACAATAATGTCTATGTCTGAGATTGAAGGATTATGAATCTTAAGTAATATTGAGCCTGTGACCCCAAAGAAGTTAACAGAAACACCTGATTCACGCGATAGCTTCTCCACAAGCTCCTTAGTCATAGCTTCAAGGGGGTCGGAGGGGTTTTCAATAACTTCTTTTAACCTTTCTTCTGGTTTATAATGTTTTTTAATAAACTCTCTAGATACCTCAATAAGTTCAACAGATCTATGTTCGTCGAAAACTATATAATGTGGATAATTCTTTTTAAGGAATTCCATTGTATTTTTAACTCCTATCGCGCTATAGAAAGGGAGTATACGTCCATACATTATGCCACTTCTAGACCATTTAGTTCTTATAGATGATTCCATGCTAGGTACATACTTAAGATATGCAAGAACTCTGCTCTTCGGGTGTATATTACCTATGACGCAGAAAAGAAGTCCTTCTATAGATTCTATGAAGTCTCTATCTCTAAATCTCCTCATGTACTAAACACCTTAGTCTGTCCATAGTACCCACTTTAAAGTTTAAAATATTTTTGATCTCTATGTTAACTTAAGGTAATTTACCTGTAAGGCGTTAAGTTTATGGAAGTAGGTGTAATTACTAGGAATCCTAATAGCTGGAGTTCTTCACAGTTGATAAAAGCATTTCAATCCCTAGGATGTAATGTAGTTCCATTTAAGTTTAACGATATTGTAGCGCTTATAGATTCAGATAGAATAAAGATATTTGTAAAAGACATAGATCTTGTTGAAAGGTTGTCAGTAGTAGTTATTAGACCTTTTGGACGTGTTAGTTTAGATCAAGCAATTTTCAGAATAGATCTTCTATATGCGCTAGAGGATCATGGAGTATCTGTAGTGAATAAACCATCTGCTATAGAGAAATGTGTAGATAAATTTAGATCTTTATACCTATTGAAGTTGCATGGTATACCAGTACCAAAAACAATTGTTTCTGAAAGGCCTTCTCAAGCCCTGAAGTTAATAGATAGCCTAGGGATACACGATGTTGTGATTAAGCCTATGTTTGGTTCAAGAGGTCACGGAAGTACTAAGGTACGTGTTAGAGACAGAGATATACTGTGGGAAGTACTTAGATCTATGACATTCGTGCGGAGAACAATCTATGCCCAGAAATTTGTTCCACATAAAGGAGTCGATATAAGGGCTTTCGTCTTAGGTGACAGAGTTTTAGCCGCTATGTACAGAATTGCACCAGGAGGTTTCTGGAAAACTAATGTAGCTAGAGGAGGCAAGCCTATTAAGATCGATAAGTTAGATCCTGCAGTAGAGGATATAGCTGTTAAAGCGGCCAGGATCCTTGAATGCGATGTAGCAGGGGTAGATATAGCCTCTACGTCGCAAGGACTCTACGTTTTTGAGGTAAATAGTCAACCTGGTTGGAGAGGTTTGCAGGAAGCTCATCCAGAAATCGATATAGCTAAAGAAATAGCTAGGTACATAATTGAAAAAGCTAAAAAGTAAAAATAAGCGTTGAAGTACCTTGGCCAAAATTAGGTTAAGAATACTACGTAAACGCTTTAGCTATTGGTTCCCAGGAACAGATATCGTAAAGGAGATAATCGATAAATATGGAAAGCATATAGAGAACGGCGACATCATCGTTATTGCGGAAAAAGCTCTATCAACAGCGTTAGGCAATATATACGATGAGAGTATTATTCAAGCAGATGTACTAACAAAGATTCTCACATTTATTACCGTAAGAATACTATGGTTAAAACTTCTAAAATTTATATTCAGAAAGCGTGAAACAATGATCATTCTTAAAGGTATACCACTTGATCTTATCTCGGCTCATAAAAAACTATCCCTAAAATACGGAGGTCTAAAACATTTCCTAAAGCCAATTTCCGAGGCAGGCATAGATACGACAAATCTTCCCTATAAATATGTATCTTTACCGTTAAGAGATCCCGCGATTTTGAGCAATATTAAGTTAGAGATTTTTCGAAGACTAGGTAAATACGTTAATATTCTTGTTATAGATACAGATAAAACGTTTAAATCTAAATTTCTAAAGAGAGTAGTATTCTCAACGAGACCTTCATTTATCAAAGGTGTTATAGACTTAGGTGTGTACATATATATTGGAGGTCGAATCTTTAGAAAGTATTTTGTATTATATCCAACTCCAGTAGCATACAATGGTATAAATATAGGCCTTCCATTAATACTTCGAATAGCTAAGATATGTGATAAATTTATGGGTAGCGGCCTTGGCCGCAATATTATAGAAATGCTCAAGAGTACCGGGAGAAAAGGTTTAGGTGATGTAACATGGATTGATATGATTAAGGTTTACCACTACCCCGTTCTATTAGTTAAATTAAGTATTGTTAGAAGTCAATGAACTAGATTTAATATCGTAGGGGAGCAATTTTATAACCTCAGGGTTTAAATATAATACTTTCTCCAAAACTTTATCGTATGTTTCAGTAATACCATATGTAAGCCCTTTTAAGCAAAGTTCATTGTAATTAACTGTACTATTTTGATGATCAACACTTTTAACTATGTAAGCATACCCAGTAACTTCTTTACCCAGGTATACATTCCGTGGTTTAGCTCTACCTAGGAGTATTCCACCTAAAGCTGGGTACAATTCAACTACACCAATACCTGAAGTTGTAAACCTAGGATTAACTTCAACAACATACATTCCGCTATCATTCCAAACAACGTCTAATCCTATGTATCCTTTCAATTCACTTAAACATGTTATCTTATTGACTATGTCTAAGGACCAATAAACGTAGCGCGAAGCTCTAAGTGGAAGAACATTTCCATAGAATTTCACTTTGTTATCTTTAATAGATATAAGTTGGAGGTTTAACGATACAAGCTTAGGTTTCCCCTCATAAAATACTGCAGAAATACTTCCATGAAATCCAGGGATATATTCTTGTATAACAGCATGTCCTTTGGGATCGCACTTAATGACTGTATCTATATACCTCCTAAGTTTATCTAAATCATTAACTACGTATACGCATTCTGATCCGGCCAACATAGAAGGTTTTACGACTATTGGAGGTTCTAATTTATGAATATTGAGCTCTCTGCTATCATTGCAAATTAACGTTCTAGGAACCTTTATACCACATTTTTGTAAAGTAACTAGTGCTTCATATTTATTAGATAAACTATTAACAATGTTGTAGGAAGGACCTAAGAACTTATTTTTAACAATGCTAGCTATAGCAATAAGGCTTGCGGGAGGTGCTATAGCTATAACAAAATCAGCTAAATCCTTCAATAATTCTATTTCATCTAAGTACTTACCTTCATTAATTACTACAAAATTAATGTCTGGAAATTTCTTTTTAGCCGTATTGATTAAATATTTAGAAACAGTTAGTATAATGTTAACTCGTAAAGCTTTTAACGTTTTAATTAATGAGAAAACCATTCCGCAAGCTTCAGCTAAAATGCTATGTTCATTGATATAAGGGTTAAAGGTGCTCATGAAGTATTCAGTAATAAGTATCGAAGACATAGTCAAACCCATACATTAAACTTCCTAAAAATAATATCTACACATGCATTAAATAGAGTAATAAAACAAAGTTGTTATATCTTTATTTCATTTAAGGTGCCTTACTTTAATCTTGATACTTGATATAAGTTTATTACGTAGTACCTTTTTACTAGTTTCGGGGGATTTAATGAGAATTTTGCACGAATTTGTTCCTACAAGGAAGTTTATACAGATGGCCGAGGAGACAAAGGATTTAGTTGATGGATGGAATATAACCGATAGCGCGGCCGGTGTTCCTGCACCAAGTGGTACAGCTGTTGGCTGTGTTTTAAAGGTTAAATATCCGGATAAGATAGTTATACCTATATTTATACTTAATTACAAAGGACCAGTAGAAGTAGGTGCACTAGCTCTTGCCGCAGATGCTGTAGGTCTTGATGGCCTCATATTAACGTTCGGAGATGAACCTAAATACGGAGATCCTCTTGCTCCTAAGTATTGGAAGAGATCAGAGGATGCTAGAGACTTTCTAAGAAAAGAGGTTAAATTAAGACGTGTAAAACTAGGATGTCTTCTATCACCAAAACCTGTAAGAGATAGATATAAGAAAGAATTCAATGTTGAAGATATGGTTAATAGGGTTAAAACAGGGTGGGATTTTGCATTCTTTATGAGACTCGATGAACTGACGTTACCTGTATTAGAAGCTCTATCTGCTGAAATGAAGAAACTCAATATACCATTGTATACATATTTCCTCATAAAAACACCACGTAATGCTGAAATTCTTGCTAGAATAGGTTGGAATCCAACAACATCTATAGAAAATGCGGTAGCTTTTGCTGAAAAACTCCTGGGTATAGTAGATGGTATAATAGCTACATGTGCTGGCGATTACGAAGGGGATAAAGAATTATTGAAGCTACTTACTAAATTTAGGACATAAGTTAAGAATTTCAAATTTATTTCTTTTTATTCAACCATATTAATAATTAACAACAAAATCTAAAATCGGAGAATGTTCTATGTTAGTTAAAAGTTGGAGCAAAGCTCCTAAAGACCTATTTAGGCTATAGAATCACTAAGAATATGCTTAGAATATATTTGTTAATTTTAATCTTATATTGCTGCAGACTTAATTCTTATAATACATTACTTATTTTATATTAATTAAGTTGAGACACCTGCTTTTTGTATGTATGTATTTATTTCTTCTGTTGTTAATTTTCTAAATATTTTTGTTTCTATATCTATGTATCCTATTTCTGTTTTTTCTATTGTTATTGGTTCTGCTAATGCTGTTCTTAGTGCTCTTAGTCCTAGTGTTATTAGTTCTTCTATTGTTAGTTTTGTGTTGTAGTGTTTTTCTATGTAGTTTAGTGCTGTTTGTTCTCCTATTCCTGCTACTGTTGCGTAGTATTTGAAGTATAATCCGCTTGGTTCTGTTTTTATTAATTCTATTTGGTTGTTTTTATTTATTCCTCCTATTATTATTGATACTCCGAATGGTCTTACTCCTCCTTGTTGTGTATATAATTGTTTTATATCGCATATTGTTCTCGCTAATAACTCTATATCTATTTGTTCATCAAATGTTAATCTATGCCTAATAGCTATAAGTCTAGCATAATCAATTAAAACCCTACCATCAGGCCCAAGACCAGAGAAAGTAGCACCAATATGACTATCAACAACAAAAATTTTCTCAAGACTAAAAACATCATGAAGAGGAGCAACCCTCCTCTTCTCAGCAATAAGAACAACACCAAAACTAGATTTAATACCAAGAGAAGTCCAACCACGCCTAACAGCTTCAGCAGCATACTCAACTTGATACAATTTACCATCAGGAGAAAAAATAGTTAAAGCTCTATCATAACCCATAGCAGCAGGCATAAACGACATAACACCCAACACCTCAAGTTTTTCTATTTAACTTACCTTTTTGTAAAACGTTAAAAAGTTATAATGTGACGAAAGAATTTAAATTAGTAGCAAGTTATTATTCAGCTAATGTATTGACTCTAGGCTAATTTTTTTAATATTTGTAGATCTCGTGCAAACTATACTAGCTGTACTCATAACTATTGATGTACCTATATTAACAGCTATTGAGGTGATGATTAAGAATCACTGCATTGGTTAGTTAACCTTATTGTAATTATTGTTCTAAACTTCAGCGGTATATGTGCCCTGGATCATTGTATAAGTTATCTACATCTATTTGTATGATCGATCTTTACGGTGTTTATATCGATATTTTGTAGTCCGAGAAATTCATTGAAAATTATCCAAAGAGCTACACCATCAAATAAACTTTGTCTATTTGTAAATCGTACTTAATGAACTAGAAACACTACAATGATCTAATTGAGTCCAGTAGAACAAGGAATTCAAATAGTTAGTTCAAATACTTTGAGTAAGCCTTAAGCTACATATTAAGATAATCATCGATATGTGCGCGAATTGCAGGTAATTGTATACTAAGATAGATAATAATAGATAATATATGTTTGCAGAATATCGATGGAGATGACTTTATTACTAAATATGTTATTATTTTAAATATTAATTTAATGCTATTGATCATAATGTTGAGTAATCAACTAGGCTATTTGGTAAACGTATCTTATTTTGGGTACAATGTTATTTCTTATCTATAGGATCAAAATTAAGGTAGTGTTTTAAAACTACATTACAAATGTAACTTACAAAGTGTGCTTAGTTCCATAAAATGCTTTAAATTCTCGAAGTTTTATGGTAAACTTATATTGTACTTTACTCTTATATCTAGTGCAGGAGAGTTATATGCCTACAGTACTTGTGGTTTATTACTCTGCGACCGGTAACACCAAAAAACTTGTTGAAGGTTTTACTGAAGGTGTTAAAAGAGTTAAAGGTGTAGAAGTGATTGTCAAAAGAGTTGACGAGGCGAAAGTGGAGGATATGCTAG
>JAWASI010000002.1:46258-56339 GCA_038892955.1 Ignisphaera sp.
ACCTGCATGGCCCTTAAAGAAGTTTATTGACGAATCCATAGCTGTTTATGAAATGCTTGAAGATAAGATCGGAGGAGCATTATGTACAGCGGGATCCGAAATAGGAGGTATTAAATGTATTCAAGCTCTAAAAGATGTTATTGAAGAACATGGCATGAAATTCGTAGGAGAAGGTTTATGGTGTATTGAGACTCCTGATGAAGAAGCTCTAGAAAAAGCGGCTAGCTATGGTGAAGAAATAGCTAAGGCAGTTGTCCAGAGAATTAAGTAGAGTTGCCACTTTATTATTCTATACAAGTAGAATAATATATATTGTTTATTACTTCTTCTGTTTTGAAGCTTAACAGAAATAATCTTTTACTATAAAAAGCTCCATCAATTAAAGTATGATGTATTATACAATTTGGGGTATATTACAACGAATCATCATTGTTGAATGGTAATTAAAGTTTAAACTTATGATTGTTATTTATGTTTTGAAGCCCCTCAATTATTTTCTTTCCTTTACCTAGGAATTCTGCTTTCCTAAATACATATAGGTCGTTATTCATATACAGTACAAGACCAACAAGCGGATCAAGTTTTTTAAGAACCCATGGATAAAGGCTCAAAGGTACCACTACATACAAGTAATCAGTTATATTTATTCTCTTTGATATTTGTTTAAGAAGCTTTGATGTAGGCCTCGATTTTACTTCATATACATATGCTAAAGGTCTATCTTCTTGAGGCTCAAGAACAAGTACATCTATCTCTAAGCCATCTAGATTAACATGACTATGAACCTCAAAACCTATACTACTTAATTTATCAACAAGTTTTTGAATTATTATATTTTCGTTTATTCTACTCCTCAACATAAAGCCTAGTATAAGTGATAGAATAACTAGAATATATAACACGGGGTTAGCCTAGGATAAAACCTAATCAAATATTAAAATACAAATTTAAAAGTATGCTTATAGTAATACCCACAATCAACAATAGCATTAGACAAAACATGGTATTATGATTCTTTTCCACATGCCCTACATACCAAAAGCTTAATATATTATCTACAACACTAGAATAGTATGGGGCCAGTCTACTGGTATAATATTAGTGAATAAGTAAGTATTATAGCCAACAACAGGTTAACCACCCTCAAGGGTGATAAAGCCCTTGGGGGATGGTGCCTGTTGTTGGTTATAATACTTACTTATTCACTAATATTATACCAGTGGGGCCAAACCTATTCACTTCTGGTGTTTGCGCTATTTTCAGTAATTTCTTAAGCTAATTTCATACGAATTCAAGGATTTTTGCAATGTTTGGATAAAATACTGAAGATCTATAATAAATAATGCTATATATATTGTTATGATGCTTAGATCTATTCCTGTTCTTAATATATAGCTAATGGTCTTGACAAAAACGATGTTAATGTTAATATATTCAGCCTGGTCTAGGTACATCACCTCTCAGTCCGGATATCTTTTCATCAATTATGTAACTCTGATGATTATCCATCGTTGATAAGTGTGCAGGTCTTTTGCGTATTCTAGTAGATTAACTAAGTGAGATGATTTAAATGTTTAAAGAAATATTATAAAGAATTTACTTTTTGACAAATTTTTATATCCAAAATTGAAGGTGAATTTCTTTTGTTGCAAGTAGTTTCTTAAGATGTTCAATTTAATTCATTATGTTTTGATTTTGTTTAGTTTAAGATTGATATGTATTTATATATTGTTGGAAAGTGTTTACAAATTTCTGTATTAAATAACCATTGTTTTAATACGCAATTTTAAGTTTAAATTTCTAAATAATTTAATAGCTGGTGTTAATATTTTAGTAATTTGGTTTAGAATACTATTGAAATGATGTAATGTCGCCTACGCTGAAAGTTGATGAAATGAACCTCCTCTGATAGTTTTTCGATGAGCATTTAGAGCGGAGTTATTCGGCGTCTATAGGGTGCGCATTGTTTAAGTACTAGATGTAACTATATCGACTATATGTTTAATTATTGATAATGAATTCTTAATCTTTATGTAGATAGAGCCTTTGGTTGAATATGCTAGGAGGCTATATATGGTATTGATATTGATGTGAAACATCATATTAATGATTTCATTAGACAATTTAAAGCCATAAATTCTGCGATTTCTTGTGAAATATTGAAGATCGTTGTAAGAAGTTATTAGGTAAACAATAAATTGTATTGAAAATAAGTTATAAATTTTTACAACCTCTATCTAGTGTATTAGGGTTAAACTATGGTGTTAGTTATTGTACTTGCTTTTGATCTTGGTGCTAGTAGTGGTAGAGCGTTAATAGGTAAAATTGATGTAGATATCAGGAAATTAGAGGTTGAGGAGGTCCATAGGTTTCCTAATGGACCTGTTAGAATAGGTAGGCACCTGTACTGGGATGTCCTCAAACTATGGAATGAGGTTAAAGAAGGTATTAGACTTGCTTACAAGAAATACGGAGGTCAAATAGCTTCTATAGGCGTTGATACGTGGGGTGTTGATTTCGCTCTTCTCGATAGTAATGGTGAACTTGTTAGTTTACCTTACTGTTATAGAGATCCAAGACGTAGAGAAGCATATGAAGAAATTCTAAAGGTTATACCTCCCGAAAGAATCTACATGAGGACGGGCATACAATTTATGCCAATAAACCCTTTATACCAGCTCTACGCTATGGTTAAAGATAGGTCATCTTTGCTGCAGGCAGCAAGAACATTCCTTATGATGCCAGATCTTTTCAACTATTGGCTTACTGGTTTAATAGGATGCGAGTATACAGATGCCTCTACAACGCAGTTCTTAGATGCATATACCAAAAAATGGGCTTTCGATCTTTTAGAGGAAATAGGTTTTCCAACGAATATATTTCCAGAAATAATAGAAGCTGGAACTAAACTAGGTCCAGTATCCAGTGAAGTAGCTGAAGAACTTGGTATACCACGAACAATCGATGTAATAGCTCCAGCAACACATGATACTGGTTCAGCTGTTGTAGCAACCCCTATAGACGAGGATTCAGCCTATATTAGCTGTGGTACATGGTCTCTAGTAGGCGTCGAACTTGATAAGCCTCTAATAAATAAGAAGGCTATGGAGTACAATTTCACGAACGAAGGAGGGGCGTTCAACACTATTAGGTTCTTGAAGAATGTCCAAGGTATGTGGTTTATTGAGCAAATAAGAACTTCGCTAGCTAGAAGAGGCATGAACTATTCATACCAAGAGTTAACGGAGATGGCGGCTAAAGCCCAAGGATTCAAAAGCTTTATAGATCCCGATAACCCGAGGTTTTTAGCACCTTTAGATATGATTGACGAAATAATGGAGTACCTTGAGGATACAGGCCAGGAGAAGCCTAGTAATATTGGCGAGTTAGTTAAGCTAGTTTTAGAGAGTTTAGCTATGAAGTATAGATATGTTATTGAGAAGATTGAGGATCTTACTGGAAAGAGGATAAGAAAGATTAATATTGTTGGTGGAGGGTCTAGGAACTGGCTACACAACCAGCTTACAGCTGATTTCAATAACCGAACTGTTATAGCAGGACCAGAGGAAGCTACATCCATAGGCAACATTCTTATACAGTTAGCTGGTTTAGGTTATGTCAGATCATTAAAAGATATTAGAGAGTACGTAAGAAATTCTTTCCAAATTAAAGTATTTGAAGCAAACCATACGAAAAAACATGACGACGCTTATGCTCAGTTCCTAGACTTACTAGAGAAACAATATTTAAGGTCTAGGTGAGTATATCGAGTTCGGATGAATTGAAGAGAACCTTAGCCAATCAAATTTGTGAAGCTTCACGTTTAATGCACTTAAAAAGTTTGATAACACCTTTAACAGGAGAAATATTAGTGCTAGAATCGGGGATACAATACTTATAATACTTATAACGCCATCCTCTTTCTTTCCAACAATTAGACTAAAGTATGAGTTAAAGCCCGAGGATCTAGTTGAAGTAGATTTTTCGGGAAAGTGCTAAAGGAAGGTAGACCCACTACAGAGCTATCAATGTACATAGATATTTATAAATCGTGTGAAAAATGTAAAGAGTACATATACATGGTATCTATGCCCTGTTACTTACTTTTTAGATGAAAACGAACTTTTTCGATATAGAGTTAAAGTATATATTCTTAAACCAAGAATATGTTTCGTAGAAGAGTATGTACCTAGAACACATGAACTTGCAAAAGCTGTGTCAGATAAAGTTAAGGATGGATGTGAAATAGTGTACCTAAAGAGACATGGAGTAGTATCGGTTTCAGATAACCTAGGTATGGCTTTAGAACTTGCTGAATTAGCTGAAGTTATAAGCTAAAACAATTCTTACACGATTATTACAAACTCTTTAAGAATTAAATCTTTAAGGAAGTGTTAATCAACTTAAAATATTTAATTGATTTTAGATTCTTATATACTAATATTTTGTGAAGGTTTATAACGAATTTATATTTTAAAGTTGGTGTAAGGTACCCCTGGTGATTTTATGGAGAAAATTAGGATACTACCGTTGCAGCAATTTTCCTTAGTTCTTGCAGTAATAATTGATTTAACTAGAAGAGCTGCAACAGGTAGAACATAAGGAATAACTATATATTTGCAGGTATTCAATTTATTACATTTTTTAATCCAACAATAGATGTAAAGCTTAGGACTAAGTGTTTTAAAATTAATATCGATGTAAGATTATTAAGCTGAAATCATGGAGAATTCTATAACCTCCAAAACTATAGGTCTAACTATATTGTACCCTTAGGCCAATGAATTCATTCTACAATTCTGTACAAAGAATAATTTGATCATCAGAACGCTTTTTAAGATTAGAAAAATCTTAAAAGTAAGGTGTTATTAATCTGTCACATTGTAGAATGTAGTGAAACAATTCAATGTAGTTAACTGTTTAGTCGTTACCAATTAGTAGAAATGAGAACTATAAGAAAACAAAATCAATGTTTATCTAGAAAGATAACAAATTAAAATTCAATGTTTCGATTCTTAGGAAATATTTATGGCGGTGAATACGTCCCTGCTTTACTCATCCAGAGCCGTTTACGGCTCAGTTGTAAAGCGTAATATAGTATTTTTAAAGAGTTTAATAAATTTTTTAACCAATGGATGCAATTAGATGATGAGGTGTATTAGATTTGTTTAGGTTCTTGTGTTGAGAGGAATTCGTCTATTAACTCTTTTATGGTAGGCCCTTCAATTACTACTAAATCCCATGTAACTCTAGCAATGGGTTTATTTATCGTTAGTATCTTCTCTAGTTTAACTGGTGTAGCTATAAGAATAGCATCTGCGTCAATTTCATTAAGCATCTGCTCTAAATACCTTAGCTGTTCTTCTGTATACCCTAGACTCGGTATCACTGAATCTATGTGGGGATATTGTTCATATATTTGCTTAAAGACTCCTATAGCGTATTTCTTTGGATTCACAATCTCTGCGTTATACTTTTTAGCAGCTATGTACCCAGCACCGTAAGGTGCACTACCATGTGTTACTGTAGGAGCGTCTTCCACTATGATAACTCTTTTTCCTGTAATCAACTCAGGTTTATCCACTTTCACAGCTAAGTCAGCTTTAACTATATGGGCTGAGGGATTAACCCTCTTGATGTTATTGATAATTTTCTCTATACTTTCCAAACTTGCTGAACCGATCTTTGTTATAATCACAGCATTAGACATTCTTATATTTACTTCTCCTGGGTAAGCGTTAACTTCTATGCCTGGTCTCATGCCATCTGTAACTGTTATCCAATACCAAGGTCTAAAGAAAGGCCAGTCATTGTTTCCGCCATCCCATAGAATTGCATCCCCTATTTTTTCAGCTTCAAGAATTATCTTTGTATAGTCAACACCTACTAAAACAGTTGCCCCAAGCTCTAGATGAGGTTCAATTTCTTCTCTTTCTTCTATAGTAAGTCTATACTTATCTAAATCCTTAATATCTTTGAATACTTGGATAAGATTCTGCTCTATATCTCCGTAAACCATTGGATGACGAACGACGACGGTCTTTACCCCTCTACTCATTAACTCTCTGACAATGGCTCTCGATACAGTACTTTTCCCAGCACCTGTTTTAGTAGCCGTAACAGCTATTACAGGTCTTATGCTATCTATCATAGTGCTTCTAAGACCTAAAATCTTAAAATCACAGCCAGTGGAAATCACGTACGATATTATCTTGCCGAGTTCTTCGTAAGTCAAATCGCTTAAACTTAGAATAACCTCTTCAATACCATAGGTCTTAACTATGTTTGGCAACATATCTAAAGAATATATAGGTATACCCTCAAGGTATTTTTCTCCAGCAAAAGTTGGCGGGCATCTCCTGAACCTTACACCAGGAATTTGTGTAAAGAGAAATGCGACAACCTCTACTTCTGGATCGTTTTTGAGAGCCACATTAAAGTTATGGAGATCTCTACCACCAGCGCCTATAATAACAACTTTCTTCTTGACCATAGATTCACCAAATAGTCTATCCTAGAACTAAATCTTATAAACTAATTAATATCATGCGTAACATCTACAACACGGGTATAGCCCTACAAAAATAATTGTGTTAGCCGTTCCCTAATATAAGATATTTGTTCGCCGTTATGTGGTCAGATTATGGTTAGGGTTATAATGATTTATAAGCAAGCTTATTTAATCGATCGATATGAAGTAACAAGGGTTCCCGTGTAACTTGGATAAAAACATTTTATCTTTAGGTGGTAATGTTTGGTTAAGTTTAGATGTTTATGCGATGGCCAGTGCTGCAAACGTTATTGGATACCTGTTACCCACCTAGACCTTCTAAGACTACAAATCTACGGAAATATTAAGGTTGACGAAAATATTGTTGAGCTAAAAGATAGTGAACAGTATGAACTAGATATATACCCACCTATTAAAATAAATAATAAAGAATATTATCTAGGCTTAGCATTAAAGGAAGATGGTAGTTGTATATTCCTACGTAGTGATGGTAAATGTGCTGTACACGAGTTCAAGCCATTGGTATGTCGTTTTTACCCGTTTGTATACTGGTTCAAAGAAAATGGGGAAATAGATATAGATTTAAACGAAAAAGCTATAGGAGAATGTCTAGGTCTCATTCTCGATGGTGAACCTATAGATAGGAGCATAGTTGAAAGCCTTAAGAGAATAGCTAGAATTAGACGCGAAGAGTTAAAACTATGGAGCGATATAATAAATGAGTGGAATAAATACTACGGCAATGAAAGCCGCAACCTGAAGCTATTTTTAAAATTTGCTTTTGAAAAAGCTGAAATTCATAGAAAAGAATTGATCAAACGCGGCCTTTGGATTAAATAACTTGTAGTAATAACGTTATTATTTCATAGGAAACAATTCTATAGCCTTTCTCTAAGATTCACAAACTCTCTAAATATTTGGGAAGCTGTTGAAGTGCCTACTCTTTCCACGCCCATCGTTATTGCCATGAGAACCTCTATGGCATGTCTGAAAACCACCAGCTGCTTTAACCTTAATACGGCCTCTAGTAAGCTTTACTAGGGAGTGGATATCGTTAAAATCAGTTTTTGAAAATATGCTAGTTGATGTTTTGACATAATGGGCACCAGATTTAACTACAAGTTTTACAGCCTTAGCCTTCTCCTCATAGGTTAACAAAGGGGATTCAATTATTATCTTAGCTATTGATCCATACCTTTTAGCTACATCTACTACAGCTATAAGATCCTCTAGAACATCATCGTACCTATTGCTCTTAAAAGCTTGGATATTCATAACCACATTGATTTCTTTAACACTTTTAACTAGGAGTTCTTCAGCCTCTAAAACCTTTATTCTAGTTGACGAGAAACCTGTTGGAAAACCAACAGCGCTACATATATTAACGTCTTTTGTTAAACCCTTAGATAGCAAGTATATGGCGTAATACGGTGATAAAACTAAGCATTTAAATCCATATTTTCAAGTATCTTCTACATATTTTAGAACAGCATCTATAGATGCGTCAACCTTTAGAAGGGTATTATCAATATGTTCTGCAAATTCCTTAGGACTAAGCTTATTCAAGATATTTTGAAATATTTCTGTTAACATATTTTTAACGCCAAATATTTTTAGTTCGAAACAAATTTTTAGCTAATTGGTAAAGTTGGTTAAGCTGTAAAATTTATACGTAGATTGTAGTATGTTTTGAGATCTTTAATGAGTTGACACATAGGCTAGTTATGAAATTACGAAGCTGTGCACGAGAAATAGCTTTTGTATTTCTAAAGATTATTACTCGGCTTATCATAATAATGTATAGTTGTTATATTATCTTAAAGCTGTGATATTTCCACAGAGGTAAGATTTAGGTATTTGCTATTGAACAAAAATTATTACATAAGTATCGTAGGAAATGCTGTATTTTACTTTGTTTTGTGTAAGTTTTTCTTTCAAGTGATAAGAGCATAGCTATCAATAATATTTCTTAACTGATATTCCTTAGTTTTTCTCTAACAGTTATGCCAAGGGGTTTACCAAAGCTTTTCTCTGTTAATTTACAAAATGTGCAAACATCTTTTTGTGAAATCAATCCACAGATTCTACAGCTTTTGAATTCCGTAGTATCTTCAAATTGACTTAGATATGTTTGTGCAAATTTTCTTAAAATTGAAATTTTTATACCTGGTACTGTATTTTCGAGTTCATTTAAGAATTTTCTAATGTTATTTTCTAGAGATTTAACTTTCTTGTAAGGGCATTCCATGTCTACAAATTTTAGATTACTGTATAGAGTATAAAGTGCTGTATGGTTTTCGTAAATCTCATACATAGGTTTAATTTTTCTAACAGCTATTCCTTGCATCCCTTTGTTTATAGGTATAAGCTTTTTTAGGGAGTTGTAGTCTTGTAGAATAAAGTTCTTGAAAATATAGGTTAAGATATCATCTGCGTGATGAGCTGTAGCTACAGAGTTTGCTCCTAATTCAACAGCTATTGCATTCATCATATACCTCTTTATTGTACCGCATAAAGAGCATATCCTACGTGTTCTAAGCCTAGATATAAATTCTGGAAGTGTAAAGTTTAAGTAATTCTTTAGATCTACGATGTAGTAATCGAGGCCTAGTTCCTTGCATAGATATTCAACTACTTCTCTAGATTTCCTAGAGTATTCCCCAATACCTAAGTCGATGTGCAGGACAGCGAGTTTGAAGTTTAAGGAAGTTGAAATACTATGCATTATATGGGCTAAAGCTACACTATCCTTACCACCAGAAACAGCTAAAATAACCCTATCTCCAGGTTCAATCATTTTATATCTTAATATGGTATTCTTAACCTTCGATACAATAAACTCTTTAAAATGATCTGAGCATAGGTTAAGCCTAGCAAATGGAATTCTTACAACAGCTTCTTTACCACAGTACCGACATTTAATAATCATTGCTGTTTCACCTTCGGCATCATAACTTGATAATTATATCTATATGTTTACTATTTGTTAAGATAAAGAAATTTTATATATCTAAATACGACTCCTCTGGAAGACAACATCTACACCGTAGGCTTTGAACAGCTTTTGGAGGTAGGTGAAGGAACCTAGTTAACCTATCCCTGTAAGCAATGATCGGCATATCGAACTTGTGCTTCTTAGCCATATCCAGAACCTTCATCAATCCCTTTCTATCCTAGTCAACCTGTTAGCAACATTCGTTACTACTGCTACAAACCTCCACCCCTTTTGCTTAACGTACTTCCTTAACTTCTCTACCTGGTTCCCGAGTTCCTTCCTCTAGTTGGAGCTACTTACATGTGTGTACATAACTGTTCTGAGGTGCTTAACATCCTTGAACTCCACAACCAGTTGACCAAGAATTCTTCTAACTTCACTCTCAGGGGTTCTTTACCTACCATAAACGTTAATAGCCTTGATCCTTCTCTCGCTAGTCCATCTCCTAAGAGTCCTATTGGTTACTCCAAGAACCTTGCAAACCTCCTCTAATAGAGTAGTATTTCTCAAATGTTTTGATTTGCTATATATTTGAGGATTAGGTAACATAATTAGGGGAATAGTATACTAGTCAT
>JAWASI010000002.1:56349-76022 GCA_038892955.1 Ignisphaera sp.
CTATTTTTAGCATTCTAGATTTTAAAGATTTTTATAGGATTTTTGTATTATTGTTGTATACTCTAGATATTCTAAATATATACTCCTGCGAGGGGCCACACTCAGAGGATGATATAAAGCTAAACGTTGGGTTTTGTCGCTGAATACGAAGGACGTCCATGATATCTACACGGAGTAGCTAATTAACCACGGTGATCCGCGAATAAAGACACAACCTACCTAACAAACCTACAGAAGCCTAGAGCGGGAAACGGAAACAATGAGTATCTATCAATCAACGTAGTTACTTTTTCTATTTAGTAGATTTTCGAAGTATATTAACTCTTAGGGATTTGTTTACTGTCTAGAGAAACTCGTTGAATAAAACTATAATTAAGGTACAAAACTATTAACATAAATCTTTAATTTATTAAATAGAACTCCTACAATTATCGTTATAGAGACCAACGTTATAAGGGTATTGGCTATAAAATTATCATATCTTACCTTTAATAACGAAATTTTCTTTCTACTCAGAGGCCAAAATAGGTAAACACCATCAACTGTAAATAGGTCTAGTAATAAATGAGTATAGCCTATAACAATAGATATTAAAGTTAAGGATGTGATTAACTTAGTTAATATATTTTTTAAAGAATATGAATAAATAAAGAATAATACGGGCATTATCACGATAATAGATATTGTTGATGCTCCAAGAACTGAATGTGTGTAAGGTGTCCTCTTAAACCCCTTATGTCCTGCAACAGAATCGATAGCCCAGTTAATAGCTGTTGATAAGTATATTGACAGCATAGTGGCATAAAATATGTTTAGGTTAAGTAGGTCTAAAGATATTAATAAAGATGTAGCAAAACTAAAGAGGTTATGGGTTCTACGCTTCAATGATATCAGCCAAGACTGATCACATCACATTTCAGTGCCGCCTGAGTACATCATCACAGTATTTAATACTAACTATAAACCTTTTATATATTAAGTGTACACATTTAGTGTACCTATTGTTTATTTTGCATATATTTTTATGCTTAATTAGTATATCATAGAAAAGTTTTGTTGAATCTTTTAACATATTTGATTTCTTTAACGTATTGAGCGATAGACATTACTACGTCGGCTAATTCTTCTAATATGATTTTCTCTACATCGTTAACTTTATATGATAAAGCTGATGCTTGGCTCATCAATTTTGCTAATTATTAGTTTAGATATATCGTCTAATATATCAAGGAATAGATATTTAGTGCATAGATGCAGCAAGCTCATGTGCGGCACCTAAGACTTTACCGAGTTAAACTATAGTATGCTTATTTAAGTTTGAAACCTATACTATATACATAGGAGAATAATAATATTTAGGTTATACATAGTGGTATAGATGCGATTTAAGATTATAGAGGTAGAGGTTAAACAAGCCTTATCAAAATCAGGTTTACCTGACATAGATTATGCATTGAACCCCTACATAGGCTGTGTCCACGGATGTTTGTATTGTTATGCTAAAGCTTATACTAGATCCAGAGATATTGTTGATAATTGGGGTAGTGCAGTTATAGTAAAAAAGAATCTAGTTGATATCCTAAGAAGAGATGTTAAAAAAGTTAATAAAGGTGTTGTTGGTATTGGAACGATAACAGATCCTTATCAACCAGTTGAAGCTATATATAAACTGACTAGGAAATGTATAGAGTTATTAGTTGAAAACAACTTTAAGATCAGCATTCAAACAAAGAGCTCATTGATTCTACGTGATTTAGATCTTCTGAAGATGTACAGAAAGTTAGTTGATGTAGGGATAACTATTACCTCTACATCTAATTCATCGGCTATCACTAAATTAGAGCCATATTCGTCGCCACCTCAAGCTCGTATAGAGACTCTAAAGAAGCTTGCTGAAGAAGGTATAAAGACGTGGGTATTCTATGGACCTATAATACCGGGATTCAATGACGATGTAGAAGAAGTAGCAAAAGTCCTTAGAATAGCTAAGAGTACTAATAGCAGTGTATATATAGATAAGTTTAGGATCAAGAAGTTCATGTGGTCAAATATCCTCCTCAAAGATATAGCTAAGAGGAGTAACGCATACGATTGGTGTGGATTATTTGAATCGATATTTAAGCTGTGTAAATTAATAGGCGTTAAGTGTAGATATGGTTTCAACTATCCCGGTGAGAACCAAAACATGAAACTCGATAGGTACATAGAGAAAGGTCAAAACATTTAGTATACACTATGGAAAAGGAAAACAAAATTTTGTTATAGAGAATTCTAAGAAGCTTGGTGTATAGGCTACCCTTTGTGTTTGGTCAAGTTTTAACGTTTTCTATATAGTATTACTTTTAAGCCTTTTAATCCAAAAGGTCTTAGAACATAGCCATCTCTCCACCTTTCATCTATAGTGTAGAACGTTTCTGGTGAAATCCACCAAGTATCCTCTTTATGAAGTGGTCCAAAGACGTTTCTAAGCGTTCCTACAAGCACAATCTTAATCTCATTTTCGCCTTTCTTAATGAAGTTCGATATATCTACTGAAGACCTTGAAGTGCGTATAACCTTTTCTACTTCAACACCATTAACATATACTATGGCTAATGCTGCATCTAATTTCTCTATAGCTAGTTCTGCTTTACTGAAATCCATAGATGGCTCGATATATATCTTTTTTATAAGCTCTATTTCACCACTATAAAATGGATAACCATGTTGGCATAAGTCTAGGCCATTTTCTATGCTAATCTCCTGAGTCTCTGGTATAATGCGTGATTCACCGTAAGGAGCTTCTTTTACAGCAAAATCTCCTAATACATACATAGGCTCTATTTCAGGCTCTAATCCGACAACACCTTCAACCTCTACAATATTTTCCCCAATATTGATAAGATTAGTTATATCGTATTTTCTAAAGTTCCAATCTATCCACGGACCACAGCTTTTTGAAAGATCTATCTCAACTCCATTAACTCTTACACCTCTGTACATAGATGGGTTTTCAATAACGAGGTAAGTAGCTGATATAGGTTTAAGCTCAGCTATAAAACGGAACCTCAGTTTATACTCTACACCAAAACCTATTGAAACAAGCTCTTCTCTAATTTTTACTAAATGTTTATAGTTACTCCACGTTTTACCATCCAAAGATAGTTGAGCATAATCAAGCACAAGTATATTCAAATCTCTTCTCCTTACGCTACAACTACCCCCAACATAGATTTCATGTATCTTCTCAAAAACCTCGGAAACCACATCCTTAGTGGGGATGCCAGGTTTTAAGATAAATAATTTTGATTCGATGGGTTTTAATGTTAGGTAGAACCATGTTCTACCGTCTCTGATACTTCCACCATATTTTGTTATTTCACCTGTTAGCGGATCCCATAATTCAATATCGTATGAGCCCTTAACCCCTATTCTTAATGTATATTCTCTATCCCTATCAACGTTAGTTACGAAAAGCACTCTTGAATTATCGATTTTTCTCATATGGATTAAAACGTTTTCGTCAACGGCATCGCCATCAACTACAACTTCAACATCTACTGTTTTTAGAATTTTTACGACTTCTTCCTCAGATTCAGCTACTATTGCTCTTCTTAGTAATTCTTTTGCCTTAGGCGATTCATCGCCGTCTACATACTTTGGAGGTCCGCCGATGAGTATGAGTATACCTCCTGAATCAAGGTATTGTTTTAATAATTCTAAAACACTAGATGTGATATTAATTGCTCTAGGTAATACCACAGCCCGGTACCTAGCTCTGCCGACAACAAGTTCTTTACCTTCAATTTTAGCGTAATGTGCAAGAATTAATTCATCCCCTATTTCAAAATCTATGTGGTTCCTGAGGAGAATTTTTAGTAGTTTAGAGAATTCATCGTCTGTCTTCTTAACTCTTGATGTATTGAGAGGGGTATATAAACACCATACACTTGTCATAGGGCTTATAACTAGAACCTCGACAGCTCTAACACCCTGTGATAGCGTGTAACTTAGACGCGCAAAATAATCCTCTAGAACCTTATTATATTTCCACCAAGGTTGTCCCCAGTGAAAGTTTAGACCGTAATCAGCTTTTCTTCTACCTCTCATCGAATATGGCACTAGGTGATGCACAAGCATGTTTACACCTAAAGCGTAAAGAAAATCACCAATCCATTTCCTATCTTCAAACGATGGATAGTTTCCTAGACAACCATATGTTTCGCACATAACTCTATCTTTACCAAGTTGATTAGCAACACTAGCAACTTGTTTTACCGTGAGAAGCGAATTCCATATCTGGTAACCTAAATGATCTATGCCAGGAATATGCATATACTCATAGTGAGGCATTACGGCGCCTACGACGATTTGCGATAATAATGTATCTTCGGATAATAGATGACCTGTAAACTTAAGTCCATGTTTATCGCACCATTCAAACAATTGTTTTGTAAAAGCCTCTATAAACAGCTGGGTAATAGTTTTCCAGAAATCATATCGAGTTTTAGTATAATTGCCTACATCGAAGAACAGCTCAGGCAACTTATCAAGTACATCATATCCATTTATTTTTCTGAAGTACTCTGGGAAATTATCGGTCCACGGGATAGCGTATACATAGAATCTACCCCCTCTAGGAGGTACCATAAATCTTCTACTAGTTGGAGCCAACCTAAAGTGGTAGACCCTAGGTTCATCGGTGAAAACACCAGGTATCACATTACCTATGTAGTTCTTGAATCTATCTACATAAGGTTTGTACGCTATATCAATAAATTTCTGTACAACTTCAAAATTCAAGGTATCTATATAGGAGAAACCAGAGTACCATACATCGCCTATAGGTGCAGTATACTTTGTAAAGGTTAAGTATAGGTATTTACTATATGCTTCACCTTTGCTAATTTTTTCGCATTCAACTGGTAACCCAAATTCGTTAACTTTACATCTAAACATAGCAACAGTATCAACTCCTTCAAAACATTTAGAGTCGATAATCATCAAGAGCGCTTTCGCTCTATATTTATCACTAAGCGCAGGTATATAACCTCCTGCAAATCCGGAAGGCCACCTATCTTCGTCGTAGATCCAAATCGTCATATTTCTACTGCAAGCCTCTTTAACAGCTACTTCAAACAAATTAAACCATTCCTCGCTGAGAAAAGGTGTAACTAGGCCCTCCCTAGCGTGGAAGAAAGCTCCACCGAAACCAGCTTCATCTAGAATAGCTACTTGTTTTGAAATCTCTTTTTCACTAAGTACATCATTTATAGACCAAAAAGGAATACCCCTAAATGTTTTTGGCGGATTCAGGAACAATTTATGTTGTATCATATACTTATCACCAAAAGGTTTTACACAAGAGCAATTAATAAGCTTAATATCTAGGACTTTATACGAGATCTTAATTCTTAATTATGAAATAATTGTGTTATACTACTTTTTGTTTTAATAGAGTAAAATGTAAAAATTTAGATGTTTTATAATTAAAAATATAATTATTTAATTATTTTATTACTTCTTCTTTATAACAAACCAACTTATAGCAAATCCTATGACAAGCGCTACTATTGCTACTACGATAGGTGTTGTCCACTCGGTTTCTTTTACTGTTGTCAATATTGTTGTTACTGAGGTTACTGTTATCATGGTAGTAGTTGTAATGGTTTTGACTATTGTTTCCATTAATTCTGTGCCAGGAACAGTAATTGTTGGTGTTGTTATGGGTGTTGGCGATGGAGTTGTTGGGGAAGGCCCTATGACTGTTACTGTAGGAGTAGGAGCTTCTGGTTTACCTGATTCATATACAAAGTTTTGGACTTCTATTATTGCTTCCTTCAGCGATTCTCTAAGGAGATCGTATGAGACTAAAGCTCCTCCATCTTCTACAGATTTATACCACCATGGAGCTTCAATAGGTTCACCACTTCTTCTTACAAATAGTAACATAGGCATATCATTATAAAATGTTGGCAACCACCACGGTCTCTGCGCATTGGGCCATCCATCCCAGTACTTAGTATTGTATATCCATGTCAATGGCGAATAATATAGAGGTATTGATGGCAGTTCTTCGAATATTATTTCCTGGATTTTACCGGCGAGAATTATTTCATCTTCTTTAAACATAGCTCTCCTATACATTTCATCAAATAACGCATTTAGTCTATCATTGTTGTAGTTACACCATTTAGCCATATTACCCCATGGCGCGTACAACGCATTACCGTACGAGTTTCTGACATGACCATATTCATAGCCTGCTGCACTCCACATTATCACTGAATCAAAGTTGCTATTTCTGAAATTATCCCATAGAACTTTAGATTCTTGGACTTCTAAGTAAACTGTTATGCCTATTTCTTTCAATGCTTGACGTATTAAATCAGCAATATTGTTCTCTATTATTGCACCTGCAGGCACTAACAACTTAAATGAACATTTAGTTCCATCAGGAAGCTCTCTAACGCCATCACCGTCTCTATCTATTATACCTGCTTGATCGAGTATTTCTTTTGCTTTTGCAAGATTTTGTTTTAGTAAGCAGTCAGGAGTACCCCAGTATTTTTGACACGCTTCTCTATTTACGTAATCTTTCCAATAGCCTTCAGCAACAATTCCTAGAATAGGTGCTTGAGGTACTAAGTTATAGAGAGCATACTTAGTGATATCTTCCCATGGTAGTGCCCAAGCTATAGCTTTCCTTACTTCAACTCTGCTAAGTACAGGATGTTTATGGTTGAAGTATAGCCAAAACATAGCTCCAGGTATAAAGTAAGGTGGTTTATCGTTCCAGAGTTTTAGCCCTCTCGCTAATAATTCGGTGGGGTTAGGAGCAAAAGCTGCCCACGTTAAATCTACATAACCTTCGATTACAGCATTTAATAGCATAGTATTATCTTTAAAGTAATAATGTACTACGAATTTATATGGAGGAACCCCAAAAAGGTCTTTACCCCACCAATTCTCTATAACTTCGTATATGACCTGTTCTTCTGATGCATAGTATAGTTTAAGAAATGAAGATACTACTTGCTGTTTTGGATCTTCATTTCGCCATTGAGTAGCCATAGCGGCTCCATATTGATCAACAATTGGTTGGTACTGATGTACCGGTATTGGTCTTACGAATACAATACAACCCCAAGGTTCGCTTATCAGCGTGGGTAGCTCTTCTCTTGGCGGTAATGATTCGCCTGGCGCTCTAGCTAAATAATACTTTATAGTCTTGTCATCGATTTTTTCATAGTTATACGTACACCACTGACCCCAAAGTCCTGCACCAACTTGTCTACTTAATGCATATCCCTGTATATAGTCGTCAGCTGTTATAGGTCTTCCATCGCTCCACCTAGCTTCATCTCTTATGTGGAATGTTATTGTGGCTTCTTCTCCATTAATCTCTATTCTGTCTATAAGGAATAGAAGCCACTGAATAGAGTAAGTATTTTGAGGTGCATTGGGTGGGTATAGGTATTGCCATGCACCTCTTTCCATAGCTTGAGAACCTCCTAAGGCAAGTATGTTCCAGTTAAGTACAGGTGATCCAAGGAACCCGATAATCACCGAGTTCTCTCTTGTTGCTCGTTGTGCAACTACTTGCGCATAATGTATATATACAACTGTTGTCATTAATAGGATTGCTATACAGAATATAACTATAGCGATCCTTAATTTGGATGTATTAAAGGGTTCCATACCTTTACAACCTCTATTATATATGAAATTATTTGAGTTTAAAAATTATATAGAAAATAGATTAAGTAAACTCTTCATTTTTTCTATTAAAGCATTTCCTAATACTTGTTTAAGAATATCTATGTTTATATTCTCTCTTTGTAGAGCTAAACCTAGTTCAACAGCTTTATCCAAGGTTAATTGTGTTGTTTCACCTGTTAATGGATCTACAAATTCTACTGGTTTACCAAGCAGATATATGTAGTTATAATATTCATCAATACTTATTTCTTTTCGAGAATACAATTCGGCGATCTTTCGTATATATTCTTTAATCATATTGCGTATCGTTGTATTCTCTATTTGTAGATCTGCATAAAGGAATATGACTCTAGAAGCGTTACCTAGTTTTATCTCTAAATCTATTGGTGGAAGATATAGGTTTGGATCAGCTTTATGCTTAAATTCCATTCTCGGGCTAGGGTTATTCAAACCAAGTACAGGCATATGTAGCCAACCAGATCTATTAAGAAGCATTTTATCTTGGGCATCGGTTAACCACCATTTGATAAGCCTGTACATACCTTCTACACCTTCTTCGTCTGCTCCTCTCGCTATAGCTAAACCAGAAAGCCATAGTCCTGTTCCATTCTTAGGAAACACTATACTCACTTTTTGGGGATCTAACGAATATGCTCTATAGCACTCAGGAAACTCTAGATAAGTTAGCAGGGCTTTATCCAAGAGTAATACGGCATCTCTAGCTGATCTAATATTTGGTTCTACGGTTGCAATCCCGCTAAATATCGTCGCTATAATAGCCCATCCTTTCTCCCATCCATACTTTGATAGAATAATTGTTACGGCGTTCTCCATATTACCTCTATTTGTGACAGGAGTTGATGCAACTATTGCTATGTTATAAATTGTTGCGGCTATAGCATATTCTGGCTTTATTAAGTCATCCCAAGTTTCTGGAACTTGGAGATTATTTTTTTCAGCATATTTCTTGTTCACAAGCCATCCAAAGATGTTATAATACATAGTTACCCAGCATAGTTTGCCTTCAGCTGTATAACCCTTAAGAGGCTCTGGTATGTATTTTGCTAACTCTAAGATTTCAGGGTCTTCTATAGGTTTAAACGCTCCATAGAGACACGCTAAGGTAAAATTATATCTAGGACCACCCATAAAACCATCAACACTACCTTCAATGCCTGCTTTAACCCATTCATTTAAGTTATTCGAGAACACATATACTATATCAGTTATATTCCACACCATTGCTGCAGGGGATTCAAATACTCCTGCTCTAGGCATACCACTTTCAGCGAAGAAATATCTCTTAAAGTCATCTCGAGCCCATTGACCCCATGCTGTCATAATAGTTAAGTTTACAGGCTTAAGCCCTATACTTTCAGCAGGAGTTACCCCACTTTCCTGCGGCTTGAAGAAGTACGAATACGTGGTATACCCTAAAATCCCTGAAATAACACCTATAGCTACAATAATTAAGACAGCCCTATTCATAGTTTTCACCATTTCCAGCAATACTATCTCTATTAGTGTTATAAAAGTTTATGGACAACATAAAATAAAGATTGATTTTAACAAATGTTTATATATAACAAGATATAGCAATACCGTAAATCGTATAACAATGAAATATATTCGAAAATCGATATCAGTAATATGCCACATTCCTAGCATGTAGATTTTGTAGTGTTTAAGGGTACATTATAATTATCGTCATCTACTTAATGTTTACACGTTATAAAATTTATACTTCATTAATTGCCAGGCGAATATCATAAATGATACTATTAAAATAATGGTTCCAGAAGTTATCATTGCTATCGATATCCATAGATTCTTTAAATCTATTTTCTCTATGTAATATAATGTTTGATGGTTAAATTCTTGAGGGTTAAAAGTTATAGAAAGTATGGGGTTAGTTATATTTTCGTAACGTAGTCCACGTATAGCTATGTAGTTTATGATCATATCTTCTTTTGACATCAATTCCAATAAATATCTACCTTCACCTAGGTATGATGTTAAAGGCATCTCGCCTGAGGCGTAGTTCGACTTATTAACAAAGAGAGTCGACCCTACATAAGTATCATCGTCTAATCTCTTAAGAGATACAACAAGAGATACCGGTGAACTATTTATGTTCCTTCCATAAACTTTCACAGATACTATGTAGAAACTAGCATTCTTAATTTCAAACATTGTAATATTTTCTATAGCACCTTTTCTAATACTAATGTTATGAATCTCGGTGACAGTCCTTAAACTAAGCCTTACACCACCTGAAGGAGATAATACAATTTCTCCATAATATTTCCTGGGTATACTTATTGTGTAAGGTCTAACTATCGTATCTACAGCACCGAAAAACACCATATAAAGCAATCCACTAGCAAATATTAAAATGCCTATAACCATAAATGTGTAAATTAGTACAACCTTGTCGTATATGCGAGTCTTTTTCCTTTTTAACAATAATGTCACCTTATAGATTTAATTCACTAATAACGTTATATATCTATTATCTATATAAAGTATTTATGCCTTAATAGCTAATCTCGATAGTGTATTAATGTTTAAAACAATAATAAATTGATTGTTATTGATATCAGCAACAGCTCCTTATAATGACCATTTCTTATATAACGTTGGAATACTTTCAAGTAATTTCTTCGTGTACTCATGTTTAGGATTCTTTAGAAGTTCGTCAGGAGATCCCTCATCTACTATTCTGCCTTTGTACATAACCAATATTCTGTCTGATACATAGTAAGCTAATCCAAGGTCGTGGGTTATGAATATAATTGATGTTCTATAGTCGTCCTTCATACGCATAAAGAGTTCTACTATAGCTCCACGTAGAGAAGCATCGATCATGGAAACAGGCTCATCTGCTATTATCAACTTTGGTTTTAACAACCAACATCTGGCAATCATAATCCTTTGTCTTTGTCCCCCTGATAGTTGATGGGGGTATTTGCCCAAAACTTCCTCTGGTTGAAGACCTACATAAATTAGTGCTTCACGTATCAGTTTTTCACCTTCACTAGAATTAGGTTCTATGTTAATCAACTTTATTGCTTGCTTCAACACTCTATCAATTGTATAAAACGGATTGTAACTAGCGTAAGGATCTTGAAAAACTGCATGCACCTTCTTCCAATACTCTACAATATCCCTATGATTATTTAAATCTCTCCAAATATCCTTACCTTCAAACAATATCGATCCTTCTGTCGGTGGAAGCAACCGTAGAATCATTCTAGCTGTAGTAGTTTTGCCTGAACCAGATTCACCGACAAGTGATATCACCTCTCCTTCATTTACAACGAAAGACACTTTATCTACAGCTACTATTCTCTTTCTCCTTACAAATCCAACTTCAAAGACTTTAGTTAAATTTTTAGTTTCCAGAAGATGCATAAGGCATCACCTTTTTACGTAAAGCCAACATGAAACAAATCTATTTGTGTTTACTCGTATCATCGGAGGCTCTTCTTTTCTACAAATATCTAAGGCGTGGGGGCATCTCGGGTGAAATCTACAACCAGGTGGTGGATTAGAAAGATCTGGTGGTTGTCCAGGTATATATCGAAGCCCTCTTTTCCTTACTTCCTCTTCTGGTGTTAAAACAGAATTTATTAAACCATCTGAGTATGGATGAAGGGGTTTAGATATCAGATCTTCTGTAGGGCCATCCTCAATGATTTTACCTGCATACATAACAACCATTCTTGTTGCTATTTGTCTTACAGTAGCAATATCGTGCGATATGAATATTATGCTTTTTATTATCTCTCTATCAAATACATCCTTAAATGTTTTTAGAACCATTTTCTGTGTAACAACATCTAGAGCGGATGTAGGTTCATCAGCTATTAGTATTCTTGGATTAAGTAGTGTGGATATAGCTATAACAGCTCTTTGTCTCATACCTCCGGAAAGCTCGAATGGGTACATATCGAGTGCTATTTCTGGTAAACCTAATTCTTTAAATCTTCTACTGGCTAAATCTACAACTTTATCTATATCAATATCATGCAAATGACTTCTAAGAACATCATATATTATACGTTTAATCTTTAGCGTAGGCATTAGTGCATTCAAAGCAGATTGAGGAACAACTGCTATCTCTTTTCCCCATATAGAACTCTTTAGGTAATTTTTAGCTAGTTTTTCAAGATTTAAAACACCTTGAAGAGTATACAGTTTAATGGATCCTCCAACAAATATTAATGGGGGTTTGATATTCATCATTATAACGTTAGCTAATGTAGATTTACCACAACCAGATTCACCAACAATACCAACAATTTCTCTCTCATAAATCTTCAGAAAAACACCATCAACCGCTTTTACAACTCTAACTCTAGGGCCTATAACTTGCCTATAGTAAGCTTTAACATCTTCAAGCTCTAATAGGGGTTTAAGATTCATGTACATAAACCTCATTTGTAAAGGTTAGGTTTACCCCTTAATCACAATATTCACAAGGTTAGACTAATAAATTTATTGTTTATTAATACAATGTTGTACCATCTAGTAACAAATATGCTTGACTATTAACATCGAAGTATTAAATCGGACAAGGTAGTGTAATTTTGGTAAGAATCATCTTAAAACATCTTTAAATAGTTAAATAAAAAACATAATAAAATAATTATTATGTTTTTTTATTTTTTACCTCTAAACATGTGTAGAGCTCCTAATAGCATTATTATTAGTATCAGTACAATAATGGATGGCATAGTCCATCCAGGGACTTCGTAAGCTGTTATTGTAACAGTCTTAGTTGTTTCAGATATAGATGTTTGTGTAACTGTTGAAATCAATGTTTCTTTTACTGTTTGTGTTGAATATAAGGTTCTTTGTTCTGTAATTGTTGTTGCAGGTAAATATTGAACAGATACAACTACTTGAGTAATATCTCTGGTAACTGTTGTTCTTACAGTTTTCGTATCAGTTATATACATAAATTCATACTGAGTTACACTAGTAAGGGAAACATATGTAACTGTTTCAGTAACTGTTCGTGTAACAGTCATAATACCTACCCCAGGTTTATCTGACCAAGCTTCGATAGTTATTGATGCACTAGAGAGTTTGCTAGAACCAAATTCTTTGACAAGATCTATGGAGAACTCATCCCCTGTATCAACCCAATACTCTTTTGAGGTTCCAGTCGATGTAATTATTATTCTTATGTACTTACCTCCGCTAACCTCCCTTATTTGGTTAAGGAATCTGAAATAGAGCTTAGTATCAGTATGCAATCCTTTTAACAACCATAGCCAGCGATGTGTATCAAGTTCTCTCCTAACATCAGGGTTATGGTATACTGGTGATCTATTCTTTGAAAGATCTAAGTAATGGGTACCGTTGAAGAATGTTGGATCAACGAATATTTCGACATTATCCATATTCACAGTTTTCTTCTCTACTAAGGTCCTGAATACCTCGATCATTTCCGGTGTCGATATTTTGGTATTATCCCATAAGATAAACCATCTTATATAACCGTCGTATACATTTCGGACATCATCTAGTGTAGGTTGGTCTCCTCTAGCACCTAGGTAAAGAGGATCGGATGCCGGTATTAGCGGGGTGCCGCCAAAGGTTGAATTCAAAGTCTTGTATTCGTACAGGTATAGGTTTGCGTGGTAGGTAGCATTATAATCGACATAAGCATGAATCCAGGTGTCCTTTGGCGGTGGATAACCGGGGTCTAGGTAATACGCATCTGCAGGTCCCGGTGCTGGTTTATTAGCTACTCTAACCACTAGCATTACTCCTGTAGGTCTAGAACCGTAGTAGAAATCGCATTGGCTTACCCCATAAGGACCTATTCTTCTAAAGACCATGAAATAGGGATACGATGCCCATGAAGACCTTAAAGCTATGGCATAAGCTGTTGTATTATATGACTTTGTCCAATGAACTCTTACGTGCTGTTCTTCTTTGCCCGTAAAAAGCCATGTATATAGATGCGGAACAACAAGACTTCCACCAGGTATTTCAACATCTTCAATTCTAATGTCTAAAAGTACTTGTGGTTGTGCATATATATGCAATGGCTTGCTATTTATTAAGAATGTTATCAGCGGTATTAACAATAATAGAAGTAATACTGTTACTAATAATGTTCTCCTCAAGATCGACCACCTACTAAAGTTATTTAGGGCTGGGTTATATAAATATTGTTTAAATACATCAATATAGAATTACCTTAATCTCTCTAACATATCAAGAAAATTGATCTATCTCTTTTCTTTTCAGTTAGTTTAGCAATTATGAAACTAAATTAGATTTTGGTTCTCGACATAGTAATAAAAGATAAAATATGTATAAAAATGTAATTCTATTTTATACTTAAAATTTTGTTAAGACCTTTTTCTAAGAACCATACCGATAGCTAATCCAACTACTAGCAATACTACCCCTACACCTACAGTTATTAACCAATCGACCTCGGTTTTAACAACCTCAGTAGCTATTGTAGTAGTTCTTACTTCTGTACGAGTTAATGTTGTTGTTAAAGTTTCTGTTAACTCCTTCGTTGCTGTAAGTGTAATTGAGCTAATGACAGTACTAAGCTGGGTCTGGGTAATAGTAGTAGTTGCTGTGAATGTGATTGTTGTTGTTCGGGTTGTGGTTATAGCAATAACGTTGGCTCCGGACATTATAGATACTTCATACATTCTCCATCTGAATACTCCTTTACCTTCTTTATTTGAGTACCAGTCAACGAAAATATCCATCATTTGAAGGATATGGCCAAGAACTTCCTCTGAGGACCATATATTCGGAGCTAGTTGAGGTAATAGTGTTGCTGTTAGGGAGATATATTCCTGTATTGGTATACCTACTCTACCATTCCTAATTGATAGGTTAAGAGGTTCGAATACAACTGCTGTGTGTCCACCTGTTTTTTCAATATTTGATGTGAATACCGCGAAGTTTACATAATTAAGGGAGCCATTTATAATTAAAGGTGCTACAACTCGTGCCGCTGGTGTACCTGTTATAGGTCTACCTGGATGATTATAGGTTCTAACTATTATTAAGAGGTCTCCTGCTTGCGGACCTTGTTGCCTTAAAGCTTTAACTGTCCATATATATAAGGTTGTTGTTAGAGGTAGAGTAGATTCTTTTTCATAAATAGTGTAGTTGATGAAGAGTATAGCGTAAGGTAATTCAACGATCTTCTTAGGTATTTTGTAAACAGGATGTGATGGAGGGCTTTCACCCCAAAGGCTTCTACCATACCTAACTCCTGGTCCACCTTGGATTGTTACAGTTGTAGGCAAGTTAGTGAAATTACCGTATACCTCAACGTAGTTCTTAGTATAATTCATTATCATTATACCTTGGGCTCCTGACGCTAAATTCCATAGGTTAGCTACAAAGGCTGCATAAGTTAGATCAATGGTAGACCACTTAGCGTCAGGTCCAGCTTGAGCTACACGTGGTAATACTGAAGGATCTGGTAGTATTACTCCTACACCTTCTTGTGCAAATACTGTGCAAATACTATTACATATTATTAATGCTGTTAGCAACGCTGCTAGAATTATAGAGAATCTAGGGTTTACTGTTATCATTTAGGACCCCGAGTTTAAACGTTGTCTACAATTATAGAGATTGTTGTGATATATAAACCTTAATGTTAAACCTTAATGTGAAATAAATAGCTTTATGTATCTGTTTAAAGAATTGATAAGTAAGAATTCTCATCAGGATTCTCTTAATCTTGGGTTGAAGAGGGGTTCAAGCCCTACACCTATTAAGGATAGAGATGTTGTTAATGCTATGATAGTTAAACCTGGAGGTAGAAATAACCACCAAGCGCCAGTTACATAAGCCATGAAATGATTAGCGAACACCAGCATCATTCCAAGAGATAGATAAGCTGTCATGGGTTGTCCGGACAATAACATAGCTACACCTGCTTCACCAGCTATAGCTCCTCCCATAAATCCTGCAAAAGCGTTTATTATGTAAGGTCCTATGAGAGGTAGTAGGTCTTCAAATACTAATCGAATATCGTTGTATCCCGCCATTTTAGATAATGCTACGAATTCTCTTTGTCTAAGACTCATAAACATGGCTCTGATAGCTCTTGCAAACCATGGCCATGCGAAGGCTCCAAGAAGTATAGCCATTATATGGGGTCCTCTGCTTTCTACGGGTAGAAATGATGCTATAAGCACTACTATAAGCCAATTAGGTATAGCCAGTATTATGTTTGTAAAGCTCATTAGGGCTTCATCGACTAAGCCACCTTTTATACCGGCTATAGCGCCGATAACTAACCCGATGGCTAAGGAAATGATAGCTGCTACCAAGCCTATCATTAACGATGAATTTATGCTATGCAAAAATATTGCAAGTACATCTCTACCAAATCCGTCTGTGCCTAGCGGATACTCTAGTGATGGTGGTAGAAATTGTTCTCTTTTTTCAAACGGATTCCTAGGATAGACAATAGGACCTACGACAGCCATTAGCACTATTATTATCAGCGTAACAAACCCTACGACGAATCTCTTATTTGAGAACATAACATATACTGCTAGAGGGACCTTAATGTTCCGCATATGTGTTACACCTTTTCGCCGCCAACTCTTATCCTTGGATCAATTAACGCGTACATGAAATCAACTAAGAAGTTTGCCAGGAATACGGTTGCGATTACTATCAAGAATATTCCTTGAATAACCGGGTAATCAAGAGCTCCAATAGCGCTTGCCAGGTAGTACCCAAGTCCTTGGTAGTTGAATACGTTTTCAGTTACAAGTGCTCCAGTTAGAGCGAAACCTAGTTGAAGAGCTAAGCCTGTTACCTGCGGTAGCAGGGAATTTCTATACGCATACTTAAATATGATTCCATCCCTAACCCCGAGACTTTCAGAGTAAGCTATATAGTCGGACCCAAGTTCACCTGATATAACAACTCTCATTGACCCCATCCAGCCCGCCGATTGAATTATGAACATAGATAAGAAGGGAAGCGTATAATGCCATAGGAAATCTACGAAGAAGTCGAGCGTTGGAGAAGGTGTTACCCATATTGAGTGCTTTCCTCCTATTGGGAACCATCTCAACCTAAAACCTAAGGTAAACAACATTAACATTGCTAGCCAATAATACGGTATTCTCGACACTATAAACGAGTACCCTAAGACAAATTTCTCAAGCATACCACCTCTCTTGTAACCTGCATAAGCGCCAATAATATTTCCTACAAACCATGATACAATCGTAGGCGGTATTACTAAAACTAATGTCCAGGGCAAAGCTCGGGCTATTATATCGTTAACCTTCATGGGGTACCGCTCTATAGAAACCCCTAAATCTCCTCTAAAAGCCCTGGTCACAAAAGTTATAAATTGAACATACCAAGGCTTATCAAGTTCAAACGTTTTTATAAGTTCATGCCAAACTCTAGGAACCATTTCCGGCTTAAGTATGTACATTTGCAATATGCTCTGCATCTTGACAGCTAAAGGGCTTGCAGGTATCAGCCTAGGAAGTATGAACACTAGACATACGGCGATGAAGTATGTTACAACCAATAACGAAACCTTCTTCGTTAAGAACATAAGTACAGGTTTTTTACTCATTTTAATCACCTAATATACTTCGTTATAGTTAACGCTGATCCAGTTTTAAAATTTTTATTAGGAATGAATTTTATATCGTAGATTTGTAGTGGGTTAAGGGATTAGATGCAAAGTGTTTATCCCAATCCTAATTAATGATGTTGTTGTGATTATGGAATTAATATTATGCCTAGTATCAACATAAATATCAACTAAGTATTGAACAATTAATTAACAGTTTTTATTAAGGTTTATTTAGTTTAGGTAGGCATAGAAATTAAATTAACAGTTTATGTGCGTCGATGGTGATTTAATGAAGGTGGTAGAACATTTAAGTAGAGGTGTTGTTGCTCTTAGAGTTTCTGAGGATGCGGTATTTATTTGTTGGAGGCTTCTAGTCGATGATCCAGATGATGTTAAGTTCAATGTTTATAGGAGGATGGGTAAAGACATTGTTAAGATTAATACCACTCCTTTAGTCCAAACCAATGTGGTAGACAAAGTTGAAGATTTTTCTAAAGGTCTAGAGTATATTATTGTCCCTGTAACTAATGGTAGAGAGCTTTGGGATAAAGCTTCTAGTTACCCGTTAGGAAAACTACCCCCAAACCCACCTATAAGGAACTATATATCAATACCTTTAAGACAAGATGTTTTCGACCTTTTTGGTAGAGTTCAAGGAGTTCAAGCAGCTGCTATAGGCGATTTAGACGGTGATGGTGAATACGAGATTGTTGTTAAAAGAGGTAACCAAGGTCTAGATCCAGCCTTCAAAGTTTATCCAATCCATATGCCTATAGAGACTTATAAGCTAGAGGCATACAAGCTAGACGGAACGTTTCTTTGGAGAATAGATCTAGGACCTAATATAAGACCTGGCATATGGTATTCGCCATTTATAGTATTTGATCTAGACTCTGATGGAAAAGCTGAAGTCGTGGTCAAAATAGGTGAAGGGGCAAAGTTCTACACTAAAGAGGGGGAGGTTATAGATTTAGGGGATATTAATGGGGATGGTGTTGTTAACTACGTTGATGAACTAGGTAGGCAAACATATGGTCCTGAGTATTTTGCAGTAGTAGAGGGTTCAACGGGAAAACCATTGGCTATCGCCATGTGGATTCCAATGCGCAACTGGCTTTTTTGGGGCGATGACTATGGCAATAGAGCATCGAGACATATGATGGCAGTAGCGTATCTCGATGGAGAAAAACCTTCGCTCATAATTGCTAGAGGCATCTATACACATATATTTGTAGAGGCATGGAATTGGAGAAATAAAAGGCTAGATAAGGTGTGGAGCTTCTACCTACCGAATCCTGGTGTTGCTAAAGGAGGCCATAACATAAGAGTTGCTGATGTAGATGATGATGGCAAAGACGAGGTAATATATGGGGCTATAGCAATTGACCACGACGGAAAGCTACTTTGGGATTCAAGGTTGGTTCATGGCGATAGATTCCATGTAACAGACATAGATCCTTCTAGACCAGGGCTAGAGATATTCTATGTTCAGGAATTTGCTGACATCAAGGAAAAGAAAAAACCAGGTATAGCTATGGTTGATGCAAAAACAGGAGAGATTATATGGAGTATATCAGGGCCAGGTGTAAGCGATGTTGATGTAGATCAAGCTGTTTGTGCAGACATAGACCCCAGATATCCTGGGTTAGAATGCTGGGCTAGTTATGGAGCTCCACACGGAGGTAAAGGTGCTTTCATAGGGTTATTTAATGCAAAAGGGGAAGTCATAGGACCTCCTCCACCTTTGTGTAATATGGCTATATGGTGGGATGGGGATTTACTCAGGGAACACATGGACATAGCCTATGGACTTGTATTTATAAACAAATGGAATTACGAGAAGCAGAAATTTGAACCACTATTCATAGGCGACTGCATGGGTTATAGAACACCTGCTTTCTACGGTGATATACTTGGTGATTGGAGAGAGGAAATAATATGCGTATCTACTGATAAAAAAGAGCTAAGAATTTATGTATCAACGATACCGACTAATCATAGATTTTATACACTTGTGCAAGATCCCCAATATAGAATAGATGTTGCACAAGAAAGCGTAGGATATATGCAGACAACTTACACAAGCTTCTACTTAGCGTCCGATATGAGTCTTCCACAACAGAAACCAAACGTTAAATTGTGCTGCAAATGAAGATTCATGTACATGTGTACAGATTTTTAACTATATAAAACCGTTGAAATTTAAGTATAAGCACAGAGATTATTAAGATAAAGATTATTAAGATAAAATAAAAATTTTTTAATTTCTATTTGTTTTAATTTATTTGGTTATCCACATTCTGGGTAGTCGTCTGGTACTTTTGCTCTAAAGTATTTACCAGATGCTGGGTCTTGG
>JAWASI010000002.1:76088-80941 GCA_038892955.1 Ignisphaera sp.
CAGCTCCTTCAGGTGTTTTAACTTTAACAGCTTTTGTACATGCAGCCATCTAATACACCCATGAATAGTATAGAACAATTCATAGCTTATAACCACTACCGTCGATTAAGTTCTAACAAATAAGTAAAGATTTTAACAATAGGTAATACTTTTGGAATTGTTTGGTATACTAAAAACCTATTGAAATAAGCTAAAAATAGGATCGATACTTATGCATGTTTTATCCACTTTAATTACATTGAATTCTCTTCCAACTGGTATTAAAGCATACATCGCTTTCTAGTTCTATATAGCTAGTTAACTTAATTTTTCTTGACGAACTTCCAATTCTTACTTCGTAAACTCCTTTTTCTACAATCCATTTGTTTTCAGCAAAACTGGCTAAGTAATTTATGGGTATAACTATTTCTACTTCTTCTTCGCAACCTATACATAGGAGTTTAGTTTTTTGAAATCCCTTAAGTTCTTGGAATGGTTTGTCGATTTTACTCCGAGGAGGTTTTACATAGATTTGTACAACCTCTTTACCCGGGTATCTACCTATGTTTCTAACTCTAAGTTTGACCTTAATTACATTGTCTTCTCTTATAATTTCAAGATCTTTGTATTCAAATTCTGTGTAACTAAGACCATAGCCGAATTCATAAGCGGGCTCAACGTTGAAGGTGTCATAGTACCTATACCCAACGTATATGTCCTCACCATAGATAACTTTTGCAGGATTATCCCTTGGTTCACCGGGAAAGCTCTTCATTGCGGGTGTTTCGTATAGATCCTTAGGCCATGAAAGTGGTAGTCTCCCGCTTGGCGAAACTTTCCCAAGAATTACATCAGCTACAGCTCTACCGGCTTCCTGTCCAGGTAACCATATGACAAGTATGGCATCTACAAGATTTCTCCAACTATCAATTTCTACAGGACTTGGTACATTAAGTATAACAACGACTTTCTTATTGAGTTTATGAAATACCTCTGATACCTTCTTTATGAGGTCAAATTCATCGTCTCTAAGGTAGAAATCTCCTTTGAGTGGAAGTCTATCAAAACCTTCACCCGAGATCCTCGATATAGTTATTAATGCTATATCGTTCCTATAGGCGATGTTTTCTAGAACTTTATGGTCGAATATGTTTTCAGGTATATTTATGATACTTAGGTATTCAAGCATATGTTCTGTAAAGTCTATGAGTAGCCACGATATGCCTAAAGCGTTTGCCTCCCTTATTACATCTATTCTACTTCTTCGAATACTGTTAATGAAGTCTATATTGCCCCAGAAAGAAGGTAGTACCTTTCGGTAAATATTATCGAGTTCTTCGTCTATTTTTACTCCTCTCTCTTTAAGGCCTTCAATTATGGATATCACGTGCTTTGGGTAGGTATTGCCACTACCTAAACCACCTTTTACTGTGAAATAAGAGCCTTTACCGAATACAGCAACTCTAGCTGAAGAATGGATAGGCAAGACATCGTCGTTTTTTAGAAGAACGAATCCTTCTACAGCAGCTTCATAAGCTATCTCGCTATGTTTCTCAAGGTCTGGTTTAAACGTTGGTTTATACCCTTGGTATTTTAGGGACTTAATTACTAAATTCAAAACTCTTGAAACTCTATCATTTATAGTCTTTTCGTTGAGTAAACCTTGTTTATAGGCTTCCAAAAGGCGTTTAACAATATTGTCGTCTCCAGGCATTATGAGATCGGTACCAGCTTTAATTTGTTCAACAGGATCATCTCCTGCCCACCAATCGGTCATGACAAGGCCGTCATATCTCCATTCTTCTTTAAGAACCTTAGTCAATAACCATGGATTTTGTGTACAGTACTTTCCATTAAGCTTATTATACGCAGCCATAATAGCCCAAGGTTTTGATTTTTCTATAGCTATTTCAAACGCTCTAAGGTATATCTCTCTAAGAGCTCTTTCTGATACAATGACATCTATAGTAAACCTATTAGTTTCCTGATCATTAGCAACGAAGTGCTTCAATGTAGCACCTACACCAACGCTTTGAACACCTCTTACGTATGCTGCCGCTATCTCTCCTGTAAGTAAGGGATCTTCTGAAAAATATTCAAAATTTCTACCACAGAGAGGAACTCTATGTATATTTAACCCTGGAGCAAGCATTACATCAACTCCGTACTCTTTAGCTTCTTCACCAATAGCTTTACCGACCTTCTCTACGAGCTCGATATTCCATGTAGATGCTAAGAGAATAGCGTTAGGGAAAGCTGTTGTTGTGTAAACATTCTTATCACCTAATTTTGCAGTGTAGATCCTTACACCAGCAGGGCCATCACTTAAAATAATAGAGGGAATAGCTAATCGCTGTACTGTTCGAGTTTCCCCAGCAGCTCCAGGAACGGTTTTTGAGGTTCCCGTACCAACGAGAAGAGCTATTTTCTCTTCAACTGTTAATTCTTGTACGATATTATCTAAGCTCAAATCAGACCCCATGGTATACAAGGAGAGTATTACAGTAAACTCGGTGAAATATTAAAATATAAAAATATTAAGTATAAATAAAATTCTGAAGATTGCCGTTTTAATCGCAACATTATCATAGTTAATATGCTGGGACAGCCCTTTATACCAATACGTTAACCTATGCTACTTTAGTAATAAGGTTTTCATAATATTTTTAAATTAGTGCTACTAAGTCTTTAGATGGGGTATAACTATGGCTATAGTTGTTGTTGGAAGTATTCACGTGGATTTCTATATAAAAACCTCTAAGTTTCCACAACCCGATGAAACTGTTATGGGAAAAGAGTTCGCTATGTATCCAGGGGGAAAGGGTGCAAATCAAGCAGTTGGATGCGCTAAACTTGGTAACAAAACGTATATGGTTGGAGCTGTAGGTGATGATTTTTTAGGGAAGATCTTGCTTGAGAACCTTGCTAGAAACAATGTTTCAACAGATTATGTTTATGTTGCAAAAGGTGTTCATTCTGGTGTAGCATTCATAATTCTTAACGAGGTAACCAAGGAGAATATGATCCTTGTTGCTCCTGGAGCTGATGAAACCCTTACGCCTGAGTATATTGAAAAAACAATAACAAATCTATCATCAGAGGTAAAAGCTGTTTTAACGCAGTTAGAGATACCTCTTCAAACAGTATACAAAACCCTTGAAATTGGTAAAAAAATCGGGGCTATAACGATCCTCAACCCATCGCCTGTTAAACCAATTAACGCAGAGATACTGAGGTATGTTGATATAGTGGTACCTAACAGAGTTGAACTTAATCAACTCACAGGTATTGAAACAGAAACAGAAGATGATGTATTTAGGGCTGGTGAAGCACTTTTATCCAAGGGTGTTAAAGTTGTTGTAGCTACTCTTGGAGCCCGCGGAGCAGCCATAATAACTCACACCAAGAAGAAAATTGTAGAAGCATTCAAAGTAGAAATTGTTGATACTGTTGGAGCTGGCGATGCCTTTGCAGCTGGATTAGCAACAGCTTTAGTTGAAGGTAAGGATCTAGATGAAGCTGTTAGGTTCGCAAACGCTGTAGCAGCTCTCAAGATCACCCGTATGGGAGCGCAAAGTGTTCCTGATCGCAAAGAGGTTGAGAAATTCCTTAGAAAATTATAACTAGAAAATTATAAGAAAGAATAAGAAATAACTTGTAATACATCATAATACATTATTTGGTGTTACATAGGTTTTTACTCTATGATTAAAAGCTTTTACCGGTTAACTATATTTAAGAATCTTGTGTATGCATCATCATGTTCTTTTGAGTATTTAGGTTCAAAGATTTTTATCGGGTAAGAGTTTCTAACATACTCCCTTAGTTCCCTAAGCGATTTAATTATACCCAGGCCTCCAGCTTGTAGAAGTACATTACCTATTGACGTAGCTTCTTCAGGCCCAGCATACACAGTTTTATTAGTAAAATCTGCTGTAAGCTGATTTAAGAACCAATTCCTTGAACCTCCTCCAAATATATTTATATGAGTAAGCTTTTTCCCAATAAGGTCTTCTGCTTGTTCAAATACAAGTCTATACTTTAACGCTAAACTTTCGAAAATTATTCTGAAAATTTCGCCAATACTTGTTGGCTTCTCTTGGTTGGTTTCTTCTAGAAAACTTATAATAGTTTCAACCATGTTTAGCGGTGCAACAAATCTATCGTCATCAGGATCTATGAATGCTTTAAAAGGTTTCGCCTCTGATGCCATCTTTAAAATCTCATCGTATGTTAAGTTATATCCTTGCTCTGCTAGTACCCTTCTAGTTTCTTCAACTAGCCACATACCCTGTATATTCCTTAGAAAAGTTATCGTATTGAATGCTCCTCCTTCATTCGTGAAGTTGTACTCCATAGCTTTCTTATTTATTAGAGGTTCTGGAAGTTCTATACCTACCAGAGACCATGTGCCAGAACTCACATAACCGGCACTCTCATTAACCATAGGTCCTGCCGCTATAGCTGAAGCAGTATCGTGGGTTGCTGGCGCAATTATCTCTATATCTTTTGGTACATCAAGTTCCGAGGTAAGTTTTGGAGATATTTTACCTAATTTTGTGGTTGGCTCGATAATTGGAGGGAATATGTGTGTAGGTATTCCCAGAGCCTCGAGTATATCATATGCCCAGTTCTTTGCCTTGGGATCAAGGAATTGTGTAGTTGTTGCTTCAGTAAATTCTGCAAAGGTTTCACCACTTAACCAGTAGTTGAATAGATCGGGTATCATTAGAAAGGTTTTGGCTATCTTTAGCTGTGGAGAACCTTTCTTAACCATTGAATATATTTGAAACAATGTATTTATCCTTATGAACTGTATACCTGTCCTCTCATATATCTTCTCTTTTGGAACTATCTTCAGAACTTCTTCAAGC
>JAWASI010000003.1:0-14749 GCA_038892955.1 Ignisphaera sp.
TACTCAAAGCTGAGAAAACACAACTTTAGAGTACACCACGTTAAACAGATAATATCTATGCTAAAATAGTTATTAAAGTTAGTAAACACGGTGGAAAGAAACCAGTTCTCAGGAGGTTAACAGCTAGGATAGATAGATACTACTACAAGCTTGACTTAGGTAGAACGCTTACCTTAAAGATATATGGTGGTAGAGAGGTTAAGCTAAAACTGCTAACATCTATTAATAGAATAGAGAGGTACAGGGGTTGAGATAGCTATGAAATAGAACAGTAGTAGAGTACTAAAGTGCAGTAAATGTGGTTTCACAGGTGGTAGAGACGTGATCGCATGTATAAACCTGTTCTACAGACACACAAGATGTGGGGTGCTTGGGTCACCCTGCACCCCTAAGCCCGATGAAAACTCGAGCGGAATGCAGGGAACAAAAATGAGGTAATGAAATCAACTTACATAAACTCATATAAGAGCTGAACCCCATCTACTGAGAAACGGTGCCTATGGGTTATCCCGAACGCTTCTAAGGATGATGTAAACCCAATATCGGTGTAGGGGAAGAGGATTATACAATGACATCAACCTGTACAAACCTATGCTAGAGTTGAACTCCTACCACAAAGGTTTAGTGAACTTCAACACCTTAGCTAGCCCAACATTGCTGACAGCCATTCGTAAACCATGGAAATCAACACCGAAACAGAACATTAAAAAGAAATACGGTAACCCAAAAGCAATTCTCATATTCATCCTCAAACCAACACATACCTCTGGTACAAAGCGGGTGTTGTGTGATGGTATGGCTGGTTTTTTGGTTGGTGTTGGAAGTGTTTTTGAGCTTAATGGTGTTGCTAGAAGGAGGTTAGGTTTGTTTTGTTTCTTTTTGTGATTTGCGTTGATTTTGTTTTGTGATCTTCTAAAGGTTTTAGAGATGGGAATTGGGTCTGTTACATGTTCTCGGAATTTATTATTATTTCTCTTGCGTTTTAAGATGATTTTATAATTGTGTAGATCAAAGTGTACTATGCATCCCTCTGGGTTACACCGAAGCTCTACGGTCTCTTTTGTATTAAGCTAATATATGTTTGCCGAAAGCACATTGTAGGTCTCTTATAAAGTTATTAATAGTGTAGTGTAAACATGTAGTCTGTGGTTGCGCTGAAAACTAGGCTACCGTTAATAGTGTTAGCAATATCTATATTGTGGCTAAGTTTCCTATTAAACCCTATTTCTTATATAAGTGCAAGCGAAGAACTTCTCTGGAGTGTGCAAAGCAACCCTTCTATTCTAGACGATAAACCTTTTGCTACATGTTTGATAGAAGATTACCTATATATCGTAGGATACGATAGAAAAACGATAAACGCGCAATTCCGTATAGAGAAAAGGTATAAGTACAACGGCTCTTTAGTTAAAGTGTGGAACTATAATCCCTCGAGTATATTAGACGATATTCTTTATGATTGTGTTGTGGTTAACAATAGATTATACGTTACTGGAGTTGTAAATATGTTTTCAACCTATGGCGGATTTGAATCGGGAAAACTATTCGTAGCTATTCTAGATAAAGATTTAAACCTATTGAAAGCTGTTGAAGGGCCTGAAAACACATACGGTCTATCAATAGAAAGCGATGGTGTGTATATATACTTGGGCGGTATTCAACGATCAGGGATATACTTAAGGTGGTACATAGAGAAAAGAGATCTTGATCTAAACCTAGTAACAAGTAAAGTATATGTATTTGAACGCCCTGACAATTCTGACTATTTGTACAGCATCAGATTTAACCCTGTAACTAATAGTCTCTGGGCTATAGGATCTATAGATGCTGTTTGGTGGGGGGTGGTAATCTTAGATAGAGACTTATCGGTACTAAGGATAGTTAAATCTGATATTAGTGGATCAGCTATATCCATAGACTTTGATGATGCTGGCTATGCCTATGTTGTGGGTATTGGTGTTAGAAGTGATAAATCTATTGTTGGTATTATTAAGTATGATTCTAGTGGTTCTGAGGTGAAGAGGATCCCTAATTACTATGGCTCTAAAGTTTTTTACGTTAATGGCGATGTATATGTATTCTATGCTAATCCAAGCAAACATATCGTCTATATATATAGTAGAGAACTTTTATTACGTAAAACCATTACATTAAACAATAACTCTGGATGCGATAGCTCGTATGCAATAGGGAAGATATCGACTGATGGTTTAGGTATATACTTTGCAACATACAAGTGCCATAAAGGAACATACGAAGACAGTACTTGGGTTATCTATGCTTTTACACCACTTACGCAAAGGATGTATTTTACCGTAACTATTACATCAATAAAGACTACTACAGTTCAAATTTCTACAACTATAACAACCACGAGGATATCAACTTTCTATACAACTTTTGTATCAACAAGAACGTTAACTACATCGCTAATAGCTTCGGTAACAACTACTGTGTATTTGCCTACAACTCTAACTCATATTTTTACATCTACAAAATACATAGCTACACCGATAATATCAACATACTCAAGTGTAGCTACTGTTATAGAAACCATTAGCACAGTAATCACATCGACGTCAATGTATACTATAACAACGACTGTTCCTGTAACCATAACTCGTTACGAAGAACCTCATACGATATACTCAATTATAACAAGCTACATAACTGAACACCAAACGGTAACAAACATTGTTACAAAAACTATAACGGTTGAGAACCCCCAAAATAAAGATGCTGTAGCTACTCCAACAAATATCGACAACTATTCTACTATAACTATAACTAGCGCAACAATACTAATAGCAGGTATACTTCTTATTGTATACCTCGGCTTCTCTAGACAAAAATCATCTTACTGCATGAATATGTAGGGATGTACCCAATATATTTTATAGGCATAAAACTCAAATATTAGTTAAAGCATTATAGTTTACTATAAGCTTGAAGATATCCACGTTAAGTACGTATGGTGTATGTATGTCGGAAAATATTAGGAATTACGATCAGTATATACCGGAAGACGTTGTTAAGGAGATAGATGATTATGAGCGAAGATTTAAGGTCTCTAAGCCTAAGACAAAAGGAAGGTTTCCAAGCAATGAAGATATAGTGAACGCTATTCTAAGGGTTACAAGTGGGAAGATCACAAGATATAACGTGGAGAATCTGTACGATGATGTAATTGAATTTTTGAAAAGGGAAGGCTTCGATACATCGGCTATTACCCCGTCTAGGATAGAGAGACTTGTATCATCTCTTGTGAGGAGAGGTTCGCTTTCAAGCGAACTTAGGTAAAGGAGCACCGTAGGGATAAGCGTTCAACGGGCTCTCATCCCTATCGTTGTGAGATATTTTCGTTCAGTTCTCTTACCATGAGATAGAGAAGATAAATAAGCTTAGTTCGAGCCTCTAGGTATCTATTTAGAGTGTTTTTAAGTATTTGCGGAAGCTCCTTGACCTTCCCCTCCCTAAATACATCAACGTAAACCTTATGGAGATTAGCAATATCAAGCGCGTTGATATCTACATCGAAACCTTTTACATAGAGCTCATACCCTATTACGCTGGGAGATATAGTTTCAATACCTAGTTTTTTAGCTATAGATTCCCTAAGGCTGAAGCCATGCTCTTTTACAGTTCTAGCTAACCTCTTTAATCCTATTTTTTCGAGATTATTAACTACGACCTCTTTATCTAATACAACAAGCTTCATATCGCTATACATAACCATGTCTTCTACATATACCTCGAAATCTCTCAACGACTTAGGGGGTGGTGTGAATGGAAGCATTGTGTAGAAGTCTACAACTTTTTCAACTAATTCGCCGTCAAAAATCCCGAGCCCTATTATAGCTTTTCTTATAACCTCCTCGTTAATTACATGTGTTATAGTATCAATTGATAGAATTTTAAGGGCTTTGCTAGGCTTTGGAAGAACCAGCTCTAGACCACGAAAGATAGCTGAAATCTTCTCTCTTAACGTTATGTAATCTACAACTTTTATTGCTAGTTCCTTAACTATGCTTAGGTCTAATTCAAGAGATAGAAGATCTGAATAAGCTATATCGTCGAGCTGAAGCAAGAGTACTAAATCTAGTTCTTCAGGATTGTACGCCTCTAAATCTCTCCTAATTTTGCTCCATTCAATTGAATCAATGATACCTGCAGCTTCAGGTTCATGTATCTCGATAAATTTCTTCTCCCCTATTTTGTCAACGCTATACATAATGGTTTCGAATGGTATTCCATAGATCTTCCTTAATAAAACCATTAGGTACGCTAACCCAAGCCTAAGAAGAGTTGCATCGTCTCTTTCGTCAGCTTCTACGTATAGACCATAAGTATAATCGCGATACATTCCAGCAGTTTCAACAGGAACATGTATTGTTTTTCTATCATATGTTACCACATGTTTATCCCCGATTCTTACAACTCTAGGCTTACTTGCAACAAGGTACCATAGAACCCTGTTAGGTATTTTTATATATTCTCCAAAACCTTGTTTTGGAGGATAAACAACAGCTAAAACATAGCTAGTTAGTTTCCCTTTAGCAATATCTCTTAGTAGATGCGGTTCTTCACCCCAGTTCATCTTAATAAACCTGTATTCTTCAACTGCTTCAGCTATAGAGTCATCAGCGAAGAAATCGAATTTATTAAGTTTTGTCTCGATAACAGCTCTAGCCAGTCCCCTGGTTTTTCCTACCTCAACGTATTTAACGATAGCATCTTGAGATAGATCGAGACATCCCTTCTGAAATCTTTCAACAAGATCACAGTGACCTATTGGCTCTAGAGGTATAAGTTTACCGTTCTCCTCAAGGTATCTCTTTATACCGTAGGGTGGAGCAAATTCGTAGAAATTAAGTCTCTCCCATATCCACCTAGCTTTATCTGTATCCAAAGAGCCATCCTTTTTAACAACCTTTACTTTTTTGAGGACTTCGTATTCTTTTTCTGTTAGTTCTCCTCTATACCAAGGAGATAAAATTTTAGCTAATCCAGTAAAAAGGAAAATATACTTATTCCTTGGGTTTATTATGGTCTTCTCCAATGGTAGAGAAAGCCATCTTTTAAAAACATCTAAGCCTTTTGTTAATAACTCCCAATCCCACCTCGTAGAGGGGATAATTATAGATTCCGAGAACTCTATTTCTTTTCTTCTACCTTTTCTACCTTCTCTCTGAAGGAATTCTCTAATGGTTTCAGGGAGACCGATATGTACAACCCGAACAATAGTCCCTATATCTATGCCCTGTGTTAAAGTTCTTGGGCTAATTACTAGCTTAACTTCTCCCCTCCTAGCTCTCTCCTCTATAAACTCTCTATCCCTCTTAGGGACTAGATGATGGTGGGCTGCAACACTATCTCCTATAATCTCTTTAAGCATTCTAGCTAGTTCATCTGCTCTCGCTATGCTCTTGGTGAACACAAGCGATACCCCATAATCTTCAGCGTACTTAGGCAATATCTCCCTTAAATCAATTGATATTGATGGCACCTTTAAGCCAAGAGCTTCTAGATATTGTAGAACTCTGTATACGTTTCTCTTAAACAGCTCTAGATTGTCTATTGCCTCGATAACATCTTTATCCACATCTCCTCTAGAAATTATAGCATCCCTATGCTTACGAACTATACGCCAAACCTCTTCAATATTCTTGCCTAAGACTATGTATATCCTATTTTCAACTCTAAACGGTTCCCCATCGACAATAGCGCATTTCCTACTGGTTATTTCTTCTAAATACTTACACATATCCTCGGGGTTAGCAAGAGTAGCTGTAAGAACGACTATCTGGGGTTTGACATCGCTGTATTCAGTCAATATCTTAAGCATTCCAAGCATGAGCGCAATACTTCTCGGTGTGTAGAAATCGAATTCATCTATAACTAATAAGTTTATCTTTCTAAAATCTATGATGCAAGCTGATGGGGTTAGGAGGAGCTTCTTGACTTCGTGTAAGAGAAAAGCAGGGTTTGTAACAACTATTCTAGCGTTAGCTATTTCTCTTCTAAGCCCTGTTTTACCTAGTTTTTTGTATAGTTCATCTCTTAACAGAGCGTCTATCTTTATCACAGGTATTCCTACAGCTGATGCGTAAAGCGATATCCTCTTAATTTGATCGTTTGCAAGAGCGAGTGTTGGGTATACTGCTATAGCTTTGAAGTTTTCTTGTTTAGCTCTTTCATGGAAGTAGAAGTACCAACTCTCGGTTTTTCCAGAACCTGTTCCAGCTTTGAGTACTACATTATAGCCTTCTCTAAGTAGGTTTAACGTTTTTAGTTGATGTTTATAGAGTTTTTCGTTTACTAAGTCTATTCCGAGCTTCTCTAGCTCGGGAGCTATATCCTTAAACCTTACCTCTACTCTACTAGGTTCTATACTAGGCTCAACAATTTTTACGTAGTCGTAGCCTAAGTTCTTAAACAGCTCTTCACTATTCAATACCTTCAAAGCTTTGGGCACCTCATAGAACATGATCAGCAAGGATTCATGACATCATCTGTCAGAGCCCACCACAATCATCATGTGTTTAAAGCCCTACTGTAAACCTATGTGAATTCCATCTTTAACTGCTTTAAAAACTACGCTGGTTACACTACCCTTTATGTAGGGATGCTTAAGTATCCTCTTAATGAACTTATCTAGTTCCTCGACATTTCTAAACATAGCGAGAACAGCTATATCGTATTGACCGGTGATATCGTAAACACCTCTGATATTAGGTTCTGTAGATAACATTTTCTCTACTTCCTCTATATGTGCTCCAGAGACGTTGAAGAGTATTAAAGCCATTAAGTTATAACCAATACTTCTATAATTAACAACAGCTGTGCATCTCTCAATAACACCTAAATCTTTAAGCCTTTGAATTCTTTTAGAGATAAGCGTAGGGGATTTACCTAGCATCCTAGCTATTTTTCTTGCACTTACACTACAATCTTCTACAAGTATACCCAAGATCTTTAAGTCGAGTTCATCAAGGAACTGTTCGACCATAATTATCACCTGAAGCCTATATACGTTGTTACTCAAGATAACAAAATCTTTTCTAAGACTTTTCGCCTAAAATCTCTATCCTTCGACATATATCTACTTACCTGCTTTATGCATCTATCGTTAACTTTCCTTAAGATGCAGGGAACTTCTTTAATGCATTGCTTATGCGATTTACATAGACCTACTAAAATCTCTAAAGCAATACGGCTGTAGCCGGGAAATATAGTGAAGATTTCTCTACGGTTTTCTTCAGCAACTTCTAATCTTATTCTCCTAGAGGTACGCACAATAGCTATTGCAAAAAATATTGTTGTGGCTACACTAAACCCACTTATTATGTAGAGCTCTTTATCGTATAAATAGGGGTAGAGGTATCGAAACGGGTTAAAGGTTAGCATAAACGCTTCAACAGTGTTGTAACCTTCTTCTACAAGTTCGTTGAAGGTTAAGACTCTAAATCTGTACTTAGAGGCATCTACTAAGGATAGAATTTTTATGTTTTTCCCTTTGCACACAAAGTTAACCATCCCCTCTACAATATCTGTATATACGTTCTTGGTTGGTGGCAAAGGTACTACCGCATTTATAGCTATAGACCCATCCCCTACAACTAGTACTAAACTACCTTGAATTTTGCATAAAACACCTACGGTATCACCTTCAACAGTATATGCAATTCTCCGGCAGCTAGATATATTGCTAAAACTTATTGGCGATACATAAGAAAACAACGTATAGTATTCTATATCAAGCTCTATGAATCCGGGAACAACACCTACAACCCCTTTGCGTCGTCCAAAAACATCGATGTACTTGAAAGCGTCTATAAAAATAGGTAAGCCTAATGCTTTGATTATGTCGTTTGTGTAAGGGCCTTCATCTAAAATAATTAAGTTGAATGAATTATTTTTAACTAAGTTAGTTATTGTGTTGATTTCTGATTGACTAAAGCTTTGTTCAGGAGAAATTATAAATATGATTCTACAGCTGTAGTTGTTTATGTAGTTCTCTAGATCTAAACTAATCCAGCTATTAACTATCTCTACTCTACTAAAATAGGATAATAGTTTAATAAAGTTTGATGTACCATCCCAACGAGTATTATACGGCGATGCACCGCTATGCATTAACCCTTCTCTTTGGGTTTCTAGAGCTGAAAATAGCACTATAGATAGAACTAGCAGTATAATTAAATGCCTTAGTTTCACTCTTTACACCTTCTCTCGCTAACAAAAGAGAAGATAACTATAGCTGAGGCAAGAGATACAATAGACGCAACATATCTCTGCGATATAGCTAAGAATATAGCAAACACAGCAACTGCTGTAGCTAAATAGGTTATAACTATAGCATGTATATCGTTTTTTGCCATAGTCTACACCTAGGTTGTAGTTGCCTAGGTGATGCTTAATGCCATCTCCTTTATATATCCAAGTATATACAATACACTGGTGATGAAGACAGAGAAAGTTAGCAGAAAGATTAGACCTTTTAACTTAAAGAACCTATTTGTTGTATAGAGAGCAGTAGTAGTTATAATAATAGAGAGTACCACTGTTTGAAGCCCTCTTGTATATATCAACGATAGAATGGAATCTATGGCAATGTTTAACACAGTAGCAGTTAAACCGCTAAGAACAGCTAAGTTTAGGTACTTAAAGCCTACGTATACCATAGGCTTTAACTCAATCCCGAAGTATATCGATAAAATAAACCTTAGGGTAACATATATAGAAATAAATAAGAGCATAGCTGTGGCTATAAAATCGAGCGCACTATATCTAAAAATAATTGTCGAAAAAGCTAAAACAACAGATACTATTGCTACACCCATCCAAAACCATATCCTCATCTTGGGCACCACATCTAATCATATTCGTTGAGCATCGATGCCACAGATTTTGTCCATCGATCTTTATCTACATAGGGTTTATCGCTAAAGCGTAGAACTTCATATCCTTTAGTGATATCCTCTAGCCTACGTCTAAAATCTTTATCAACGTGTTTAGATACAACCTTAGTGTAAGCCTCTCTATGTGTATCACTCCCAGTAATTTGAACACCAAAAACTAAGGCAAGCTTATACATTAGAACCCAAAACAACTCGAATATGCTATTGTTTCGTATATCATGTATATCTTCAGTATCACCCCTGAATATTCTCGACATCCTCATCAACACCCTTAAGACGAAATGTGGTTTGAATATAATAGCAATACCAGCTGATGTAGCGAACAACAGTATTAGGTACAGCCACAGCGCACTACTTGAAGATCTTCCGCTAACCTGTGATTCTCTAAAAGGTCTTCTAGGATACGTTGTAATACTTAATAGGTTATCTCCAGTACCTAAGGAGGGTATGAGAGCAACAGGTATATTTACTTTATCTACAACTACGGCCAGTGATCCAGAAGTTATAACCTTAGCAATAAAAGCCTCTACATCAACGAGGTTTATTTCTCCTTCCACATTCTTGTCTGAACCCCTCTTATCCCCACCATAGGTATCCATAGATCCACCCATATATTCCTCAAACTCTCTGTAATAATCGTAGAACTCATCAGGTAAAGTCATGGGTATAGTATAGGAGGGAAATCCCTCTTCCTTATTTACCTCCGGAGAAGTAGTAACTAAGTTGTTTCTACTGTCGTAAGTTTGAGATTGCCTTATGTTTCTTAGAGAGCTCTCATCGATGGATTTTATGATAGCGATCGCCTCTTCTATATCTAAGCTCAGTATATAATTTATGATATTTAGGACATCATCAGAAGTCAACGATATACCATGTTTTTCTGATAGCTCTAGAATCCTTGATAACATGCTTAAAACCTTCTCTAAGTCTTCGAATGTTAACACTCTACTTGAGGACTTATTGTATAAAGGCATCCCTTTGGCGATCTCCATGCTATATGTTGCTTGGCTTGGTGGCACCACAATTATCCTGCTTGTTGTTACTACATCGTTGAGAATTAAGTATACAACTATGGATTCTCTGTAGAGAAGTTCATTGAGTAGACTATTTAACATATCCTTGTTTATGGCTTTAACTCTCATAGCCATCTTAATGGTGTAAACCTTGCCTAGAATTGAGGTAAGGCGATCAGTAGGTAATATGCTGCCTAACTTCATGATATACCAAGTAAGATGGTCTAGATCTGTTAAAGTATAGTTGCAAAACCTAGGTTGAATCATATTTATGAAGAGTTTAGAGAAAAGATCTCTACACATAGGGTCTACCTTAGATATGTTTAGCTTTAAGGCTACCACCTTTAGTAGCTCAACTATATCCCTTTGGTCTATGTAGTCGGTTGAATGGGTAAACATTTTCAATTGCTTTAATTGTATAGCACCTATAAACATCGATAGGACGGCATTGTTGTATATTTCATCAAGAACTACAGGGGACTTCAAAGCGATATCTTTTACATTAGATAAATTTATCCTTAGCTTAGAAGCTATACCGGTATAGTTAAGCCATTCAATGAACTCTCTATAGCTACGAAAACTAGCATCAACTAGTTCCTTGATATTCTTTGGATGCCTAATTTCTTCAGCTACTACATAAAACAAGGTTAAAGTAATTAGAAAGATTATCGCTATGACCCAAATCGTTAAAACATTTTTTATCATTTTTAGCCACTTAATTTAATATTTTTATAAATCTAGAGTTAATATTTTCTAGCTGTAAGCTAGTATGAAGCGCTTCATTAAATTAGAGGGAAAGACTAGTAAAAGACTAGAATTTTTTGAGAAAGAACTTGATAACAGAGATTCTACTGTAGGAGTTCTTACGGATAAAAAGATATGCATAAATGTTTCAGCGCTTATATACATAATAAAATCATGTATTTGGCTAAAAAATAAGCAGGTAATAGATAGAGTTAATCTTCTATATTCTAAGATTAAAGCACAAAGTAGAGTTTTTATAATTGCAAAAAGTTTTAAAGGTATACACGTTGGAATCCCTAAATCTTAGTATAAATCAACGTTACTACGGTTACACAGTGCTTCATAGCTTAGGTCTCTCTAAGGGTACCTACGTACTCCTTATGTTGGGTTCCTTTACTATTACTTATATACATTATACTGAGAACTTAGGGAATTTCCTAGCTAAAACCATATTATCAACGATTTTCTACATTGTATTTATAGCCTTAGCAGTTGATTTATCTTTTATAGAGCTTATAAAACATATTAATGTAGAGATTAAATCTGGGAGTATCTACGAGATTATCGAAGATCTAAGTGTCTCCTTAGAGCTGAACCTAAGGCCTAAGGGTATAGCTAAGCTCATCAATATTAAGAAGGTTAACCTTAACTCAGATATTGGTTTAAGAACCATTACGTGGAGATTTAATGAACTTAACCATTGTTTAGAGCTACAAGTATCTGGTTACCCAGGTAAGCACAACGTCTACGGTTTAACTATAGATTTAGAAACACCTTTATCTATTTTGAGAATGAGCCTTAGGGTTGTCTTGGCTAACCCTATAGAGATTAAGATTATTCCAACAAGTTCGAGACACGTATTTAATGTTGAAGCTGTGGTACCCTATCTTTTTGTTTTTGAGGGTAGGGCTTCTAGGAGGAAAGGTGTTGGTTCTGAGGTTTTTAGTGTTAGAGAGTTTATGCCTTTTGATGATTTTAAGAGAATTCATTGGAAAGCTTCTGCTAAAGTTGGTAAGCTTATGGTTAAAGAATATGAACATAGAATGTATAGAGATACAGTTATTATTATATCTATACATAATGGTTTTTTCATAGGAGAACCACCACCAATAACATTCTTATTCAAAATGGTCATCGATGTCTTCGAGTCTCTATCTTCAATGGGTTTAAGGGTTGCCTTAGGTGTTATAACTGAGGAAGATATAAAGATAGTAAATCTAATTGATAGGTATAAGCTTCACGAAGTGTACAGGATTCTATCGGAGGTTAAGTGGCCTAAAGATGTATCGTTTGCAACTCTAAGGTATACAAGCAGTAATAGGATTCTTAGGTGGTTCACTCAAACAGTTGTGGAAGAAGTATGTAGAAATCCATGCATAGTTCTACTTGTTGTTGATCCTCTTGACGAAGTCGATATAGGGACGATCTCTCATATTGCTAATCTTTTAGAGAACCGCAAACATACAATAAAAATACTCCTTACAACTCCTCTAACTTTAAGGTTTATGTATTCATCAATTGTTGATTCAGATGATGTAGCTAGTGTAATAGGTGAGGCTATGAGGGTGAAGAAAGTTTTAGCAAGACTAAAGACAGGTTCGGTATACCTACCTACAGCTTACATAAGAACCCATAACATTGAATAATAGATAACCCTGACCTCCTTCCCGCCCTAAAGGGCGAGGGTTCCGGGGAGGTTTGAAGCTACATCCCCGGCTTTCGCCGGGTTTAGCTCTGCGTCCGGTCTCAGGCACATTACCCCTACCCCGGGAGAGCCTAAGGAAACCTTGGGACGAGAAACAGTATTAACTAAAGCTAAGATAAGTAATATTTAGCTAGAATGAAATAAAGATTCGCCACCTGGGGTAGATATTCGTTGGCATAAATTAACTTTCGAAAATCTCTATACGATAAATAAATTATTGTTTAAAATCTACATAAAACGAGGCTATTTGTGTAGAAAAAATCTTACTACGTTAAGCAATATAGAATGCCAACAATTTAATTACTCATTAAGGTGTATTTTTCTATAAGGTGCTATAGTTATGCTGTACAAGATCTACAACGATGTTTATGCTTTAGCTGATCTTCCTGTAGTTTACATACCAAAGTTTAAAGCTATAGTTGTAGCAGATATTCATCTTGGTTTTGAAGAAGATATGGCTTCAAAAGGAGTTTTTCTTCCAAGAATACAGCTATCGAAAGCAATCGATGTTATAGAGAAATCTCTAAGTTATGTTGATGCTTCTATGCTTGTCGTAGCTGGTGATGTTAAGCACCACTTTGAGAAATTAGGTAGGAAGGAGGCTAGAGATCTTAGAGATTTCCTGGAGGTATCTACCAAGAGATTCGAGAGGATTGTAATAGTTCGGGGGAATCACGATACATACCTTCTCTCTATATGTAGAAAACTTGGAATAGATGTGTACGATATTCTATGGCTTGACAATATTCTTGTAGTACATGGACATCAAGATATAAGGGATAAGAAGGGGTTTAGCTTAGTCATAATGGGGCACGAACATCCAAGCATAGCATTGAAAGACCCAGTAGCAGGCCATAGCACTAAGTTTCCATGCTTTTTACTAGCACCTCTATCAAGAGGTGGGTATGTACTTGTCCTACCAGCTCTAGGCGTATACCAAAGCGGTACAGCTATATCAACATATAGCGAAAGCTATTTATCGCCTATAATGAGGAGTGAAGCTGATTTAGACAACGCCAGGCCTTTTATCATAGTTGAAGGTGAAGGCGTTATAGAGCTACCCCGCTTAGAATTAGTCGAAGACCTTATGGCGTTTATGTAGTTTAAAGCCCTGCTTAAATACGCATAATTAATTCAGAGGATAAAAGCTTTTAAATAGTTTAAAAGCTATTTCTACTAACTTGAGCGTGAGACTATTTCATCAGAATCAGTACATTCTCATAAAGAGTTGCACCAAAAATACCTTGCAGACCTTGGAAACCCAAACATAAATGTAAAGATTGAGAACATAGTAGCAACAGTATCGATAGATCAAGCAATAGACTTAGAATACTTAGACAAGGTATTACCTAACGTTGACTATGACCCTGATCAGTTCCCCGGATTAGTATTTAGATTAGATACCCCAAAGGTAACAGCTTTAATATTTAGATCGGGTAGAATGGTTGTTACAGGAGCTAAAAGTACAGCAGACTTAATTAGGTCTGTTAAAAAGATTGTTAGGGTATTAGTAAGACATAATATGCAGATAACATCTAGACCGAGGATACAGATTCAAAACATCGTAGCATCTGTTAACCTTGGCGCTGAAGTACTTTTAGAGAAAGTTGCATTTCTACTAGAAAATACTATGTATGAGCCAGAGCAATTCCCAGGGCTTATATATAGGATGGAAGAACCACATGTAGTTCTATTAATATTTAGTAGTGGAAAAATGGTTGTTACAGGAGCTAAAAGCGAAGACGAGGTATTCCAAGCCGTTAGGAACATATATATTAAGCTAAAGGAATTAGGTTGTATAAGAGAGACTAAGCCAGAGGAAGAAATTCTTAGCGAAGAACTAGAGTTCATGGAAACTGGGACATCTAGGAAGAAACTCACCTACAAGGATTTCCTATTTTAACCATTAAAATAACGACTCCATACAGATACTGCATCTATATCAAATCCCGCGATTTTTTCTTCAACGTAGTCTATCTTTGCGAGAGTGGGGATTCTAACCCATTCACCTAATAGTATAGCTTCTCCAATATTTAAACCAGGGAGCTCTTCAATAACATCGTGAAATACCGGCTCACAATGTCTAGCTATATGGTTTTGATCTTCGGGATGCACTATTCTTAAAATAGCTAGGTTGCCTAGCTGGCTCAAAATCGTAGCATCTAAACCTCTTGGCCTTTGCGAAACAATTACAAGTCCAACACCAAACTTCCTACCTTCTCTTACAATAGCTGTGGCTTCTCTCTTCGTAGCAGTCTCTTGATCGTTTGGGATAAATACATGGGCTTCTTCAACTACGAGTATTACCGGTACCTGTAAACCTCTTCTATTGCCTAAAGCTGCTTCTTTTCGAGCGTTAAGAATCC
>JAWASI010000003.1:14759-15335 GCA_038892955.1 Ignisphaera sp.
GATGTATATGGAGTTCACTTAAATCAACAACGTTGATCCCCCCTAAAACCATTTGTTCAACAACATCTTCAACATCTTCGCTTAGAATTTTCCTAAGATACCTTTCGTAAGCAGTTATCATATCTAATATTTTCTGCGCTGATGCACCATACTTTGAAATTTTTGTCTGCAAATATTTTTTCAAATTATAGAAGAAATCACCGTTTTCAGGCATTTGTTCAAGGGATTCAAACAAAGCAGCTCGTTGTCTTGTGGCATTCCTAGGTATATTGAGGAGCCTAGCTATTTCGTCAAAACTCATCATCCTCGGATTAAGTTTAGGCTTGATAACGTTTACCCCTGGTGTTGTCATAGAGACATACTCACCGTGATAATCAAATATAATCACCGTTCCATGCTTCTCTGCAACTCTTTTTGCTAGTAGTGCAACCAAGTTGCTTTTACCCATGCCGGTCATCGCTAAAATACCTAGGTGTCTCGAAACCACTTTATTTATGTCAACTTTAACTTCTACAGAAGATTCTCTAAGAAGAACCCCTACTCTTACGTAATTATCTTTAGCTGGGCTAAATATCC
>JAWASI010000003.1:15345-45156 GCA_038892955.1 Ignisphaera sp.
AACCCCTTTATAGTAGTACATTCTCTCACCTCCCCTAATATTCTTAACAATTCTCTCAATATCTCTTGGATCATAAATATCCCCGGTGATAACAGGACTTCCAGTAACTGATGAACTGACCATCGCTAGTACATCGAATCCGTAATACTCCATATAAAGGTACTCCCCTACCATAAGGGGTCTCGATGCTACTACCTCGGCTTTGTATGGCTTACTCTCCCCTATAACATAGCCTATACACTCTAACTCTGCATGTTCTTCAGCAGATGCTGAATTGCTCTTAAGTATGCTAAGAAAACCCATTATAATCACATCAAGAATGCTTCTCTATCCCGAGGATCTTTAGCAATACCCAATAGAGTAGCTACCCGTTCAACATCTTTACTACCAATTTTAGCTAGGTTATGAGCTCTAGTAAGTGGGTACGGATATCCAAAGACAATAACATCCGATAAAGCATCGATAAGACGCTTAATCCTTGTATCAACATCTTCTCCAGGTTCTACAACTAGCTCTACACGATAAACCCTTGAGAATCTATCGAATCTAACATATGTGAGACCTATTGTTAGGTCTAGTCCTGTAGATCTTTTTGAGTATTTTTTGAAGAGCCTAGCTATAGACGCTACACCTAGGTTTTTAGAGTACACTAAATCCATAGGTTTGGAGTAGCCTGTCTCGAAGTCTGTGTACCGTTCAAGGTAGTATATATCCCCTTTAACAAGACCTAGTAGATCTCTTGAATTAGAGTTCTTAGATATGAAGGCAAATTTCTTTGGGTTAATGCTTAACATGACGACAAGGTCTTTTAGCAAACGCGTAACGTTGATACCTTTGCCTTCGATAATATCTAGTCCTGAGTCTATGGATGCTTTGTATAGCTTAGATAGAGTTGCAACCAAGCTTCCGTCAACTAGAATAACATCAGCTTTGTTAGCTAGTCTCTCCATGAACTCTACTTCAATGCATGTTGATAATAACGATAGTTCGTACTCAAGGTTAGGGCTACTAGCTATATCTACATCGATCCACCCATCTAAGTATTCTTCTCTATTCTCGTTAAGTAAAACAGAAACTGTATTCACCACATATAGAGCGTATCCTCTATACTCTATGTAATTATAGCCGCTATCTATACCGGCTATACTCAATTTCTTTATGTATGGATTATTATGGCCTTCGTATTTAACCCAAAGCGATTTTAAGAATTTTATAGCATCAAGCGAAACCAGCTCATCTACCTTGCTTCTCAGAAAATTGAAACGTTCAAGCGTCAGATCTAATATCTGCGCCAACATATACCTAATCCACCCAGTTCCCGGAAATACCAGGATATTACCTAAGCTCTAGAAGAATATAAAAGAGAGAGTTAGGCGAAAATATTACAAGGTTTTCGTTAGGTGGAAACAAATACATGGAAATCGCGGAATGCAACCGAAACTGCTCTAAACAAGTAGGGGATGTGCTAGAAAAAACCATGTCTTGGTTTCACTCGTACTATGCATTGTCGTGTATAGACCTAGGTTTATGTAGAGCCGTTATTGCATACGACAACGGGGTATCGGGGGTAGGGGTTTTCTACGCTATACCCAGGTTAAGTATAGGTGTAATCTACTATGTTGCTGTTCTCCCCAGATCTAGAGGTAGAGGTATAGGGAAAGCTATTGTTGCATCAATAGAAGAGCTACTTAGCTACGATAATGTAGAGGTATTTGTGGCAACAACTAGAAGTAACAACTTAGCTTCTAGGAGTATGCTCAGAGATCTAGGATATATAGAGGTTGTACTAGGTGAACTCGATAACGAAATTGAAGAGCTTATTACTATGATGACATGCGGATATGAAGATGATGTGCTCTACATAAAATTAAGTAGTGTAAACCTAAGAGAATTCTTCAGTGCTTTATTGCGTCCTAACTCTATAAACATTATAGAGGATACGTGGAGAAAGATATGCTACAATCCTTGGATTAAGCTAAGAACTCGATAATTCATTCCTCTTCTTGCTATTATTCGAAGGCTCTACATGAACTATTACATCCATACCCTGCTTCTTAAGCTCTTTCTCAATGCTATCCGCTATTTCATGGGCTTTCTCTAGCGGTATACTTGGGTTAACCTCGACTATTACATCTCCATGATAGATCTTCTCTATAATTCTTCTAACTCTAACTCTGCTAATTTCTACTTCATGATTCTTCGCAATCTCTTGAATTTTGTTTATCACTTCTTTGGGTGCTACATCGCTTACAGCTTCAACTATTTCTCTAAAGTTCTCTGTTAGTTCAAATAGTAGGTATGCCATTAAAGCGATAGCGCCTACAAAATCAATTACATAGTTAACCATTATACCTCCTAGCGAAGAAGCTATAGACACTAAACTCTCTATAAGTTCAATTACCGTAAAACCTCCGTAGCTAGAAACTATTGAGTGAGATCTTTTAGCTATTGCAACAGATAATCCGTAAGGAATCATAGCTATAGATGCATATAATGGAGATTTGTAGGAAACTTCGTAGGATTTTCCAATAGAGCTAACTATATCTAGTATAATTATTCCTGCAACAAATGAGTAAAGCATTAACATCGATATAGGTCCCCCTAAGGCTAGCCTATGGTGCCCGTAGTGGTGATCTGTATCAGGAGGCTCCATGCCAGCTCTAAAGAACTTCAGTATAAGTATTATGGCTAAGGTGTTAGCTATAGATGTCATAGCGTCCACGAAAACAGATTTAGATCCACCAACAATACTCCCATATACCTTGAGAATTCCACCTACAATGCTTAGCGTTATCAAAACCAATATTGTTTTCTCTAAAGATCTATCCCCCATAATCTCACATACATCGTTGAAATTGCTCACCTAGAAAATAAGGTTTTCTCCTTTAATCTTACCACCATATATAAAAAGTATACACAAATATGTTAAATCTGCATCCGTAGAGCATATAATTTGTAGCCTTAGCCTATATGGTTCGGGGATTCAAACTATGATTGGACCTATACACATAAAGGCCAAGAAGGGAGAAGTTGCTGATAGGGTTGTTGTAGCAGGCGACCCAGCTAGAGTAAAACAAGTTGCTTCAATGCTTGAGAACCCTGTTTTAGTGAACGAGAATAGAGGACTCCTGGTGTACACAGGTAAATACAAAGGAACACTTGTATCTGTTGCCATGCATGGAGTTGGCCATCCATCCTCTATGCTCGTGATAGAAGAGCTAATAATGTTAGGGGCAAAAGTTATTGTGAGGTTCGGTACGTGCGGCGCTATGGTTAAAGGGCTGAGGATAGGGGATGTAATTATACCCACAGGAGCCGCTTACTACCCAGGTGGAGCATTCTACCAGTACTTAAGAGATAACATCTGTATGGCATGTGCGCCACATTTCGATGTTCTGAAAACCCTTGTTGAAGAAACCCAGAAAATTGGTATAAACTACGCTTTAGGACCTATTGTTAGTAGTGATGCCTTCTACGCAGAAGATCCTGAGTTTGTTAAAAAATGGACTAGTAGAGGAATTATAGCAGTTGAAATGGAGTGCGCAGGGCTCTTCATGCTGGGAGCTATGAGAAATATAAAAACAGGTGCACTACTATTGGTAAGCGATTCATTAGTTGAAGAACTAGGGTTTGCAACAGCTGAAGAACTTAAGAACTACGTCGATAGAGCTGCTAAAATAGTTCTAGAAGCTATCACTAAGATCTCCCCATAAACATCGATAGTTTTTTACCTACTATAAATACCTTTTATCTAGTAAAACATTTCTAACGATACTCACTAAATAAGCATGCTGTAAAATTAAGCAACTACAATGCCAACCTTATTAAATAATTAACTGGTTCATACTGTTTTATTTAGTTATGAACTCTACGCATTATGTTAATAAATTAACCCTGTATAGAAAAACACCCTTAACCATCAATTTAGCTAAATTATTTTCTGTATTACCTTCTATAATTCGTTTGGGTTATACGTAAATAGAATATCTAGTCCATCTAATGTTTACTAATTTCATCTCCTACTTAATAGAGTACAAGTACCTCTGATAATTCCTTAACAACTTTTAATGAGCTACGCAATCGAACCAAAATATTCCTTAACGACCATGGCTTGTTAAGAAAAGATCTACACAATCTTTTTTATCTGAGAACCTTCTAAGGTATATATTAAAGGAGTAGATAAATCCGGGTAGGGTATACTCTATTTAGCTTCTAAACGTATCTACTTTATCCCTCTTCATAGTAATCTCGCTATACGTTGTCATCTTCTAGCCTTGCCTTAATTATCTCCGCTATCCTATTCGCATCATCCTTTAATCTCTCTATTTCTTTTTCTCCTAACTCAATTATCTTCGGCAAGGTTTCGCGTTTCCATATGTATAGTACAGGTATCAACTTCGTATCTCTTCGTTTATAGTGTAAACGGATCGCTATATCCGAAAGAGACTCATACCTTTTAGTCCAACGCGGATCTATCCTAGCGTAGTAAAGTGTTAGTAGCTTACCTTTATTCTTAACCCAGTTCAGCTCATTAATAAACGATGCCCAGTACTCGCCAGGTTTAAATGCTGTTTCTCGAAATACGTCAACAGCATGGAAAACTACTATACCTGCTTTGATCTCATCTATTAGCTCTATTTGATAAGAACGTAAAAGCTGTAGTGAGTGGCTTGCAGGGTTGATTGATTCGAGGTGGAAGTATTTGTTAATAACCTTTAGAACTAAGTCTCTACTTACACCTAAGCTTTGCATACTCTGAAGTAGTACATCTTTTAATTCATCTGGTGAATACTTATACGAGATAAGCAATACCTTCTCATTGTTCGCAACAGCTAGGTCTATTAATGGTAGGTAGATAAATGAAGGTCTACCGATAGAGGGGTAGCTAATAACAACTACATCTCCGTACTGAATAGACTCTATACTCTCTCTGATGAAGCTTATATTTATATTCAACGGTTTTTGCCCTGATGGAAGAACTCTTTCTATTTTCGGGGGTATGTAAACCTTAAGACCTTCGCCCTCATTTAAAGAGAATGGTATTTCTGCTACTGTTAGAGGTGCTCCTCTTACTTTTCGTACCTCCATTATTCTCGAGAGCATCCCAAACTCTATTCTATGCTTTAAATAAATAATAGCATCTGCGACAAACTCTATAGAGCCTAGCTCTAGCGATTCTTTTCCAAGAGGTATCTCGGCTACAACAACCAGAACCCCGTTTACGATGTTCAATAGCTGGTAGAAGAAGTTTAAAAGTATAGCCCTCTGCTCTTCCTTCTTAACTATTAAATCAAGTATTGGATTTATAGAATCTATAACCATTACCTCGTAAGATTTCCTTGATACAATCGTAGATAAGATCCTCAGTATTTCATCTGTTGATGCAACTGGTAACCTAATGAACTCCATAAAATCCTTAGCTTCTACCTCCGAGAGATTTATACCGAGTTTGCTCATATTTCTAAATAGCTTCTCTTTATCCTCATAAAATGATAGATAAAGACACCTCCTACCTTTTAATGCATTAGCATAGCATATCTGAGAAGCCAAGGTTGTTTTACCTGCACCTGGATGACCAACAATGAGGAACATGGTGTATGGTTGTAAACCTCCTATAAATTCATCTAGTTCGCGATTACCTGTAGTATACAGTTTGTCCATATTTAGAACCTTTATCGCTATTTCTATCTAGATTAAAGCCTAAGTAATATAGGTGTTCTATATTAGTTAATAAACATATTTGTTTATTTAATTATTTAATAAATTATTAATAAGTAGGCATAGTCAACCTAAGGATTTTCCTGTATTAGCGAAACGTTTATTAGCTGCTTTATCAACTAAAGCCGAAAGTATAGCTCTAATATTGTATTCTTGTAAAATCAACATCATGTTTTTGTAACTTTATGTTGGAGGTAGAAAATAGGAATTAAATAAAGGTTCTTTACTTCTTATCTTATTCGTACGTTATTTAAATGAATATGTGTACTTATTGATGTTTGTTTCACGTAAGCGTATTATTTCATGGTTGTATTGCTGCAGTTGCAAATAATGTTATGGTTTAATGTATAGATTTTGATCTAGAATGTATTCGGTATTGGTTTTATCTTCTGTTTTGTAGAAGCCTAATGATCTTCTTGGTATGCGTTTAAAGTTTGAATCTACATGCTTTTTTCAACAGTTAATCTCTCAATGGTTTCAATATATTCTTTAACTTTCTGGGGAAGCCCTTTAATTTCAACGTTTACGAACCCTCTTAACAGAATTGCTACTGCTTCTTCTTTCTCAAACCCTTTGCTTATAAGGTAATTTATTTCATCTTCAGCTAATCTTCCTATAGATGCTTCGTGCGTAAGTATAGCGTTTGGTGTTAGGGCTTGTAGCTCTGGTATTGTTTTAATAGATGCTCTATTTGATAGCATGAGTCCTCTGCAATCTATATGACCTCTACCTTGTTTTGCTGTTATTGATGCTCTTGCAACTATGTTTGAAGTATCTCTTGCAAGTGATCTCGATACTATCTCCACGGAGGCGTTTTCTCCATCTAGATTAGCTGCGCTACCTACATCGATATAAGCATCTTCGAAGCCTAGTACTATTGATGCTAGGTATGCATAGGCGTTATCACTTAAATGTACTATAGGATAAGTTTGAAGGGTTTTCACCTTAGCTAAGTTGACGTAGTAGGAGATATACTTACCGCTTTGTTTAACGTAGACACTTGTTCGGGGTCTTACATGCGAAACTCTATTCCATGAGTGGACCATTACAAACCTAAGCACAGCGTTTTCTTCGACGTAGAACTCTGATATACCTACGTGAAGACCTAAAGCCTCGGGAGCTATGGTACAACCTGTATAAACTGTTGCTTCAGCACCTTTCTCGACTATAACAACGTTGTGAGGTGCTTGTAAACCCCCTATGCTCATGAATAAACACGCCATTATAGGCTCTTCGACTTTAACACCTTTCTTAACTCTTATGAAGTAACCACCTCTACCTTTAAGGGCTGCAAGAGCTGTGTACTTATCTTTGCCGGGGTCTACGAGCTTCCATAGGTATTCCTTAGCTTCCTCTGGGTAGGTTTCCGCAAAATCCTCTATCCTCATAATCTCTACACCTGGAATTCTGCTAATGTACTTGTAGTACATCTGGTCTATCTGCATGTAGAGAGTCTTAGCCGATAAATCTACTCCAACCTCCTTAACCTTAGCTTCATCTAACCTAGGACTTCCCTCCTTAACCTCAAGAAAACTAGATATATCTACATCTACCCCGAAGGGCGATGGTCTACTTAACCCTTTCCGAGCTCTAACCTCAACTTCTTTAAGCCAACTCTCTAAACCCATGCCTAAACACCTCGTCTATAAGGTCTTTACCGTCGCAAACCTTAATCGTACCTGACATAAGTATGCAGACTTTTGTAGGCTCTATATACCTTGAAATTAAAGCTGAGTGCGTTACTAGGATAGCTGATCTATATGGGGATAAATCGATTAACTTCTTTATAGCTCTAGCTATAACCTCTATAGAATCTACATCGACACCACTATCAGGTTCATCTATAAGGGGTAGCTTTGGTTTCTGGGCCATAAGTGTAGCTACTTCTATTCTCTTTAGTTCTCCTCCTGAGAACCCTTTACCAAACTCTCTATCAAGTAAATGTAGTACTCCTATCTCGTTTGCAATTTCATAAACATCGCATATATTTTTACGGCATAAAGCCTCAAGAAGTTGTTTAACTCTAACACCTAGGAGCTTAGGGGGTATTTGGTGGGCAAGCGCAAGGCCTTTAGCAACCCTTGCTTCCATAGGTAGTTCTGTTACATCTTCTCCTTCAAAATATATTTTGCCGGAAACAATTAAGTGCCCTGGATACCCTATTAAGGCTCTTAGTAAAGTAGATTTACCTGCTCCATTAGGCCCTAGGAGAAATAATACCTCGTTTTTATCTATACGAAGGTCTATATCCCTTAATACTATTTTTTCGCCTACAGCTATGCTAACTCTATCAAGCAATAGTATACTCAATAGCGCCACCGCTTCCAATACATAAAAATATGTTATTGGAGGATATAAGTATACCCTATATGAACAGCTAAAGTTATTTAAACAGTATATCCAGGGTAATAGCTAGTGCTAAGAAAGCCGACAAACCTGCAATGACTATGTACTCTAGGGCTTTCTTAATTAATCTATACCTAACCCTTCTCTCTACAACTATTATTAGCCCTGCTAATGAATGTAGGTATACTAAGACTACGAAGATTACCCTTAGTAGAGGGTCTACATGTAGAGCTCGCGAAGCTGGGAAGAAGTACGCACTTGGGTATAGCATTTGGTAACCTGTAAGCGTATACAATACAATTAGTATAAGTAGTGGTAAAGAAGATGCTTCAACAATAGCAAGAGCAATTCTCAAAGATTTACTCATCTTATTCACCTATTTCTAAGGATATAGCTTTGTATATCTTCAAAAGTTGTTATTCTCATATCCTTGGGAACCCCAACAGGAATTATATACAGAGGTACTTCTTCAGCCGAAGCACGTATAACCTCAGAAACTTGGTGATCGAAGAAAGCCCCTACAACAACTGTTCCTAATCCAAGAGCTGTTGCCATTAGGTATACGTTTTGACCTAGATGACCTACCTCCATAGGTACGTATCTACTAGCACCTCTTTCACCATATATCCTAGTAGTTCTCTCGTAGACAGCGGTAACAACTATGTTTATAGGAGCTTCTTTAACCCAAGGTTGATCTAATGCAGCTCTAGCTAGATCACCTCTGAAATCTCCTTTCCTTATAAGCCTAAGAGTATGGGTGTAGATATCGTATTTATATACCCCTGCCTCTAGATATCTATCACCTTCTATAATAACACTTTTTTCTCCAACAACTACGTACACCTCTAGAGGATACGTTGCACCAGCACTAGGACACGCCCTTAAACCCCAAATAGTGTCTGTAACACCGTAAGCAGCCCAAAGAAGCATTGCTAAATTCTCAATACTTATAGGATCTGATGTATATTCACGTATGCTCCTCCTCCAGAGAATTGCTTCTTCAACAACTACATTAGTTATTTTTCTTGGGAGAGGAAGATAAACTATATTCCCAACAACTACCTCGGTAGGTGTACCTATGACTTCTGTTACAGGGGTAACCTCAATAGCAGATGGTGGTCGGCGAGGAACAGTAAAAATATACACCATAGATACATAGACTATTATAGCTATTGTCAAGATAATCCCAAGCATATGAGCTACAAACTCAAGCCTCATAAAGAGAAACCCTGGTTAGAAACACATATTTTTGTAGATATATAAAGGTTACCTCAATCTGAAAGCCTAGCACTTTAGGGTGGGTAGTAGGTAAGCCTTAATTCTTAGATTATCTTGTTTTCAGCATCTTTATGTTGTTGTAAAGTCTTCTGGCTAGAGGTTGGGATCTTTTGTATTACTGGTTTTCGTAAGGTATGGATTGTATATATTGCTAAAAAAATAAGTTATATGTTTAGGGAAACACATATTAGTTTGACCTTTAACAGTAAAAGTGCTGGTGTCTTAATGGTTATAGGTTTTGTAAATGGAAATGTCTACGTATCGTTTAAGCCTCTTAAAAAAGTTGAAGCTTTTGCTGTTGCAAACGGTAGAATTGTGTTTATTGGGGGGAATAGCGATGTTGAGAATATCGTTAGGATTTCCGGTGGTACTGTTATTGATCTTGGTGGTAGAACTGTTTTACCTGGGTTTATAGATTCGCATGTCCATATAGATGAGCTTGGTATTTTCTTAAGCGCTATAGATCTTCGAGGTACTAAAAGCTTAAGAGAGCTAAAGGAGAGGCTAAGAAAAGCCTTAGATAGTGTTGAAACTCTGTGGGTTCTAGGGCATGGATGGGATCAAGAGCTATTCGAGGAAAAGAAGTGGCCCACTAGATGGGATATAGATGAAGTTGTTAGCCATAGACCAGCTCTACTAACAAGAATATGTCTTCATGCCGCTGTACTCAATACTTTAGCCCTTAAAGTAACAGGGCTTGAAGCGCTAAATTCGCTTAACGTTGAAAGAGATGAAAAAGGTATTCCCACAGGTGTAATTAAGGAGGAAGCTTTAGAGATAGCTTGGGAGAGAATCAGGGACTCTATATCTGTTGAAGAATACGAGAAGCTTATTTTGAATGCTATGCGTTTCGCTGCTTCCCATGGTGTTACAACAATAGGATTCACCGGATGTAACGTTAAGGTTTTGAAGGCTTTGATCAACCTATGGTCTAAGGGACTTCTTATCACAAGGGTTAGAGTTTACCTAAATCCTGGTAAGAGTTGGGAGGTTGTGCATCTCCTTGAAAACATAGGCTTTAAGAAGAGCTTCGGCGATGAATACCTCAAGATAATGGGTATTAAGATCTTAGCTGATGGAAGCTTAGGGGCTAGAACCGCTTGGCTTTCAGAACCCTACACTGACAATCCATCTACCTCTGGTGTACCAAGTATTCCTCCAGAAGATTTGAGGAAACTTGCTAGGAGAACGCACGACTTAGGTCTTCAGCTATCTATCCACGGTATAGGTGATAAAGCTATAGATGTTATTCTCGATGTATACAGTGAGCTGAAGAACGTTGATAAAGCTAGACATAGGATAGAACATGCATCCGTTCTCCGCGAAGACCAGATAAAACGCATGGCTAAGTTAGGGATTGTTGTATCTGTTCAACCTAATTTTATTGTATCCGATTGGTGGGCTCTGAGTAGGCTAGGTAAGAAGAGGATTAAGTGGTTGTATCCGTTTAAATCTATGTTAGAGAAGGGTATAGTCATAGGGTTTGGAACAGACGCCCCTGTGGAACCTATCAATCCTTGGCAAACAATCTATTCAGCTATAACAAGAGGAAAATTCGAAAACATAGCACATTACGAAGATACTAAGGATGAATGCTTAAATCTCCAAGAGGCTCTCTACGCTTATACGTATGGATCAGCTTACATAATGTTTGAAGAACATGACCTTGGCACATTAGATGTAGGAAAACTAGCTGATTTCGTTGTAATAGATAGAGATCCCTTTACTATAGATGAAAGGGAACTCAGAGATATAAAGGTATTGGAAACATATGTTGGAGGAAAAAGAGTTGCCAGTAGATAATTAGAACCCTTTGCCAGTTAAAATGATATTTATTATTCTCTTAAATAAGCATTCTACAGCTATTGATAAACTCTTAGTTTTATTGTAGCATCTATACTAATAGTATGACAAAATTATTCATAGAGATTCGCTGTATAAAGGTTTGTACAAACTGTTAAAAGAATTATAATGGGCAAGAACCTAAAGTATATAAGTATTCTTTTGGATGTATGTAGAAACTTAGATCATAAGATCATAATAAGGAGCTTAATAATGAAGTTAACTATACTGAAACTAATAGCAATAGTAGTTATACTATATGTAGTATCTTACACAATAATGTCTTTAATTAAAATAGACCACGATTTATATGGATTAACTTTAGCCGAGAATTGGTGTAAAGAACGTAATTTACATTCAAATAATATAAGTATTACTCAATGTATAGAACAGCTAAATAGTAATGTAATAGCTTTCGAACAAGCACTAGCATTAACGTTATTCCTTTTCGTAGTCATAGCCATGGTTATTAATATGGAATGGAGAGTTAGTGTAGCATTTACCGCTTTATCTATAGCTGTTTTTAGCGCTCTAGTACCCCCTTCTACACTTATCGAAAAAGCTGTTGAGTGGAATTTAATTCTCTTCCTTATCGGTAGCATGACTTTAGCAGGTATTCTAAGAGCTATGGGTATTTTTAGGTATTTAGCTATGCAGATAATTAAGATAGGTAGAAGAAATCCGTATATATTTGTAGTATTTATAGCGTTATTTTCATTCGTTACATCAGCTGCACTAGGTGAAGTTACAAGCATAATCTATGTTGTTATGATAATTCTCGAGCTAGCTAAAGTTCTTAAGATAGATGTAAAGCCTCTAATAATTATCTCAGTTCTTGCAACTAACACAGGTAGTTCAGCTTTACCTATAGGGAACCCCATTGGTGTTTACCTCTTCTTTACAGCTGGTCTACCTATTGGGATGTTCTTACGCTATTCCTTTCCATTAGCAGTAGCAAACCTAATTGTAATGCTCTCTATAAGTTTTGTGATATTAAGGAATTACATTAAAGTATTAGGAGAAATGCTCAAGAACTATAGTAAGAAAATAGATATACTTATAACACATTACTATGCAACTTTGGAGAGAAAACAAAATAATATCTTAATCGGTCTTTTAATTCTATCAGCGTTTGTAGCCACGGTATCCCTCAACGATTTTATATCCTCATTTTTAACAAGTATAGCAGGAGTCTATGTAGACCCTCATGCGCTTCTGTCCTTTATACCCTACGTATACATCGTCTTAAGTTTAGTTAACATACGTGCAGAAGAAACACCACAATTTCTTGAAAAATCAGTTGAATGGTCTTCGATAATGTTTTTCATATCGTTATTCATACTAGCTTATACACTTATATTCACAGGTGTTATGACAAAAATAGCTTACATTTTTATAAAGCTTAGCATAACTAAAGCCTATGTACTGTACCCATTAATGCTTCTAAGCTCTGCATCTCTAAGCTCAGTATTAGACAATCTATCCGTTATAGTAACCTATACACCAATAGCTATATCCATGGTATCAATAAAGGTTGCATCGCCGTTACTATATTTTGCACTACTATTTGGAGGTATATTCGGAGGTAATTATACACCAATAGGATCAACAGCAAACATCATAGCCGTTTCCTTATCCGAGAAAAAGAAGATAAAAATTAATTGGGGAGAATGGCTTAAAATAGCATTAGCTATAACAACAGCTCAACTCGTAGTATCTATGGCATGGCTATATTTAAACAACTAGCTCGCCATAGAATGTCGATAATGTTAACCACTGTTATCCTAATACCATAAATAATGTCAAAAATTAGAACACTTTAATCAATATCGAATCACATACTTTGAATTACAGTCATAGTTAATTAATTTAGATGTTTTTAATGACTAATACATTGTAATAAATATCCTAGACTATCGAATAGTAATACAAGACCTTAGACAATTTATATTGTAGTAATTTCATATCAACTTTGATAAACTTGGTAACCTTAGACTTAAAATTAGCTTTATACAGTATATTAAGGTACGCTTCCTCGCACAAACTGTTTCATGTTCCACCTTGTAAGGTGTTGACTTCAACAAATTACTTATTGATGTCGAATTTACCTACTAATTACAGTTAGGTAAAGCATTCAACATCAAGGTACAAAGGTTTCCTGTAGACATAAACTAAGTAGAGAAAACTAGGTAAAATTATATAAACATGTGAAGAATGGTATAGACAGTAATGAAAAGTATTCAGAAGCCTATAAAATAAAAGTACTGACATTAAACTACATCAACTAATACAAAACCATAACCCCTGCTAACAAGTTAAAACTTATATTGTTTAGTTTACTGTAAGTAAATTAGGATGTTTGAGATGCTAATGCCTTTTAGAAGGTTCTTACATAGGGCGACTCCTAAGTCTACAGCTATAGGGTATACCCTAAGTGGTAGGCTTAGCAAGAATGCTAAAAATATTGTGTTAGATAAAGATCTTTTCTACGATGTGTACACCATAGTTTACGGTTTTCCTAAGGAGAGAATATATGTAGCTCTTAGAACTATATATCTCGATGTACCTTATGCTCGTGGCTACGTATATCTTTACGGAGCTACGTTAACACAAACTCCTATCACCTTATTCTTAAACCTTGACTCAAAGTGTATTAGAAGAAATATTGTAGAGAAAGCCGTTGAGCTTATAAGTGAGGGATCACATTCCTTATATATGGCGATACCGTTTACAAACAATACCCTATTATCGTTGTATAGAGATAAAATCTATAAGATTCTGAAAAACTTAGGCATAGGCCTAGATCTTCTCTACCCTTCGTACACATTAGTTGTGGGCAAAAGCCGTATATTCAAGGATTCTCCTTACACCATATGGAGCACGGAAATACTAGCTTCAATACTTATCGAACTTATTTTAGCTAAGGATAGGGTTAAGGTAGAGGATATGGGTTGCCTTGATAATGTACCACTAGCTATGCAAGGTGTTGAAAGAACCTATGTGGAAAGACTCGGTGTTGACCTTATAAATATGCTTACGAATATAAAAATTATCGATGAAAAACAAGCTAGGGAGTATCTGGAGATGGTGAAGAGTAGTTGAAGATATTCCTAGCTATTAGCAGAAAATATGCGAAACAAGTTATAGATGTTCTACTATCTTTAACGCCTAAGCCTTATGTACTTATCGCTAGCTCTGACGATGAAGTTGAAGCTCTAGCTAAGCTACAAGGATACGAGTTCATTAAGATAAAGGATATAGAGAAGCTGTATACTATTGAAAGGTTAGAGGAATTCGACATAGCTGTAGCTGGGTTAGACGACGATGTACTCAATATCGCTGTAGCTAGGGTTGCAAAATCTATGGGTATACCGATGGTTGTAGCATTTATGCATAATAGTTTGAATAGAGATGAAATGTTGAAGGAAGGCGTTACCTCTATTATCAACATAGAGAACTTTATATCCAGTAATCTTAAATTTGTTCTTCTACCTGATACATGGATAGTAGTAGAGCTTATACCTATGGTAAAGCTTGTTGTAGCCATATATAGGGTTGTTAAAAGGAGTGTGCTAGGTGTAAACATAAGGATATTCGATGAAGTTCTAGAAGGCGAGAAAATAAAAATTTTTGCTGTTGATAGAGTGGGCAACTTTATAGACGACGATAAACCTCTCGAAAGAGATTATTTACTGCTCGCTATTGGTACTCAAGACAAGGTTCTCAAGGGTATTGCAGATATCGAGAAAATCTTTAGAAGGTACGAACAACTCTACACATTAAAATATACAGAGATCCAGAGATTTGGAGGCTATGGGTGAAAATAAGTGGAGATAGAAAGTATATGGGCTGCTCTACAGCCTTACATAGTTAAGGTTATAGCTGTTGCAGTTATCATAGTTATAACCTACGGTTTAAATAAGCTGTTATCTAAGATTATCGGAACGATCCTTAGAGGTGCTGAAGTAAGATATGTTGTGAGGATTGTCGATATAACGCGAATGTTGCTCTACTTAATAGCGGCGATAGTTATTGCCAATATTATTGCTCCAGAGGTAATGGTGTTCTCTTTTCTGGTACTATTAATTGGTTTAGCCACATTATTTATGTTTGTAGATCTTCTGAGGAATATGGGTGCAGAGCTATATATAAGGGCTAAGGATATTGTTAGGAGAGGAGATTGGATAGAGGTTGACGGTGTAAGTGTAAAAGTTGTAGACTTCGATGTTGTTGGGCTAATAGGAGAAACACCAAAACTTGAGAAGGTTTTTGTACCTTATACAAAGCTTTTAAGCAGTATAGTTGTAAACAAGGTAACACCTTTCGGTATGTTAGTAAGAGTCTACATCGATGTTCCGCAAAGCTATGGTATAGATGGTGCTAGAAATATGTTGTTAGAATCATTAGAAACAGTAAAAGAAGACTTAGCATCAGAACCTGATATAACCTATCTTGGGAGTAAAGAAGATAAACTCAACTTTGTTATAGAGTTCCATATTATAAACTACAGAAAGTTAACAAAAATACTTGCAACCATAGATAGAGAGGTTAAGAGTAGAGTACCTGAGGCAACCGTTAGAGCATAACCATAGCGCTTTCAACTTGTTATCGCTAGGGATAATTTAATTGAGTTCAGAGTGGCGTAAATACGTTAATATATGGACTAAACATTCAATTTTTTACAGCTTTGCATTTACACTAACCTCAACTCTATACCAAGCGTATGCGATAAGAATTCTAGGCTTCGATATAAGTAAATTAGGAGATGCTGTGTTTATTAGTCTTGGAGCTATAGCTTTAGGAAATATTGTAGCGGTTCCTCTTCTGTATAGGTATAGACGTAAAAGAGTGAACATATGGAAAATCTTTACAACTACTAATATAATATCATGGTCTTTAACAGGTTTCTCAGACATGTTTTCGCGATATGCAATATTCATATTCTTAGCTATTGCACAATTTACTGGTGCTATTGGTGGGCTAGCTTATTCAGACACAATAGCTGATTTAATCCCTAAGGAGAAGTCCATAGCTATTTTCAGTAGAGTAAACGTGTATACAATAACAGCTTCACTTCTATCGCTTATTACAGCCTTAGCTATATTTACATATCTAGGTCTAACACTTAATAGCTATAGAGTATGCTACGCGTTATCGCTATTATTAGCTATAATATCGTCTATTCTCCTGTGGATGATGAAAGATTCAACCGAAAAACCAAGCCAAATTATTTCGATAAAAACGTTGTTTGATACCTACAGAGGTGTTGTTCGAGACAATAAGTGTAAGAACTACATTATTTCAGTTGTATCTTTTACATTCTATACCAATCTTCCGGGGGCTCTATGGAACTACTATGTAATTAAGGTATTTAACGGTAATGAGCTGTGGATATCGATTAAAACTATATCAAATACATTTGCATCTGCTTTAGGCAACTATATACTTAGTAGTATATCTCATAAGCTTAGCCCTAAGAAAACAGTAGAGTATTCAGCTATATTCATATCTTTTGTACCTATTCTATTCATATTATCGCCCACGTTAGAAAGACAAGTACTTATGGAGATATATTCTGGCTTAAGCTGGGCCGGTTTCAACCTTATGACAAACATCTATAACTTATACCTCGTAGGAGAAAATAGAGTATACCTAGTATCTATGCTTGGTGTGCTTAACAACCTAGGAGCCTCAATAGCATCGAGAATAGGATCAGCTATAGCTTCACTGGGATTAATAGCGATGCAATTAGTATTCATACTGTCTTGGCTTGGGAGATTCACTACATACTTTTATATGAGAAAGAAATTACCAAACGTGTAGCTTGGTTTAGAACACCATGGCTTTTTAAGTAGTAATAGGAAAAATATAATAAAAATATAAAAATCATTTAGTGGTAAACAGGCTGGGAAGTTGATAAAATCTACATTACTTAACTAAGTTTACCTTACTAAGTAGTTACTTTCATTAATATTCGTATATCTACTGCTACCAGTACTCCAAAGCATAGATGTTGGCCTAGGTGCTATATTTTATAGAAGATTCTTATATCTTTTTAATGGATGTAGGTAGCTAAAAAGCGCCAACCGAATTAACGCTAAGAATAGGCTATTTAAAGAAAAACCCGGGTAATCTCTGATAAGCTTCTATCTGGAGTTCTTCAAAAATTATACCTACTGTAGTTCAACTGTTATAGCAAGAATAGTTTATATGTTCTCACTAGAGCTGTTAATTGATATACTATGCGCAAGGTTTGTTTAGGTCATGTCCTGAGGTTCTAAACTAGGTTTGAGAAATTATGTATAGAGCGCTATTTAAGAGTTGAAATAATCGGTGAACACATATACCAACCAATACGAACAGATATGAAAACCGAAACAACTGCGCAAGGCACATATTTTCTAAGGTTATTATGTTGTTATCTCTTGGTTAAGTTCTTTAAATATATTGTGGCAGCTAAAGTTGTTAGTATTAATCCCCATACCATTAGGAGGAATAGTTTACTTATTTCTAGTGTTGTGTAGTAGTTGAAGCACCATCTGTAGATATCAGCTGAAAGAGATATCGGTGTTAACGTGATTAAATCTGGTAGGGGTTGGGGGAATCTTAGTTCTAGTGCTTTCTTTGTGTAGAATACGTTTGAGAAGAAGAATAAGAGGTAATATGTTACAGCTCTGAATGTTGCTTGAATATTAAAGTCTCTACTAATAGTTGAAACAGCTATTGCTAAGCTCGACATAGTTATAGTTAGGATTACCGATGTAAGTAGTAGTATTGGGATTCTATTTATTGGTGGTAGCGATACAAGTAGTATAGCTATTAATATGAACGGTAGCTGGTACACTAATCCTCTTAGCATACCGCTGAATATTCTACCAAATACAAGTGTAGTTCGTTTTACTGGAAGCGTTAAGAGGTAATCAACAATTTCTCTTCTAACCTCCATACCAACTTCTCTTCCAATTGAAAACGATGCTACAAATGTTGCAAGAGCTATTGCCCCTGGAGTCATGTACTGGAGGTAGTCGGGCACAAATTCTCTTCTAATAAACCCTCTAAGCACTAGAGCAAAAATGAATATATCGGCTAGGTTCATTGCTATTTGACCTGCTAACCAATACTTCGAATTGATGAATCTCTCAAGATCTCTTGAAGCTATAAACCATAACTTTTTAGCTTCGCTTATCTCCAACCACCTCCTTCTATCTTCTTCTCTATTACATACATAGCTAAGAACGTAAAGCCTACGAACAAACCTAGTATGTAGCTAACCATGGCTAGCGGATGGGATATAGCAATTGCTTTAAAATCTTCGAAAGAATACAAAATCCTGAGTATATCGGCTACGTGAGATAATGGGTTTACTAGAGCGGCATAGTAGTATGGTGCAATGTTCTTTAGTACTACGGCAGGGTAGAATACTGTTGAAAGTCTTACCAATACAGCATCTAATACCCCCATCAGTATATCTGTTGCATCACTAGATTTTATTGAGAGCGTTATTGATAGAACTAAACCTGAGATCGCTATAGAGAACACTAAAGCAGATATTAATGAGATAGCAGTTGCTAGGAGATCTACCTCTTTGGCTAGTAGAAGAACTGTTAAAAACATGGGTAAGGTGAAGAATGTTGAAGCTATACCACTACCTATAGCTCTGCCGAACGCTAAAACCTTTCTCTTCATAGGTAGTGAGAGCTGATACTCTATAATCCCTTCTTCGAATTCTTCAGCAATATCGTATGCTCTCGAAGCTGTTATTGTAAATAGAATAGACGTGTATATCCCAAAAATATAGAAGTTGTAGTACGTAGAAGCATCGAGTCCTATACCTCTGGCATTCACCATTTGCGCTAAAACTTGTCCAAAAACCGCAACTTGTACAGCAAACCATACAGCTCTCATGGCAACAAATATAACTCTCCTCATAATCTTCATTAAATCCCATTGAATTAGAAGAACTATAACCCTTAAGTCACTAAATATCTCCTGCACTCCACATCTCCTCTTTAAGTTTTACACCCGTTAGATGGAAAAATACATCGTCTAGTGTAGGTTCTTTAACCATAATCTTAGCAACCTTGATTCCTACTCTTCTGAGAGAATCTATAATATCAACTGCTACCTCCTCACCTCTATTAACGTAAACCAAAACTTTGTTACCTACAGCCGAAACTTTACCAAAAGGTTTCAGTAAATCTAAAACCTTTGAATCTACATAAGTTGCAAGATCTAACTCAATAATATCGCCAAGGGGGACAGAATCCTTTAACTCTTTAACAGTTCCTACAGCTTTCAACTTCCCTTTATAAATTATGGCTAGTCTTTCACATATCCTCTCAGCTTCAAACATATCATTTGTAGCTATAATTATCGTAGAGCCCTCATCTTTCAACTCCCTAATTTTATTCCACAGATAGTGCTTCGAAATAACATCAACCTGAGCTGTTGGTTCATCGAATATAGCTACTTTAGGTTTCTGTATAAGTATCTTAGCTATCTCTATCTTTTTTCTCGTACCACCGCTAAGCTGATAGAAATACTTATTCCTGTGATCCCATAGACCAAGATCCTCCATAACCTCCTTAACTATGTTCTTAGCTTCAGTAGAAGAATACCCTACAACTTTAGCGTGCCACAAAAGAAGATCGAAAGGTTTATCAATACCAAGAGCCTTAGGCTCTTGAAAAGCTATACCAATTAACTTTCTAACTTTATCACCATCAGATACAACACTATACCCGTAAACCCTTATATCACCTGAAGTAGGTTTATATACAGTTGCTATAGTAAGCAATGTTGTTGTTTTACCACTTCCATTAGGTCCTAATAAACCAAATATTTCACCAGTATATATAGTAAGCGATATATTGTCTACTGCTACAAAATCCCCAAATTTCTTAACGAAATTTATGATTTCAACAGCTTTCTCGTTCATCTTAAACACTACCCATTTAACTCCTTGAATTATTATTTTATCCCCAATAACAACAAATAAAAATCTAACAATAAATCAACCTAAAAACAGAATCCCCATAACAGCCTCGAATAGTTGTTTCAAGTTTTATATCTATTCATACCAGTTGATATAGATGGAAACATTTATAAATACATGTAGTGATATGCAGAAATAGTTTCGATGATAAATTGAGAACTCTATAGAATGTGTTCTCCTCGATTCACCCAAGATGTAAGGTGCCCCGGAGATCACCCTAAACACCCCTAAGCTCGATGAGAACTTAAGCATTAAGCGGAATGCAAAGAAACAAAAAATAAAGCAATGAAATCACCTAATATAAATTTACATCAGGGCTAAACCATATCCAGTTTCTATACATACCTCTAGCTGTATTAATATCTACGCATCTTTCCAAACCAATATATTAACGATATTAACATAACTTTTTAAAATAAAATATATATAGAAATCCTCACGGATTTAGTATTTTAATTTATTTCCTCCTCCTTTACATAACCCTAAAGTACTTGAGATTATTTATAAAGCATATTTATATGTTTTTCGTCAAGGGGTTTTTAAAGTTTAAGGTAACTTTTTTAATTAATTATCTTTCTTAAATCTAGGTTTACCATAATCTTATCTTTACATATCTATGTATACATGAGTCATATATATACATAACTATAGTAAATATATTCTTGGGTGTTGTTGTGGGAACCTCTGCAACTCCTCCCGAGGTATTGAGGAAAATAGTTGAAGATGCTATTGCTGCTCAAAAAGCTGATGTCTCGGTTATAAGGGTTAAACGTGGAGGAATATTCTTAGTAACAGATGCTGCTCCTTATGTTGAAGCAACTAAAAAGATGGCGCCTGTAGGTCCCATGAAGAAAGAGGTTATAGATCTATTCGTGAATTCTGTTGTAGCTCACTATGAGATTTTAAGAGATATTGCTCGCGGTTGCACTATAAGACCCGAGGATGACCCGTTTGTTGAGCATTATCAAACACCTGTGATTCTGAAAATTCTCTACGAGCTTGATCCAAAGTTTAGAGAAGCTGTAGAAGTATTTGTTAAAGAAATTGAGAAGAGAAGAGATTTAATTGGAAGAGAAGCTATGAAAAAGTACGCCGGGTACTATGGACCTGTAACAGTTGTTGATTTCGCGTTTAGTGTTGGAGGAATGCCTGGCTACTTTGCCTATATACTTGATAAAACGAATATCGATCCTAAGTACAAGGAGATTATTCTTGCCGCTAAAAGCTGGGGTATGAACACAAGCTATGGTTTTGGAGCTGCTTTTACAAACACTATAGAGGCAGGTAAGACTGTTGAAGAAGCTGTAACAGCTGAAGTCGAAGCTCTGAAGAAGATTTGGCTCGACCCAGTAGGTACACAAGCATCGCTAATGAGAGAAATTGGTATGGTTAGCTTTGATCCAGAAGAATACATGAAGAGATACGAAAGCAAAATAAGACCCTATGTAAAGGCAGCTTTTGATGCAGGGGTACATCCAGCTAATTTAACGGTTGTACCAGCATTTGGTGTAGGCGATGTAGGTCATCATATAGCTCAGTCGATGTACAATATGGCTAAAGACGACGTAGTTATGGCGGTAATGGAGGCTGCTACAGATGTTCTAGAATCAACTCTTACAACAGCCCTTAAAGATGGTAAGCTAAAGGATGAGTACCACATACTTAGAGTTGCAACAGGATCTCTAGCAGCAACAATTGCATATATAGCAGAACTTGACGGCTTTAGCGCGCCGATGATTGTGGATCTACTTGTGAAGAGATTCTTCAACCTGGTAATTAAATCACCGTTAAGAGGTATGGCTGCTGAGCTACACAACGTAGACTTCATGGATACATTGCTAAGAGGCTGGAAACTCATAACGCCGAAGCCATGGGGTGGAGGAGGTATTGTAAGCGGTGTTAAGGTAGATTTAACACCTATAACAAAGAATGAAGTGCTAATGAATCCACAAAGGTATACTTATCCAGGATGTGCAATAACTGTTAGATTCTCAGCTTTGATGAGGTTAGCAGACTTCCCATGTCTAATAACAAGCGAACCAGTAACAGCAACAATAATGACGTACATAGCGGCTTTACATCCAGAAACGCCAATAGCTCCGCCAAGGATATGCAAAGCATGTGCACCAAGCTTCCTGTTAACAGGTAGATGTACTCACTGCTACTACAGAAGAGGAATAATTAAGGAAGAGCCTCTAACAGCTGTTCCAGAGACATGGTTATTGAAAGGAGTTAAAGCCATTGGATAACATAAAATTACATAAGGTAGAGCCTAAAATCAACAATTATTTTTAAATTGAAATACGTTTGTTACGTTGAAGTAATCTGCTCTATTCTTGCAGCTTTAAATACTCCCTCCCCTATTTTATTTTATGGGGACCAGGTATATGAGTTCGCAACAACCTCCCCTATGGCAAAGATTTGTAGCAGAATTACTTGGAACCTGGGCTCTAACACTTTTCGGACCAGGAGCTGTTATAACATTAGCAGCTATACTTGGAGGAGGTCCTGCAGCTCTATTCGGTATCGGAGCGGCTTTTGGATTCATAGTAATGATAATGATATATACCTTCGGACATATATCTGGTACACACATAAACCCCTCGGTAACTATAGCTCTTGCTGTAATCAAGAGGTTTCCGTGGAGAGATGTAGGTCCATACATAGTGGCACAAATTATTGGGGCAATCATAGCTGGGCTATGCCTTAGAGGATTCTACGACCCTGAAACAGCTTTAAATGTTCACTATGGATCTACCCTACCCGGGAAAGGGATATCAGACGGTGCGGCGGTTGCTATAGAGATCATTTTAACCCTATGGCTTCTATTAACAATAATGGGTGTTGCAGTAGATAAAAGAGCTCCGCCAGGATGGGCAGGATTCTCTATAGGAATGATAGTTGCATGCGATATATGGATTGGAGGTCCATTAACAGGTGCTAGTATGAATTTTGCAAGATCTCTTGCATCAGCGGTTGCTGCTGCTTTAGCTGGTGATATTCTTCCAATGTCAAAGCTATGGATATACCTAGTAGGACCGATAATTGGTGGAATCGTAGGGGCAGTAATATACGAATATATATTTAAGCCTTCGAGAAGTTAAAAATGAATACAAATTTAGTATAACCTCAAATATTTTTCATCTAAACTATTATCAATAAATTCGTACATATCTGTTAACGTTTAAAGGATATGTTTTATAGATATATAGTACAGCATCTATATAAATGTATTAGTTAAAGTAATTTCTTTAGGCGTAAACAAATGAATATATATGCATTCGATGTTGATGGTACATTAACACCTATTAGAAGTAGTTGGTGGTTTGCGAAAGTAGCTCTAGGTCTTGGTAATAGATCTAAGGGCTTTGCTTCTTATTTCTTCAATGGATTGATAAGCTATGAAGAATGGGTTTTTCTAGAACTTCAGCTATTCAAGGGATTGAACGTCAATACCTTCAATCAAATTATGAAGGCTATTCCGTGGAGGTATGGTATAGAGGAGCTTATTGATTTTAGACGTAGTAAACCAATGGATTTCTTTATAGCTGTTACAGGAGGTTTTGGTTTTCTAGGTAAAAGAGCTGTTGATGAGCTAGGTTTCGACGATTATATTGGTGTAGAACTAGAGGTTAAAGACAATATATTGACGGGTTCTCCTATTAGCTACCCAGATTTTCATGGTAAAGGTACAGCTCTCCTCGATTACCTTTATGTACGGGGAATAGAATTTGATAAACTTTTATGTATAGGGGATAATGTAAACGATATAGATATGTTTAAGTGTTGCGATATATCTATAGCTTTCTGTCCTTCAAACGGGTTATCTAAAAACGATGTAAATGTATACATACCTTCATGCAATATAAGGAAGTTAGTAAACTTACTCCGTACAATCTCGAGATAATTCTTGTAAACTCTATGTAATTCCTTCTTCATACTTAAATACGAATGTATTCCCTTTATTAAAGCATACCTTTAAGACCTTTCCCAAGTTTTCAAGGTATGTTGTAGATAACGCTAACACGTTTATCTATGTCTTTAAATTCACCTATATTACTTCCCCAAGAAAACTCGTTGAAATAGCCTTTCCCTTGTCAATACTATCTCTATTTCTATACGTTAACTTAATCAGATGAAATCTTATAGTCTTATTATAACCGTAGCTTTATCGCCTACGGATACCTCATCAGATTTTCTAGAGGCTATCACAATTCTATCATTGATTCTAACATAAACATTTTTGCACTCTATTTTCTCCGTTGATCTGCTTCAAGAGCTTTGAACCCTATATCAACAATGTTTTATATATTGACAATACTGGTTTGGAGAAATGTTTCTTATGCTAAGTTAATTAAGTCTGCCAAATGTCTAGTTAAAACAACGATTTTTATTGTTCTGAAGGTTGTTGGCAATCAAATAAACTTAGGCATAAACCCGGATACAGCTACAACAACAAGTGGAATTCCTATAGTATCGTATCTGCTTACACCGTTAATTACATAGTTGCTAAAAATCGTGGTATATGAACAATTATATATGTGCTTATGATTACCTCTATCTAAGAGATCAAGATATGCAGCTAAAAAGCTTCTAATAGATTATCACTACATTTTAGAAGTAGAGAACAATTAGATTTATGCTATAGCTTTGATTTTCTTTTCCTCTTAATTATCGTATAAGTAGTTGTAAACATAACTATGATTGATGCGATTATAGCAAGTTCTATGCCTAGACTTCTACTAATTTGGGTAGGAGATGTTGTTGGCTCTAGGCTAAGAGTAGTTTGCGTAGTTATTGATGTAGATATAGGTAGAGATTGCTGAGTTTGTGAATTTGTTAACGAAGGTGTTTCTGTTGTTGTATATACATGTGTTGGTTCTTCGGTTATAGAGCCAGGTATTATTAGGAGTGTAACTGAGAGTGGTGGAAGTTCTAATTCTATGCTGTAACGAGATTTTGGCGATATAGTGAAGTTTATCGGTTTAATGTTTTCTGGGTTTCTCCAGGTATTCCTACTCCCAATGTTTTCACTTTTTAGTTGTGTTGCAGTGATCTCTCCTTGAATAATATAGTTAGACAATGTTATAGTTGTTAACATGCTTTTCTGTGTATGGTAGTTAACTACAATAATTGATAGTTTTGATCTATCTTCGTTAAATAAAGCTACAGCATCTACATATGGAACATCATTTGCAGCTGGTATCTCTGGAGGTCTTGAACTTGAGTTAAAGACAGGTGTAGAGACCTTTAATGCTACTGGGTATCTACCTGGTTGTGTTGCATATATTTTGTGTACGTAAAGTGCTGGTGTTGGGTATACGATTTCAAATGTTTTTCTAAGACCTCCGCCGAACCACATTAGTGAACTTCTGGTTATAACCTCAACAAAGCCGTCGCTATATATAGCTGAGTTATAGAGACCTGCAACCCAAAGAGCTTCTATCATTGTTGCTGAAACATCTAGGTCTTTAGCTCCTTGTGCTTCGGTTATAGCTATCTTAGGAAGAGGATCTTGAAACTTTTTCAAAATCTCCTTCATTTCTTTCCATCTCTCTCTTACAGCAAAAGTCCAGCCAATTGCTCTGTAGTAGTCAACTTCGTTTTGATCAACCCATATAAGGTAATGCCTAGATAGATACTCAACCCTCCCGCTATTAGATTCAAGCAAAGGTTGATCCCATAACATCCAGGAAATCGAATGAGGTTGACCAACGTTATCCAGTCCCCCATTGGCTATCAGCTTTAGCCTATGGTCCTTAGCCTTCATTGCTTCGTAAAGCTCTTTATACCTTTGAGCATACTCGAAGTTACTCATAAACCCTATCTGCCAATGACCGTAGAGTTCATTACCAAGCTCCCACCATATAACGTTGTAGGGCTCTGGATAACCGTTTCCCGCTCTTACCCTACCCCATTTAGTATTGATATCCCCGTTTGTGTATTCAACCCATTCCAATGCTTCTTCAACTGTGCCATCCCAACCAGCGTTAACAACTATCAGGGGTTCTGCACCAATGAGTTTTGTAAAAATAATGAATTCATCTGTCCCTACATAGTTATACTCAGGGATATTCCAAGCTCTATTGAGTTTAATAGGTCTACATTCCCTAGAACCAATACCGTCTTTCCAATGGTATTGAGAAGCAAAATTACCTCCAGGCCACCTAATCAAGGTAATACCTGCTTCACGGAGGTATTTAATTACATCAGGGTCAAAACCGAATACATTATCTATGGGCATAAGCGAAACATGGTCAACTTCAAGCCATCCAATGCTATCTGTGGCTATAACAAAGAGTATTTCTTCACCTGGTAGCACCATACCTTTTGGTACCGTTATATTGAATCTATGTTTCGCCCAGGATTCGCTGACGTTCTCTACGACGTGGGCCGCTATTACACCTCCATCTTTCTTCTCTAAAGATACTATAACCTTACTTACGTTTCCACGTAGCCAAAGCTCGACAACGTATACATTGATCCTATGTATTGGTAGATAGATACCCTGTCTAACCCCTATTTTCTCGGAGTTCAGAGCTTTTACCTCAATTCTCTGAGATGTTCCAATACAATAACCTTTTACTAAGTGATAACTAACGTTACCAGAACCGTATTCCAACCACGCATACGCTATACTCTCCCCATCCCAAACACTAACACCGAAATATTTAGCACTCTCAAAACTAGGATTATCTAGTATCTCAGCCCAAATACCGTGGTAAATAGATCCCGCCTTAATCTTATCACCGTGATGTTCAAGGAATATACCGAATAAGTACCTAGAGATAGGGTTAAGAGATATATTCTCCGCGTAAACCTCTATGTAAACCCTGTTATCGTAAGGCGATTTAAAGTATTCAACAAAACTTGAGCTATATCTTCCTATAGGCTCAGCTGCAACATTGTATAAGTATTGACTGAACCTAGCCAAGAAGATTATATTCACTACCATCAAAATTATTATTAGGAGAACAAACATCTTAAGCAACGATACAACCACTACGCTCACCTACCTTAAATCTACTATACACAGAATTTAAGAAAATTCTCGATACTTCATTATGTACGCTGAAGATTACGCTCTAGAATCAATCCCTTATAAAAGATTATTTCTTATGTATATGCATCAATTTTCCTTCTTGGCAACTGTACCTCAGATTTATAGTGAAGGTTATAGATATATGACAAATACTTATTGTTGAAAGAGGTGTATTTTAGATTTTGATGGATGGTGAAGAAATCTCATTGTAAGAGAAATGAGGTTCATATACTGATAGAGCATCTCAATTAATGCCTTTGATACTCCATCAAGGGAATTAATAAGCATGAATACGGCGTTGGGTTCGAGATCTGAGAACAGAATAGTATGTAAATTTATGGTGTGTAGAGAATAGAAACAAATCTTTGAAAGGATAAAAAGTTGATTACGTAGATGATGGTTGCAACTTAAACATTGCTAAAATAAATTAAAGAATTCAAGTAGATATAATTGTAGGAAAATTTGTTGATTACCAATATTATGTTCTAAGTTATTTCTATAAGCTCCTCTGGTTTAATGAACCTTTTATACCATTTTTCGAAGGTTTGTTTATCTACTATGTGTAACTCTATTGGGTATCCTCTATACTTACTTTTAATGTATATTTTCAGAGCATCTACATCTACACGACCTAGGTTTTCAAGAACCTAGTATACCTACATCGCTTGTATATGTGTACCAACCTCTAGCCACTGAGCCGAAGAAATATACCTTGGATCTTGGCTCAACTTTCTCAATATCTCTCTTAACGGATGACAGAATACTCTGTAGATTTCTAAAGAACTCCTCTAATTCTTTAGCATATATGATATATGCTTCAAACTCCTTCGACAACTTTTTGGAACACCTCTACCACAAATCTATAGAGTGCTCGAACCTCTATCTCGCTGTACCTACGTGGTAAGTATTTAGCGCATATATATGCATCCTCTAGCTTAGTCACCATTATTAAATAGTCTTCTCTTTCAAGCAAAACCCTAACGCTTGGTTCTAATCTAGATAGAATATCAATAAGCTTAGTCAAGAAGTGCAACCTAGGGTAAGTGCCGGTTTTAACTAAGAGCTTATATTTGAGAAGAAGCTGACAATATTGCTCTAAGTTAAATACAGCTAAATCGAAAAACCTCTTTCTAGCAGAGACTTGCTATTCTCTAAAAACATGTAAGCCCTCTCCCGTAGAACTTCAGCTTCCTCGAAAGACAAATTAAACACCTTAATCTGTTTAGATACTTAGATTTTATTCGACTATTTACTGCAAACTTCCTCTACCTTAGTGATATCTTAAATTTTTCTCTTTTATTACCAATGCCAACAAAGTATGGTTTTAAGTTAACCGTATTCTGTTTACCCTTGAGATAGCATCCTATAAAACCTGTTGCAAGAGGCTATAAGAGTATCTTCTAATAAGATGCTTATATTAACCCTATCGTGTTGCCAAAGGTTGTAATCGGGGTGAAGTAGTTAAGTAAAGATCGTAAGTAATGAGAGAAGAATTTTTGCTTAGATTTAAACCTTGGTTGTGAAGGTTTTGTGAATAATTAAAGCTAAACTTTTCCTATTTCGATGATTTCTTTGATTTATTTGTTACCAACATAGCTAACTTGCTGTATATATAATACAGTTGAATATTGTGCATACATAGTTACATTAACTACAATCAAACTAATAATTATCGGTATAGCTTTCTGCTTACTCTTTATCAACTAAATCATTACTCGATTAACATTCTAATTGTCGGTACACTACCTTCTTCATGTATGAAAATCTCTATAACTGCTTATATCTCTATTTCGGAGCTCCAAACATTGCTATAAGTATAGATGTAACAAGAAAATAGAGAAAGAGGCCTAATACCTCGTAGTAATTCATTGATTTAATTTTCAACACAGTAACTAAGACTAAGTTTTGTTCTATTTAACTACATCGTCTATAGACTTGGATCTTTAACAACTTTAATTATTATAATTATATATAAGAAAAATCTTCAATAAGTGTTCATTAATTGCGTTGTTTTAATTAACATCAATTATAGGTTTAGTTATTGTTTACTGATTTATCTCCAGCTAGATATTAAGCTATAATTAACTTGTTCAACCTTAGAACATAGATTTAATTAGATTAATTTAATCAAAGCAATTGTAGACGAATAGGTAACATAGCTTAAAAAGTTGTTAAGATTAGATGGTAGCTTTGTCCACTATATTTACATTATGTTGTTAAAAATTGATACCTCTAAATTGGAGAAGGTCTAGTTTAGCTTAATATTAATAGGTTTACTGAATGTGGAGGTAGTGTTATAATTTCGTTGAAGGCGTACTTCTTTTCCTCGATTTTAACTCTATTAGGTTCATCGAATGTATTCTTTTCATCTATTGATTGACCTGCTACGTATCTATGGTGTATAACTGATGGTGTGAAATCTTTTAGGTGAAGTATTACCTCTGTGTTTTCTTCCGGATGCCTGTTTACTATGAATAAGTAGAGTTTATTTTGTGAGTAAACAGCAGAAGCATCTATGTACGGTACTATCCTGTTAAGTTCTTTAGATGCATAGTGTAGTGATATAGCTTTGGTTGCAACTACGTTTCCT
>JAWASI010000003.1:45166-51146 GCA_038892955.1 Ignisphaera sp.
TAACTTGAATACTAGGTATTGTGGTGTAAGTAATATCTTATCTTCTTGTGTTAGTATTAATGGTAGTACGTTTACTGTTTGCGCAAAACAGGCGATAGGCACTATATTGGATAACCTTTGTAGAGCGTTTAGGATTAAGCCTGTGAATACAGCAGCTTTTATGCTTGTTATTTGCTCTAAGTAGGGTGGTTGAGCTTCGGGGTACCAAACGTTCCATTCATCGAATGCTATCTTAATCTCCCTATGTATTCTGTACTTACGTCTCGTTTGCTCAATAGTGTAGTATATGTGTTTAAGGTTTTCCTCTATGTATATAGGCCATGCAACTAGATCTTCATATGTTTTACCTTGTCTTTCTGTAAAAATGTAGGTATGTATCGAGAGGTAGTCTATGTAGTTACCCGCTATTCTAACCATATCCATATTCCACTCAGTATCACTATCAAGACCTACAGCCACCACCTTTATAGTTGGGTCAACTCTCCTCATATGGTCTACAAATTGAACTGTTCTCCACCCACATTCCTCAGCATCTTTACAAAAACCTACTTGAAATCTACCCCAAAGCTCATTGCCAATACCCCAAAGCTTAACGTTATAAGGTTCAGGATGACCGTATTTCCTTCTTAGGTTAGCGTAGTAAGTATCTCTAGAGGAATTACAGTACTCAACCCATGCAGCAGCTTCCTCAGGTGTACCGTTTCCAGCATTAACAACTATAAATGGTTCTGCACCAATTAGCTTAATCCATTCCATATATTCATCTGTACCAAACTCGTTAGGCTCAACAAGACCCCAAGCTAAATCAAATTTCCTAGGCCTATTCTCCCTAGGGCCAATTCCATCCATCCAATGATACTGGGAAACAAAGTTCCCCCCAGGCCATCTAACAATAGGAGGCTTAATAGCTTTAACAGCTTCAAGAACATCAAGCCTATAACCTTTTATATTAGGTATAGAAGATTTCTCTCCTACCCAGATACCCCCATAGATACACCTCCCAAGATGCTCGATAAACTGACCGTACACTCTTTTATCTAGAGGTGCTACAACAGCTGAGGTATCTACATATACATGTGTCTTTAAGACCATACCAAAATCTACCGAATATCTACCTAGGTATGGCCTAAATTTAAAACTTGTCTAGGTAGAAGAGCAAAAAGGTAAACACGAAGGGTTAAACGTACCTGGAGTTAATAAAAGTTCTATCTCTAATTTTTCGAATTAATCGGTAAAACTCCCATCTATTAAGTAACTTAATTAATCTGTAGTAGCAAACAAGATTGTGCTGATTAGGTTAAGCAAATAAGACTTAATCGATACATAAAGATACTCATTTGTTTATTTCATAGTTTTTGTAGTTGGTATGTATTTTACGAAAGGTATTCCTCTTTTGATGAAAACTATTTAGTTCAGCTATACACCGTTTTATTAAATCACCTAGATTCTCTAGCAAGAATAAAGCTAAAAGTACACGATTATCAATTACTTTGAGAATTCTCCACCTTATATAACATACAAAATAAAGTAGAGTTTAGATAAAATCAAGATAGGTATGACGTTATGTCTCAACCCCTGTTATCTGCTGATATACCTCCGTTCGCTGAGGTTATCGAGGTTAAGCAACGTATTGAGAGACTTGAGGCATTAATAGCAAATGTGGATGCTATAAAACTAAGGTTGTTAATAGAATTAGCGGAGGCTATGGGGCTATGGCGATGTAGTCAATGCAAACTAAACGTTAACAGTATCTGTACCGGATGGAGATTATCGCAGGAAATGGCTAATAGAATTAGCAGTATAGCCGGCGCTGATGCTGTAGTACAACAAGATAATGTTTATAGAATTAATTTATCGAAGGTAGCGTTCATTGGTGTTTTCTGCCCTATTTACACGCCAAAAACTTAACAGTAAGACTGTAACCTAGGTTAACATCTTTTTATATGTGGTTTTTATGTTTTCTAAAACCTTAATATAGTGTAAAAATTAAAATAGTGTAGATAGATGGGCTACAAATATGATTTTTGTAGCAGGTGGGGGTTTTTATGGAGCTATAGCCGTTTCCAAGCTGAAGAACGTAGACATTATTGTTGTTGCTGATCTTGATAAAGAATGTCATGCCAAAAAATACGTTGAATGCATTACAGAAAACATAGACGAAGTACTTAGTAGTAAATGTAGATCAACCTTGGTTATCGGAGATGCAGCCAAAGTCTTCATAGATCTCGTTGAGAGAAGTTTTATACCCGATATCGTGGTACCTGCTATCCCTAGGCATTTTGCTGGAGAAGTTGTCTATAGCTATCTTAAACTTAAAGGGTGTGAGGTTAAAGTCTATACAGGTGTTTTAGATAAAGCAATAGAGAGTATTAAAATCTACGGTGTTGAAGTTAAAATAGATACAACTAATGGTGTTGTTATAGCTAGCTACATGCCTTTCAACTTAAGGTGTAAACAAGGTTGTAGTGAACCACAAATATGCCCAATAACAGGAAAGGTCAAGGTTGCACCTCTTCACGAGCTAATGAAGTTAGTGTTTTCCGGAATTGCCGACAAAGTAATTGTATTTGAGTCGAAGTTTATAGTTGAAGGAGTAGGAGGTTTTAGTGGCTATGAGTTAACCAAGGTATTGAAGGATTTAGTCAAGCTATGTAGAGGTAATTTAGTGATCATTGTTACAGCGTGCGCATGTCATGGCTTAGCGAACTTATTTGTACTAGGGTAATCTATCTATAGGTATCCTCCACATAATTAATGGGGAAACTTTCGCAGATTAGGTTTTAAGATTTCCTTGCTTAATCCTTTCTTGCTTTAATTAGATACTCTGCATTAAGCACTACTGTTGTGTATAAAAACAACCTGTTTGCTCCATCTACCCCAGATCCCTATGTAAACATGTCCAAAGTCATTTTGCTGGCATTATATGCCTTAGACACTAATTTTCTAAGTCATCTATCTATAGGAAGTTTATATAGGAAGTTTATTGTATACCCTTAATCCTTAATGTATAGCTACAAGCTCATTTAACCTCTAGCATCTGTTCCTTTAAATACCCAGGATTTACATTTCATTTATCTAAGCTAGGATCTCTATTGAATTTATTAACCATACTCAGAATAGTTTTTAACTCTATACTGAAACCCACTTTCTTCAGCAAATCTATTCCATCTTTCTTAACTTTCCAAAGGATGGAGGTATTTATCGGGATATCCTCAACAACTTTCTCTAGTAAACATATAAAGTTGTAGAAAATTCTTCAACCTTACTTAAAGCTAGTATTTTGTTGACAAATCGATCAATACTTTTAAAGACGCTATCAATAGCATCAAAACTAAGACTATGTAAAGCGTATAACCTAACGTCAAGTTTCCCAAAGTATCTTGAACCTGAGAAGCTATAATCATTCAATGTAATAAATAGTACTTGCTATTAACTACTGCGAAAAGTTATAAACAGGACAAACAAAATAAAATTATAATCCTTTGGTTTTTCCTAAAATTGATTTATTGATGTACTTTAGCTTTAGTATCTCCACCTATTTACCTGTAACTTAGTTCATGTACTAAATTCTTTTGTAGTGTTCAGAACTACATGAAAACCTCGCACTCTAGGGCAGAGAGGGTCAGCTTAATATGAAACTAACTTAGTTCAACCCTAAACATCATTTTATTGAGATTATATGTTTAGCTATTTCATCTAGATATTCATCGTTTTCATCTACACTTAGTCGTGGTTTTATATATGTTGATATACTTGGTTTTACCTTGGATAAAATGTGTACTGCTTCAAACCCTCTTTCACCGTAGAATACAACGGTTTCGTCAAGAGTTTTAGCTACTTCTTTAATATCTTCGTATACAAATACTCTTGTCGGAGTTACGATAATCATTAGATCTACTCTATCGAGAATTTTTCTGAAAGGTGTTATAGCGTTGTTGAACGATTCTATTAACACAATATTTCTTTCTTTTTCTACGATTTCTAAGCATCTAATTAACTCCTCCTCTATATCTGGTCTCTTCAGTAGTTTAACAAATTCATCAACGTTGTAAGCAGTAGCATTTAGTTTAATCGCAAGATCTTCTATTCTACTTCTTAGAGGGTAAGCTACTCTTGAAAGATTTCTTGGAAAAACAAAGTGCTGTGTAAATTTATCTGAACATCTGCTTACTCTAGCTAAAACCATTTGCTTAAACTGATCTTCTAGATCTGCTAAGTAGCTATATATGTTAGCGGTTAGGTATCCCTGGGGATCTAGAGGTGCTAATAGAATGTCTATAGGGTTAGATACAGCTAGATCTAAGTCTTTAACAGTATTTGCATATCTAACTATATCTTCTCCTACAAGAAGTCCTCTACTCAAGCTTTCGACAACTGCTAAAAACTGAGACCAAGCGTTATGACCGGCTATAGGCTTGAATATCCCTACTTTAGCTCCGTATTCTATGAACTTTTTAGCAAGAGTGATTCCTACCCATGTCTTCCCGGAATCGTAGACGAGGAGACCTGATATTAGTATTCTTACCATAGCCACTACAACCGTTGTTTTACCGAGTTTACTAAGCAATTAAGCTTAATGTACTATGAAAAAGTTTTACTGTTTTGAGTAGAATTTGGAGAAAAATGCGTATACATCGCGAGGCGTTAAAGTAATAGCTCCTGTAGGGCATTTCACCACACAAGCTCTGCAACCTACACATTTATCTTGGTATAACGGTATAGACTTCTTATTCTGTATAACAAAAACTTTGTTAGCACAAGCAGCATAACATTGTGCACACCCAATACACTTACTTTGATCTACTGATACCTTGTACCCACTTGACATACTTTGCTATACCTCTACTAGCTCATACTCTATAGTTCCAAGGCCTTTCCTGTGAGCTGCATAAACCTGTATATACGGATCTCTACCGTGAATAACTAAGAACTTGTTATCTCCTGGCTTAAGCCCTGCTAATTCCCCTATAGACCCTGGAACTACAGGAGAACTGTTGATAAGATCTATCGTTGCTTTCTCTAGAGCCACAACATCTTTTGATGCTAGAATACCTACATCTGGTACAATAGGTATATCAGACCACGGAGCGCAATCGCAAGTCGGTTGAACGTCCAAGACGTAGTTTATATGAAATACCTTATCCATCTTGTTGAGCATAACCCCGTGGACTGCATCAACTATAGCTTCTTGGAATGCTCTACCAGATGGATCATCTCGTTCTAGGTTGTGTATAGTTGATCTTGTGTTAGGCCCAGTACAACCCATGGCAATATTCTTTATAGCTCCTCCATAGCCCGGAGATGGGTGTCCTTTGCTATGTGCAAAATTTATGAGCACATCAGCGTTGAAAACAGCTGACCCTACCTCGATTTCTTCTATTCTAAGGGGGTTAGGAACTCTCACTTTAACCAAGTCTGTCTCTTTAATACCGGAGACAGGTATTAAGGGTGCTCCTACAGTTGCATAATTATAGCCATTCTCAAGACCTACTATAACGTGCTTTAAGCCCCACGTATCTGTTAAAAACGGTATACCTCCAAGTTTTTTCACGTAGTCAACAAGTATTTTCACGAAGATAGGCCTTATAGTTCTATATCCACCGTGCTCCATATCACCGAAGTGTATCTTTATAGCTACTATGTTTCCAGGGTTAATCATATTCTTTAAAGGGCTTTCCTCTAGTAATTTCCTAAACTTATAAGGTAGGCTAGCTTCTTTATCGAGGCGTTCCAGCCTTGCTTTAGCGAATAACACACTAGATTTCATCATTTTATACACCGCAAAAGTAGAATTAGTTATTTCCTTGTATTTAAATTTAGTTAATATGAAACCTGCTATTATCTATGGCTTTATCAGTTCATCTAAGCTACCACTTTTGTATCCAAGGAGATCAAGAGCTACGTATTTATAGCCTAATTTCTTAAGCTCCATAGCAACTAAATCCATGATTTCTTCACTAAAAAACTTCCTTCTTTCACT
>JAWASI010000003.1:51156-65050 GCA_038892955.1 Ignisphaera sp.
CCAACTTCAATCCTAGCTATATACCCATGATCCCTAACCCTAACAACTTTAACACCAAGTAATCTCTTAATTATTTCTTCAGCTTTTGCAATCCTTCTAAGTTTGTCCAACGTTATAGGTTCACCATAGGGAATTCTAGTAGCTAAACATGTTGCTGAAGGTCTATCCCAGTTAGGGAGGTTAACAGCTTTGGCTATAGATTTAACCTCTTCTTTACTTACTCCAAGCTCTGCTAAAGGACTTCTGATCCCAACCTCCTTTAAAGCCTTAATCCCGGGTCTATAGCTAACTGCATCCGAGGCATTAGTTCCATCAACAATAGTTTTAGCGTTAAACTTCCTTGCTACTTCAACTAATTTTTCAGCTAAATACTTCTTACATATATAGCATCTATTTGGAGGATTGGCAACGAAATCGCTATCGTTTAACTCGCTAGTCTCTACAATAACATGCTCTACACCAAGTAAAGACGATATCTCCTTAGCCCACTCCAAATCTTCCTCTAATCTAATAGGGGATACAGCTGTAACCGCGATAACGTTCTCGCGTCCTAGGGCTTTGCATGCAGTAATGAGAACAACCGAGCTATCTATACCCCCAGAGAAGGCAACAACAATAGGTTTTTCTACACCTCTAAACCATTCCATAAGCTCCTCAATAACTTTGCCTACATCTCTATGCAACTTCTTTACACCTAAGCTATCACCAAACAATCAACTATACCTAGATCTACTTTAAGGTATTAAAACCTAGCGCCAAAAATAACCCTTAGGTTATATCATTGAGAGTTAAATGTGTAACCTATATAATGCTACATAATGTGATTCGCTAAGGTGTGTCTTATGCAAGATCTTAGAGCTATACTCGAAGCTCTAGCTAGAAAAGAAATCGATGTTGATGAGGCGTTGAAGAGAATTAGGCTTTACTCAGTAGAAGTTATAGATGATATTGTTAGATATGATCTGGGTAGATCTATCAGAAGAGATGTCCCTGAAATAGTGTACGGAGAGAATAAGGATTTTTACACATTAGAGAAAATATTAAGAAATACAATCAAAAAAGCCGGTGTTGTTATAGTATCTAGGCTTACATCCCAACAAATTGAGCTATTAAAGCAATTGCAAATAGACAATGCCGAAATATATGTAAACACTTTAGGGAGGATAGCTGTTGTCAAGTTAAAGAACGCCATTGTACGAAATTATATGTGTAGAATCGGGATAATTACTGGGGGGACAGCTGACATTGCTGTTGCTGAAGAAGTTAAAACTGTTATAGAGGCTATGGGGTGTAGAACTATTACGATATACGATGTAGGTATAGCAGGTTTTCATAGGGTTATCGAAGCCATTAAGAAGATTAAGGAAGAAGATGTTGATGTTGTAGTAGCTATCGCTGGCATGGAAGGGGCACTGCCTTCGGTAATCGCATCCTTAATTGATGTACCTGTTATCGGTGTCCCTACATCCATTGGCTATGGGTTAGGTGGAGGTGGTGTAGCTGCCCTTTATTCTATGCTTCAAGCGTGTCCTCTTGGTCTTGTTACCGTGAATATAGATAACGGTGTTGGAGCAGGTATAGCAGCCGCTTTAATAGGTAGACGTATAGCTGTATTAAGAGAGAAATGTTTAAGTAGTTCTTCAAGTCGTTGACAAGACCTATAATTCATAGTTTAACTTCTTTATAACTTCGTCTAGTAGTTTCTTCAGCGGAATCTCTAACTCTATAGAGATCTTCTTAAGGTCTTCGTATTCAGGTTTGATGGCTACTACTCTTCCACTACTTGTCTTGCTTACCTTTACCTTTATACTGTATTTCTTGCCGTAAATTTCTACCGGTATAACTATATAATCTCTATAGGGTACAATGTATCTCGTTACATTAAATACCCTAATACCTAGGGTACCTGTTTCTCTAACTATGGTGTCTATTAACTCATTGTAGTTGTTTGATTTAGCTAAGACCCTCAGTATTGTTGAAGGTCTTCCTTTTTTCCCTATCTTAGGTATAAACGCTATATCTAGAGCTCCTAGGTTAACTAATTTCTCGCCAACGTATCCTAGTATTTCCCCGGATACATCGTCTATATCAGTCTCTAGAACAACTATGTTATCTAAAGAGTATTCCCCAGGTATTTCGCCTACAACAAGCCTTAGGATATTAGGAACACCAGCTATATCCTTGGATCCTGCTCCATAGCCTACACCAGATACTCTAATGCTTGGATAGAACTCTACAATATGCTTAACTATTGTAGCGTAAAGCGCTACACCTGTAGGAGTTGCAAGTTCTTCTTCTACCGGGCCACCGACAATAGCTAGTTTCTTCCTCCTAGCTATCTCTATAACAACTGGTGCTGGAACAGTTATTATTCCATGCGAAAACCTTATAGTTCCCCCACCTACAGCTATAGGTAGCCCGTATGTCTCTGCATCTAAGAGGTTTAGCTCTTGAAGTGCGTAAGCAACACCAATAATGTCTACTATTGTATCAGCTGAGCTTATCTCGCACAGATCTACTTCCTCTATATCTTCGCTATGGACCTTTGCCTCTGCTTCGACAAGTAGGTTCGCAGTATCTAAGGCAATTTTTAACGCTTTATCGCTTAAGCCAATAAACTTAGCAGTACGCTCTAAAACTCCTAATATCTCTTTACCTCTTCTACATTGCTTCTCTTCATCTATATCTACATCTACATACCAAGACCTAAACCCATGTCTTTGAACTTCTTTAACATCTACATCTATACGTTTAACCCATGGAGTATTCTTCTCTACAGCTTTAACTACTTCTACAACTTTTTGAGGATGAAAACCTAGGGCTACGAAAGCGCTTAACAACATATCTCCTGAAATGCCTGCTATAGAGGGGTCTACTATGAGTGCTTTCATCGTCTATCCTCCACCTTAGTAAGTATCTTAGGTATTTATCTAACCTTTAAATATATTATTTGCGTAAAATACTGTGTTGAGCAACCATAGAATAAACAAATAGTTTTATGTAGCTAATGTTACTCTAAAAACTCTTACCCCTGTCATCGATTTTAATGTAGCTATTTAGGACGCTATGCTGAAAACTGTTAGAGGTGATGACCTTTCAGCGGCCTGAGTAATGATGAGAACGCCAGTATCTGATAACTTTAAGTACTTCTGCAAAGATGATTTATGGCTAGGTTGTAGATATATGAATGATGTTAATGAGGTGAATTTCAAGAAAATTCTACTCTATATTTTTATCTCATATGTCTTAGCCCTAGTAGCAGATCTTATTGTGCTAATCCACGGTGTATCTAGCGCTATCGTTCTACTATGGTCTTTCTTAAGAATGTGGAGTCCAGCTATAGCAACTATAATTTGCTTACATATTTTTCGGGACAGTATTAAGGCCTTCTTTAGAAATACCATAAGCTTCAGTAAAATTGCTTTAAAATGGTACTTCTTAGCGCCACTTATTGTTTATCTAGCTCTAGGCATCTACGCCTTAATTACAATTCCTCTAAATTTATTCAACATAGGGTTCTACATCGAGAAAACAGCTGAAGAACTAGTTAAGCAAGGCATTGTTGAAGATATTAAATCGGCTCAACAAATCGCTTCATCTTTTGTCTATATCCTATTTGTACTAGCGTACCTCATGGGCACAACTTTTAATAGCTTATTTGCGTTAGGCGAAGAAATAGGTTGGAGAGGATATCTATACAATCTCCTAAAAAAGTACCCCACATACATCTCTACACTAGTTATAGGCTTGGTATGGGGGTATTGGCATACATCTGCTACATTTTTCCTAGGGCATAACTACCTAATAAATAGAGAAGTAGGGGGTTTACTCTTATTCCCCCTACTTACACTAACAACAACCTACGCTTACTTATACTCAGTAAAAAAATCGAATAGTATAATCCCGGCTGCATCGCTTCACGGTACTTTTAACGCATTATGGAGTTTAACATTAGAGGTTACATCTATACCTCAGAACGAAAAAGAGGTATACCTTGGCCTAGGGATCCTCGGCATAATAACATGGACTGTGGTAAGCTTAATAGTATATTTAATCGAAAGAATAGCTGAAAACAGGTATTGATGAAATAGCTGGGGGAATATTTAAGAATATTGTAGTTCCTCATCCCATAAATCACTATGGTAATATATACTATAAAATTCAACAAACTAAATATATTAGATAAGGCAAATATATACTATATATTTTAACTAGTTGAAAGGTTTCTTTTTAGCTTTAAGAACTTTATGTAAACTCTTTAAATACTGATTGCCTATATATGGCTAGCCTAGCCCTATCTATTCTAAAAACTTATATATTATTATTACACTGTATACTAAAGGGGGTAACCAGATGCCTTTATCTGAAGAATTTGTTAATGCTATTGTTAACCTTGAAGAACAGAAAGCAATTGAATTAGCTAGAAAACGTCTTGAAACTGAAGATCCTGTTGTTGTGTTAGACGATTTAAGGAGAGCAGCGGAAGTAATTGGTGAAAAATACGAAAAAGGTGAGTACTTTATTGCTGATCTTGTTATGGCTGGAGAGATTCTCAAGACAATATCTGATATGGCTAGAGAAAAGCTTAGGGCACTAGGTAAAGCTAGGACTGTTATTGGTAGATTCCTTATTGGTACAGTTGAAGGAGATATTCACGATATTGGTAAAAACATTGTTGTAACAATGGCTGAAGCAGCAGGCTTTGAGGTTATAGACTTAGGTGTTGATGTTCCTCCGCAAAAATTTGTAGAAGCAATTAAACAGCATAGCCCAGATATAGTTGGTATGAGTGGACTACTAACGCTAGCGATAGAATCTATGAAGAGAACTGTTGATGCGATCAAAGAAGCAGGGCTTAGAGACAAGGTAAAGATAATAATTGGTGGAGGTAGAGTAGATCAATATGCATGCGAATACATAGGAGCTGACGCATGGACAAATGATGCATCACAAGGAATAAAAATAATGCTTAGCTGGATAAAAGAGAAAAAGAGGTAGGAAGTTATGGCATCTGCAAGAGAACCCATAGATGAATGGATTGAGAGGCATGAAAAGGAGCCAGATGTAGTTGCTAAAGAAAAAGCGGAAAGGTTCTTAAAAGCAGTAGAGCTAAAAGCACCTGATAGAGTTCCCGTTGCTGGTGTTGGAGGAGATTTCCTCTGCACATATACAGGTATTACTTGGTACGATCTATCCTACAACTTAGATAAAATACCTCCTGCTGTTTCTAAGTTTCTACACGACTTTCCAAGCGATTGGGGCATAGTCTTCGCACCAATGATGTTAGAAGGATTTATTCTTGCGTTAGCGTTCGCTGATTTCCCAGATTTCTCAAACTTAATCAGGTTCTTAACAGGACCAGTACACGATATATTGAAGGATAAGTGGAGCCAGTGGCCTGGTAGAGAAATCCCAGAGACATATCATCCTCAATTCAGAGGAGGTGAATTCATGCATCCCGAAGAATACAAGAAGCTTATTGAGAACCCCGTGGAATTTGTTCACAACATTATTCTACCTAGAGCCTGCCCAGGGCTAGGCAAACCCGGGTCTTCACAATGGAATGGCGCATGGATTAGAGTAGGCATAACTATGCAGAAAATACTCGAGTTCTTGATAAGCATGGGGGGTATAGCAGCAAAAGCTGGTGTTCCCTCATTTCCCATGACAAATGCATATACGCCTGCTGACATAATTGGCGACTTCTTAAGACACCCAACAGGAGCAATGCTTGATATGAGGAGATACCCAGATGACTTCAAAGCGGCTTGCGAAGTTCTTATAGACCCTATACTCAAGATAGCTACAGCAGTACCTCCAGTACCACCAGTAACATTCTTCTTTATACCGCTACACCTAAACGAAATGTTGAATCCGAAGATGTACAATGAATTCTATTGGCCATACTTAAAGAAGGTTATTACAACCCTCGTCGGTAAAGGATACAAAGGATTCATATTCTTTGAAGGAGATCATAGTCCGCATGTAGATACAATACTAGAGCTTCCTAAAGGCTGGGGTATAGCATGGTTTGAAAGGCCTAAGAACTTCTTAAAGGTGTGGGAGACACTAAAAGGACATACAACAGTTATGGGAGGAGTATCCCCAGCACTAGTTTCTGGAGGTACATCTGAAAAAATAGAGGAATACATAAAGAACCTACTCAACCAGATAAAACCTGAAGGAGGCTTCATACTATCGCTAGGAGTAAATGAATTACCAAAGGATACCCCACCTGCTAACGTAAGAGCATACATTAACGCTGTATTAAAGTACGGTGTGTACTGATCTTATGAGTAAGAATTAAATATATAAAAATCAATTAATTTTTTATTGTTTCTCCAACTTAAAGTATTTACAATTTAATTGGTATGTACTGCGTACGTTAATCAACAAAAGATAAGAGTAAAATGTGTCTCGATATAGGAGAACTTAATTTCTAAATCTTACAAATTACCCACTACACTTTATCCAATATTGTGCTACTTATTTAAAATTTATATATAAGTGTACTCCTAGTTTCTATACGGGAGATATATATATGTCTACACAACCTCCAAAGCCTTCGTTAGCCCCAGTAATATTCTTAGCATTGTCAGCGCTAATAGCAGGAGCAGCTTTTGGTATCTACGGACCTTTAATACCGGTTCACGCTGCAGAACTTGGAGCTCCTATGGCTATAGCTGTCGCTATGGTTATGGCTTTACCTTCTATCCCAGCCCTGATACTGTTGCTACCTATTGGTATTTATGCCGATAAAACTGGTAGAAGAAAAGAAATAATAATGATTGGTTTATTACTTGCTGTAATCTTTAATGCATTACTTGGTGTAGCAACAACATGGGTTGAATTAGCTATCTATAGGGCTATAGCAGGAGTAGTATTTGCATTTACATCTCTTTACATAGTTATAGGGGCGCTTATAGCCCCGGAGAAGATTAGAGGCACAGTTCTAGGTATTTTAGCTGGTTCTATGATGCTTGGTATGGGGGTATCACAGCTCTTCGTTGGCTCAATCTTTACAGCTCTTGGGGGAAGCTACCAGGCTGTATACTTCCTTGCAGCAGGTTTAGCAGTTGTAGCTTTACTCTTCATGGTTCCTGTAAAGGCTCCTAAAGTCCAGCTACCTGCTATGAAGGCTTCGGATATTGCTACTGTTCTAAAAACTAGAGGAGTATTTGTAACAGCTATAGCTATATGCCTATACTTAATTGGATGGAACTTCATATACCCGTCCTTATCGATAGTTCTGCAGGGAATATATCAAGCACCTCCAGAAGTCTATAGCCTAGCTATGGGTGTTGCAACTATTATGCTTGGTGTTGGAACCTACATATGGGGACCTGTTGTAGATAGATTAGGCGGTAAAAGAACATTGTTGCTAGCTCTAATTTCCTCAAGTATCATAACATTCATAATGTATCCTGCTCTAGGAAGTATGTGGGCTTACACAGTATTATTCTGGCTTGTAACGCTATTCGGAGTTGTTGGAATGCCTGGAACAAGCTATGTTGCAACTAGAAGTGTAAAACCAGAACTTACATCTGTTGCTGTTACCGCTATATTTATGGCTATATCTGTAGCATCAATAGTTGGCGCATTTGTAGGTGGAGCACTACTTGAAGGATTAGGTCTTGCAACCACTATACTAGTTGCAGCTATACTAGAGCTTATCGGAGCGTTAGGGATGTTAGGATTACCTAAGGTATAAGTATGTAATCTAAATTAAACCCATTTTAAATAATAAAATATTTTTCTAAAATATTTCCTTAAAATCAATGCTTGTGTATTTTAGTTCTAGGATTAAGCTAAGACTTTCTAAGAATTTATTTAATATATAGACGTTATACTACTTTATTTATTGTATTTATGTAGCTGTTACTTTATTATACATATGTTGTTAATTTATTATATGTATGTTAACAAGAACAATATCATGATTATGAATTCCACAATTTATTGATACCAATGCTTAACTTCTTAAAAATACTTAATGAGTTTATTATTTGTAGATAAAAATACTAATGTTTACAGGTTTACAGGACTTAACCTATCATATCATGATGCATTAGATTCGTTGGTGATTATGTATGAAATTATATGTAGTCCCTGTTATAGATATAATGAGCGGCATAGTTGTCCATGCTGTAGCTGGTAAAAGAAATGAGTATAAACCTCTTAGTGAAAGCGTTATCAGTAATTCTCCTGATCCAGCGGAGGTTTTAAGGGGTTTCAAGAAGCTTGGCTGTATATATACATACATAGCTGACCTCGATGCTATTATGGATCGAGGTAGTAATGAGTTTACAATAGATTTAGCTTTATCCTATGGTTTTACCGTGTTAGCTGATATTGGTAGAAAGGGGTTGGAAAGAAGTGATAAAGCTAATCTCTTCTACGTTATTGGTACAGAATACTTAGAGTACCCAGGCGAAGTTGATCTTCTATTTAATAGAATTGTTAGCTTAGATATAAAGAGAGGAAAGGTTATGTTTAGGAATACAGTAGTTGATATAAGCCAAGTAGCTGAAATCATTTGTAGTCGAAGCCCTAGGCTTGTCGTTGTTTTAAACCTTGACCGTGTTGGGACAAGGCTTGGCGTAGATATAGATTCTTTAAGAATTGTTAAAAGTATTTGTAGCGATGTAGCTGTAGGGGGAGGTATCAAAGGCATTGAAGATCTTATGCTGTTGAAGGAGCTAGGGATAAGGTATGCGTTTGTTGCTACAGCTATTCATAAAGGTGTTGTGGATAAATGTATATACTAATGTTTTAACGACTTTATTTTAATTATGGTTAACAGGAAATTAGGTTATTTGCTAGTTAGGTGTCCGTGCATGTGCGAGATAATAGCCGCAGGCTTTGATATTGGTGGTGCTAACATTAAGGCTGTTAAGGTTGTTAGAAGAAGAGATGGGACTACTGTAGTAGAAGATATTGTTAGGGAGTATATGCCTATATGGATTAAGGGTATCAAGGGGTTGAGGGAGAAACTTACAGAAATTAAGCGTATGTTTAAGTTAGAGGATAAAAGCTACTTCGTTGGTGTTTGTATGACTGCTGAGTTAAGCGATGTATTCTCAACCAAGGAAGAGGGTGTTAAGAAAATAGTAGATTTAATCGAGGATGTGTTTAGCGACGCTAGCAACAGGCTATACGTTGATTTTAATGCAAACCTTGTTAAAGCAGGCGAAGCAAAAACAAAACCTATAACTATTGCAGCAGCGAATTGGGTTGCAAGTGCTTGGTTATTAGAGCGTATAGCCTGCAACTATAATATCAAAAACATTTTATTTGTAGACATCGGTAGCACAACTACAACAATTATACCTATTGTAGACTGTAGAACCATGATTAGAGGTAGAACAGATCCCGAGAAACTTCTCTACGGTGAGCTCGTTTACCTAGGTACGCTAAGAACCGATGTTTCCTCTATAGTCAGCAAAGTTCCGTTCAAAGGTTACTACACAAACATATGTAGAGAACGTTTTTCGCTTGTAGGAGATGTTCACCTTGTGCTAAACCACATAAAACCCGAGGATTACACCACAGAGACTGCCGATGGACGGGGCAAAACTTTTGATGAAGCTATTGCTAGGCTTAGCAGAGTTATTTGCGCAGATAAAACTATGGTTAGCATTGCGGAAGTTAAGGAGATAGCTCGATATATATACGAAGCCCAGGTGTTTAAGGTATTTGAAGCCCTTATGCAGATTAGGTCTTGGTTGGCATCACTAGGGTTAAACCTAGATGATTTCAGTATTATTTTAGCTGGTGTAGGTAAACATATAGCATTAGAAGCAGCTAAAAGAGCAGGTTTCTCTAAGTTTATCGATGTAGATAAAGTCTTGGAGAAGCCTTTAGCAGGTGTTATACCTGCTTATGCTACAGCATTACTGGTACTGAATAAAGTGGTGAATTACTATGCTTCTTGTTCTCAAAGTTAGTGGGCACCTCTATAAGTATCCTTCTAAAATTATGGAATTAATGTCTGTGTTAGAATTTATTACCTCTAATGGCATAGGTATAGCTGTTGTCCCTGGTGGAAGTATTTTTGCAGATAGCATAAGAGAACTCCAGAGGGTTACCGGATTCAACGACGATGTTGCCCACTGGATGGCTATAAAAGCTATGGAGGTATACGGTCTACTTCTTAAAGGATTCTCGAAGAACTTTGTTGAAGCTTATAGCCTAAAAGATATAACTGAAGCATTGAATAACAAACTCATACCTATTATCATGCCATACAAACTCTTAAAGATATACAACGAATTACCACATAGCTGGAATATAACGAGCGACTCAATATCTATATACATAGCCTATCTACTTAAGGCAGATATAGTTGCCCTAGGAAAGATAGTTGAAGGTATAGCAGGACGTAGTGGAGAAATTATTAAATGCGCAAGAATTGACGAAATTTCGAAATTTGTCAAAGATGAGCTAGATCCTTATACTTTAAAACTCGCTAAAGAATTCAATATCCCTGTAGCCGTATTTAGCATCTTAAAACCTTGGCTACTTAACAATATAGCTAAACTTGAATTAGCTGACTATACCCTTATTCTTCCCTAAACTATTAAATACCTTAATTCTATCGTTAAAATAAACTGGTTTCTACTTAATATAGTTATAGGCTATAATAAAGTATAACAACCAATTATCCGTACGACTACTTCTTGGATATTTATAGTAGTTGTACGTTGCATACGTATAGAGCTTAGTTAGGTGAAATATAGAGTGATTAGTAGAGTTTCTTGAGGTTGGATTGCAGAAGTTACTAAATTCTTTCTAGAGAAGATAAATATGCTATCCTTAAAGAGCTTTACTTATTCAAGAGTTAACGATTTAGCATGGTTTTGAGCAAATTTTATTAGCTTATTATGTTGAGGATAGTTGTAAAAACCGACAAAAAGCAACACTTTAATAAAGAAAGACTAAAACAAGTAGCAAAAGAATTTAAAGAAAAATGTAGAGTAAATAGAGGGGTAGTGATATTATTGGGATTTCTCCTTATGTTTCTTCACGGACTTATAATTGCCCGTGGCTATATACATTAACTAGTGTTTATGGGAATAAAATATTTCCAAGGTTTTACAATACAATGTACGATAAAAAGGTGAAATGAGTTCATTATTTTTCTTACTCTTAATTTAGCGTCATTAGCTTAGTTTACTTGGATCTAGTTTAAGGTTTTTAAGAACGATGGATTCAATTTTACTTATATCCTCTTCTACAGGCTCTAGGCGACCTACTTTAACTACCTTCCATACCTCCCTATGCCTATTAATACCGCCAGGCTCAATTCTTCTAATTGGTCCTAATGATTCTAATTCTAAAAATTTATTGTTGGTGTAAACCTCTACTACCGAGCCGTAGTCTGGGTACGTACCTTCTACATCATCTAATACCTTAACGAATAGGTATCCATCGACATAGTATGCCGTCCACCGTGGATTTGCATTAACACCTATTTTTAGAGGATAAGTTGTCTGGGGATCTTGTTTTACAACTACGTAGTTATCCATGAGGATGAGTCTTCTATCGCTTAGCTTTGTGTAAGGCCATAGAGCTAGAACTCTATCTGGAAGTAGACATCTATCTTCGAATACCTGCTCAACACATCTAGGTTTTATTGGTACTATAGCAAAACCTCCTACCTTCATGAGAGAGATAGCCCAGCATGAGAACTCTATAGACCATCTACCTATGTTCTTAATTTCGTGGACGACTTCAACACCTATATCGCTTTTACTTACCTTAATGAATTTCTGAACAGAGTTCTGGAGCTCGGGATTTCCTGCAATAGTTATACCATTATTTTCTATGGATACTGTTACAGGTTTATCATCTAGAGAGTAAGCCCTAGGCATAGACTCTGGGGCAACCCATAGCCTATGCCCACCATATATTCTCCAAACACCCTCTGGGGTTTCTATAGCAAAATTTGGTACAACACCAAATAGATTTAGCTCTGGGTTATCCTTAGGCGCTAAGTAGAGAATCCTAGGACCTATCTCGAGAGCGACACCGAGAATTACATTGTCTATTTCCAAAAACAATGTTTTAAAGCCGCTAACATATCCCTCTTGCACCTGCATAAATGTACACCAGTTTATAATTGTGACCAAGACTGGTATAAATCTGCTGCTTATACTTCCCATTACTTTCCACTAGATATCAAAATCAATAGGGTGGTTCATCGTCTTATTTAGTCTGATGCAACCTTGATGTACGTAATATTTGAAAGTTTATATACTAAGCTTAACGATATACTGTATATCCCGGTGGAAAATTTTAGTAATCCATGGTATAAACCACCAAAGATATAGCCCAAAGATAGGTTCTACGTAGATATCAATCTAATGAAGAAGACCAAAGTTATAGTTGCTAGATTTGCAGAATTTACGCGATCTTTGATGGGGGCTCGGGGAGAGGCTTATAGCTTCGGTTGGTTGCAGGAATTCATTAAAAACTAAGTAAAAAAGGTATACATGTTACCGTTCCCATCCTAGGTTTTGTAGGTTTCCCTAGGACGGTTTGTGCTCCCTGCCCCGGTTCGCAAGACTAACGTTATGAGTTACCAGATACATCTATACCTAAGGTAGAAATAAGCAAAGTAAAATCATCTAAATCGCTTAAACTATACTTACAGAGATCCCTAGTACAGAAGGTGTTTATCAATTGTTTTGACAAAGAGTTGCTACACTTCATCTTAGTTTGTATATAGGTCTAGCTTTCTCATCATATAGTACAATGTTTGCGGCTAACAAGTTCTACTTCGTTAAGTGTAGTATAATAAGGTACAGGTACGGAGCACCGGTGGTACTATACCCGCTGGGAAAAGATAAGGAGAAGATCAAACACCTCCACGGAAAAGAAGTATAACGCGCTGATCATAGCTGAAGAATAACATCAAACAATACAAACCAATATGAAAACCAAAACGGTTGCGTTAGGCATCAGCTAAATCGATGCTGGCTGAACCGCATGTAAATCTCTTTAAGATCCTAAGCTGTAGACCTACAATGAATATCAAATACAAGTGATTAAAGAAAACATCGCTGATTATATATAGAGATTTATTTTCAATGTCTTTATAGTTGAATGAATTTATACTGTAACGATGGAGTAGATATGTTTTGTTAAGCTATTCAAAGAATTTATTAAAAGTGTAAAGGTCTCTCTTAGCTATACCCAAAATATCCTAGAGTATCTAGCAACATCTTCAGCATAGAATGTAAAGAAGCAAAATTTGCTACGATAACAATGGCAGGGAATTGCAGCTTTAGCGTGTTTATCCACAGCAATCATGATCGCTTATATTAGTGAAAAAGCTAATATTCTTATACGAAGATGACCGCCCTCAGCAAAGTAATAAACAAGGTTGTCGATGAAGCATCTAATGTGCTTGTGGGTAGAGAGAAGCACATAACTATGCTTTTTCGCTATTGTTGCAGAGGGTCATGTTCTTATAGAGGGTGTGCCGGGTATAGCTAAGACTTTAACAGCTAAAGTTGTTGCTAAGCTTCTAAATCTAAAGTTTTCTAGAGTTCAATGTACAATAGATACACTTCCATTGGATATAATTGGAACTAAAATTTATAACCAGAAAATAGGGGATTTCGAGGTACGTCTAGGGCCTATATACACGAATATACTGCTTGTAGATGAGATAAACAGAGCTTCTCCAAGAACTCAAAGCGCTTTGCTTGAAGCTATGCAAGAGAAACAAGTAACAATAGATGGTGAAACAATTCTTCTCCCAAGACCTTTCGTTGTTTTAGCTACGCAGAATCCTATAGAACTTAAAGGAACGTTTCCTCTACCTGAGGCACAGCTTGATAGATTCTACATAAAGTTAACCATAGATTTACTTGATAGAGACCCCTTG
>JAWASI010000004.1:0-5470 GCA_038892955.1 Ignisphaera sp.
CAAACACTTTCAGCATTCCTTGCATCAGATTTGAAAACCCATTCAAAAACATTGTGAATTGTAGAATCAGCTCCTCCTGTTGCTATAGTAGCCCAGTTAGTTGGGGTATAAGTTGGCATAGAGGGTAATGCATAGCCGTACACTCCTTCCTTAATAAGCTTGTTTATATTAGGCATAATACCTTCTTTAGAAAAGTATTCCACGAAATCTAAAATCATAGAGTCTATACCTATTAAAATAAGCTTCTTACTCATTTGACACCCCCTGTGTACAGCTATCAGCAGAATTAATTTGTTTTATGGAGGTGTAAAGTTAAAGTAGCTGTTTAGCGTTAATAGAGTTCGACTTCGGTAATCCAACGACCAACCCATTTTGTTAATAGTAGATTCAGTAAAATAAATACAAGGATAGAAGCTATTAAGGTTAGCATAAAACCAATGTCAACAAGTATTCTATTTGCGATAAGAGAAGTAAAGAGAGATAGACCAATCATAGATGGTACTACGGGTAACATGAGTATTGAAGCATAAATATCCAGCTGCGTACCACTTGTAGAGCTGAAGTAAATTAAGGGTTTTCCTCTATGTTTTCTTAGGTATTTAACTCCGAGTACAATAACTAAGTTAATAGATAAGCAAGTTATTGGAAGAATTAGTATTGGTAAAAATAGTAGGTGAAGGTTTCGAAGAACTATTGAGCTAAACAAGCTTAAAATAGCTAATGTTATTCCTAGATAAGATAAGTACTTGATGTTTAAGATCTTTACAAATGGTAAATCGTTGCAGGAATAAATTTTGAGAATCCATAGAGATCTAAGGTCATTGGAGAGAAGCTCGTTTATTAAAGGTATGTGCATAAACATAATACCAACCCCTATTATAAATCCCGAGAAAGCCCCTAGATTTTCTATTGTAATATAATGTATCTTCATAAATACTACTCTAAGGATAAAAGCTATAGATATAACAACTAAAAAGGCTAATGTATAGCGCTTGACATTATTACGAGGATTTAGAGGGGACAAGTCTATTAGAACTTGCTTTAAAACTTCTTCAGGCGATACCCACGAAATTAAGGGTTTTCTTTTCAATTCTTTCTCTATTTGTTTAGCCAATCTTTCTTCATAAACATCCCTTATGCTTATAAAATCTTCTACACTTAAAAATGGGTTTACGTATCTTATTAAGACATAGAATGTACTGAATGCCGCTATTATTCCAAAAATATAGCCAATAAAACCTATGAATTTTGATATCTCAAAAGCTATTATGTAGGGTAATTTTATCGGTATTGTTAAGATAGACGATATCGTGGGGAAACCGCTGTCTATGGATAGAATTATGGAATGGGAGATCCCTATGAATATGTACACAAATGCTATGATCTGTATAGAAAGGAAATAAAAATCTCTTCTCTTCTTAAGTAATATCGTTTTTACCACATCCAATACTAAGGTAAAAGGTATATAGTATACCATAACATATACTAGTAGTAGAATAAGTGATACAATGACTCTTAAAGAAGGTGGTATAGAGCCTAATGTAGTGTTAAAGAAAAAGGATATAGCTAACGGAATAGATGCCATTAACATGAATATCGTTATGCTCTGAAGGGTAATTCCCAATGTAATACCCGTGATTATCTCATCGTGCTTTACCGGTTGATATAGTAGGAATTCGTAGCCAGGAGGTAAGCTTAGTCCCTTTGCTGGTGTGAAGATAAATATAATTGATGTAAATACTAAGAAAAAAGCTAAAATTAAGTCTATAAATATATTGGATTTCCAAGGATTAATAAATAAATCTTCACCGTAGATGTAGCTTAAGATAAGAGCCGTCAAAATAGATACAGTGTTTGTAGTGATAATCGCTAGGAACTCATATTTAGTGTAGAGAATTCTCTTAATCGGCGTACCTACAAAGAATTGTCTAATACCAAATAACACAAAGGTTTTCGCGATGGCTAAAGCTTTCCTCACGTTTTTCTACCCATTATTATTGCATAAAATTCTTCGAAGCTTGCTTTTTCTCCAGCAATATTAAGTGCTTGTTCCATTGTTCCTTCGAAGACCATCTTGCCTTTGTTTATTAATCCAACATCTGTGCATACACCTTCTATAAGAGGTATCATGTGACTTGATATAAGAAAAGATATTCCATTTCTGCTTGCTAGTAACTTGATTTCTTTCTTGAAAGAAATTTGCGAATCTATATCTATATTAGTTAAAGGCTCGTCCATTACAACAACCTTTGGCTTAACAATTAGCGAAGCTATTATTGCTAATTTCTGTAGTCCTCCGCGTGAAAGTATTCTCACAGGTTTCTTGATCTCTTCTCCGAAGTAGAGCAAATCTACGTAATACTTAATCTGGTCCTCGACATCCTCTTTTTTGAAACCTCTTAGCGCAGATACAAGGTATAGAACTTCAAGAGCTGTTAAATGACCTGGAAAATCAGGATAGTCAGGTACAAAGCTTATTCGCTTCAATGCCTCAATTCTATTCCTAATAACATCGTATCCATCAACTACAACATAGCCTGAATCAGGTTTTATAAGACCAACAACAATTTTAAGGGTAGTTGTTTTACCAGCACCATTAGGACCCACTAAACAGTATATACTTCTTTCACCAATATCAAACGAAAGACCTTCAACAGCAACTATTTTTCCAAATCTTTTTACAATATTCCTAACGATAACAATACTACCCAATATATCATCCTATTCCACTATTGTTATAGATTTAGCTAATCGAGTAATAACTTTACTAGTTTAAAATTTCTTTAATTCTTTAATACATTATTGTGATTACTTTATCGTGAAAGTCGAGGTATACCAGAAATCATATTAATGACGTGCGTTGATATTCATGTCCAGGACTCTTAAATAATTCTAACCCTTAGTTTTACCTATGGTTGATTTGTATGTCGAAAAATCTTAAACGTAAATTAAAAAATAAAGAGTTAACATTAGGTACTTGGATAACAATCGCACATCCAGACGTTGTTGAAGTTTTGTCTACGCTTCCGCTAGACTGGATGGTATTTGATTTAGAGCATGCACCAATAGATATCTCCACACTTGAGGTTCTACTAATGGGTGTAAGAAACCCCGATATAGCTACAATTACTAGAGTTCCTTGGAATGATATGGTTTTTATTAAGAGAGTTCTTGACGTAGGCTCAACAGGTATCATGGTTCCTTGGGTTAATAGTAGGTCGGAGGCAGAAAACGTAGTTAGATATGCCCGGTATCCACCAGCTGGTGTCAGAGGTGTTGGTCCTAGGAGATGTATACTATATGGAGCAAGAGATTTTCTAAATTACTACAGGTATTTTGAAGCTGAAGAGCTTGTGATAAGTGTTCAGATAGAAACCAAAGAAGCTATTGAAAATGTTGAAGATATAGCCGCTACCCATGGAATTGACGTGCTCTTTGTGGGACCTATGGATTTAACTGTTAATCTTGGAATACCAATGCAATACAATCACCCCAAATATATAGAAGCTCTTCAAAGAATAGTTAAAGCTTGTCAAAAATATGATAAAGTTTCAGGGATCTATGCTTTTGATGTAGATTTCGCTAAAAAGCATATAGCTATGGGCTTCAGGTTTGTTAGCCTAATGTCCGATATGTCTATACTTAGATCATCAATGGATAAAATAATCAAAGAAATTAAATTGTAAGGTAATCATAAAGGTAATCATTATGTGTAGCAAACTCTATAGCTTAGCTATGGTTAACTATGATTTCTTAAAAGATTATATTTACATATCCGATTTAATTGGGTATCTGAAGAGGTATTGCGATAGGATAGACTTTATAACAGTACCAAAAGAGATCTCCGAGGAGGAACTAGCAAAAGTTCTACAAGGTTATCACTTCTTAATAGTATCTACTTATCCACGCTACGGACGAAAATTCTTTGAGCTAAACAAAGATGTTCTCTTAGTTTTTAGGTTTGGGCTTGGATACGATAACGTAGATATCAAAGCTGCTGAAGAACTAGGGGTTGCAGTAGCAAGGATTCCTCCCTATGTAGAAAGAGAAGCTGTTGCTGAACATACAGTAGCTCTCATACTAACTAGTTTAAGACGAATTACGAAAGCCGATAAACTTGTAAAAATAGGTAGAATTCGTGTAGCTGTTTACGACACTAAATTCATTAATGAACTTGCCGGTCCAAAAGATCTAAGTGAAGCCGTTGTCGGCATAATGGGTTTCGGAAACATAGGCTCTAGGGTTGCAGAAATACTAATTAAAGGGTTCAATTCCAAGGTTTTAGCATATGATCCCTATATACCCAAAGAGAAAATGCTCCAAATGGGTTCAGAACCTGTTAACTCATTAACCGAGTTATTCGAGAGAAGCGATATAGTATCAATCCATGCACCTCTGACGAAGGAAACGTACCACGCTGTAAATAAAGAAATTCTATCTAAAGCAAAAAGAGGTTTAATAATAATTAATACAGCACGAGGAGAAATAATAGATACTGAAGCACTTATATGGGCTTTGAAAGAAGGTATAGTTGATTTTGTAGCCCTCGATGTAGTAGAAGGAGAACCTATACCACCAGATCATCCACTTCTAAAATTTGACAATGTTATTGTGACACCGCACATGGCTGTATTTACGCATACAACACTAAGGAAAATGTTTAAAGCCGCTGTCAATGCTATAGTTAACTATATAGAAGGAAAATCAATAGAAGAACAACTCGCAACCCCGAAAACTCCGAGGCTAAGACCTTAGTAAATTTAGAAGAGTAGTGCATTATATAGTGTTATAGTAACTGACTGTATGTCTATTACTTTTAATTCCCTATATATTTTTAAACAGCTAGTTCTTCACTTATAGACCCTATGTTAACTACATATAGAAAATATTATTATGTGTTCCACTAATAAAGTAAAGATCTTCCTATATAATTCTCAGTATACTGTAATTATCGAAAATAAGCTTTTCTACAACTTTGTAATTCATAGAAGTCTTATGCAGTGGACCGTGAATAACTACTGTATGGTATTCACCCCTTTCACCAAGAGGGTCGATGCCTAAGTTCACAGCTTCCTTAACAAAATCGCTAATGTTATCTATAGTGAGTTCAACACCTAACCACTTATTAAGGGGATTTATACACCCAATTACAACTGATCTAATACCTGACTCAAATTCCCTATATATCAGCTCCTGTGGATCGTATCCCCATAGGGGTTCTACTAATGTTGCACCTACTTCTTTAGCTAATTTCTCCATATAGTTTAAGTGCTCTTCTACGTATACATCTCCAGCAATTAATGTATCCGCATTAAGTTTCTTAAGAACTTCGGCTGTTTCGTTGAATTCTCTACCTTTGTTGAGTTTAACCACTATAACCGGTAACCCGCCTAAAAGAAGAGTTTCTATTGATTTACCTATGTTTATTATGTGGGGACTTGGCCTTGGAAATTCGTAAATAAGCATTATC
>JAWASI010000004.1:5480-37364 GCA_038892955.1 Ignisphaera sp.
TGCTGTAGCGATAAACAGCGTAATACGAATCTTTCCCCCCTGAAACGAAGGCTATACGTAAACCCATGTTGTTTCACACCCTGCTTAAAGCCTTCAATGGATAGAATATTTTAACGTATTTGAGAGGGGTTATATGGTATGTTGTTCTCGGAGGTAAAACGTCGTTTTTCGAAACTAGTTTATAGATATCGTTTACTGATAACTTAGGCATAGCTATGCAGATATCGTTGGCTAGACACAGCGCTGTATTTGTAGGTCTTTTAGTTAAACCTAGTTTATTGATACTATTTATGTAATTCTTTAGAGCAAAATAAAAATCTACGCTATCGACTTTGATTTCGTAGGTAGATTCACCTAGTTTAACAATAACATGGTTACTACCACGTTTTGATAAAGCTTCTATGGATTCTACCAATGATATGATATCTCTATAAGATATTTTTCTTTTTGATTTTATATACATCCAGCTATTGATATCTACTATATCTTTATAGTAATCTGCTACTAAAGCTGGTACATATTTTACCCCAAGAAGCATTAAAGCCTTAAGTCTATGGTGACCATCTATAACAATACTTTTTTTGCTATCAATGATTATGGGTTTCATTAAACCTTCTTCAGATTTAATGGCTTTGAGAGTTCTTATTAATCGTTTTGAATTTATATCCTCGTGGGGTAGTAACGACTTTATTTCAACAACCTCAGTATTATTTAAATAATCTAGGTAGCTTTTAGAGAGAGCAACTTTTTGGTTCATGGAGTTCAACCATATGCTGTAATCTATGAATAGAGCGTGTAGAGAACAAGTTCTAGTAATACAAAGGAGATGCATAAGTATATCGATAGCTTTAGAGCTTTGATTATATCTGAATTCTTTGGAAGACCGTATTCTCTTCCTACAGTATAAGCACCTATTTTCTCAAGCTTAACTTGTAGACAACCTGATGCTGCGGATATCACCACTCTACCATTGATGCTCTCGATATGCTCCCCTTCCTCTTTGATTATCTTTATGCTAATTCTAGGCGAACCTTTAATTAAAATACATAGAGTTATCATCAGGAGCATAGTTAGTCTTGCAGGTATATAGTTAACAACATCGTCTGCTTTCGCTGAAAACCATCCAACTTTAATGAAATCTCCTTCTTTATAACCAAGAGCTGCATCCATAGTGTTAACAAGCCTCTGAAAGAGGGCTCCAAGAGGTCCAATAACTAAGTAGTATAGAAGAGGTGATATAAATCCATCTACTATGTTCTCGAATAAAGTCTCTATAGCTGCTGAAGAAATGTGGCCTTCTCCAAGCTGTGAAACACTTCTCCTAACAGCACCACTGATAGCTTCTCTTGCACAAACAATATCATTATTTGCAAGACATATAGCAGTTCTACGGACATGGTCTAAGAGGAGCTTCAAAGATATTGAAACTTTTAAGATATACATGGCAATAATAAGCCATAGCATCCTGTTCAAGATACTAGATAAGTACAGCAGTATACCATAAAAAACTAGATGTGTAGATACAACGGCAAACCATATACCAATACCCATAGCTTTTGTCTTAGGAAGCTTACGAAATATTTTCAATGCCATGAAGTAAGCGGTGTGCACCGGATGTATTTTGTACATGATTCCGCGGTGAAATGGGTATACACAGTCTAAAGCTAAGGCTATTAATAGAATAATTGAAAACTCTACTACATTCCTCGGGTAGAGCCAAGTTAAATCCATGCAATCACCCAACATGATATCAAAGATAATAAGTAGAAAAGCTCTGATGAAAACCCAAGAACATCTCCATTAACAAATCCTAGAACCTTATACGCAAGAGTTCTAGATAAAACTACGTTGAAAATAAGGGATATTAGTATCGCAATTAAAAACCAAAGCCCCATTTTTGTGATAAACAATAAAGTAATCGATATAGCAAAAGATATAATTGTGCTCAGAACTACATCGCTTTTGTCTAAGTTTTCTTTAAATATTTTTCCGAAACCCTCCGGAGGTTCTCTACTAGAGTAGGATAGAATGGCTATGTTTGTAGTAGACCATACCTCGCTAATAACTAGCAAACACATTAGCTTAATTATTGATAACCTCTCAGTAAGAGCTATGATAAATGAGAAAAGACCTAGTACATATACACAAAATGAGGTTATTGCATAAGAACCTTTATATCTATCCTTAACAACCTTATAACCATCAACTCCAAATCTATGGGCTAGAATAGCTTCTGAGAAATCTATTAACCCATCTGCATGGAGGAACCCCTGCAATATGAAGTGAAAGGCTATAGCTGTAAAAGCTATAATATATGTGTTGCCCACCCCCGTTAGCTGGTATATAGCCAGAGGTAATACGGCCGTCCCTCCTCTTACCAAGCCTATCAGCGGTAGTAGATATAGGTCTTTAAACAGAGAGGCACCAAGAAGTTTTCTCGGCACAGGTATTACAGTAAAGAAGGATAAAAGGGAAAGAAACGATTTGATAATATCTTTAGAACTTGCTATTGTATACCACCTGGGCTAAGGCTTTAATAAGCTCGTTATTCTCATCTATGCTTCTAAGAGCTATTCTAATGTAATTAGGCCCAAGTCCTTTGAAGCTTTTACAACTTCTAACGGCTATACCCTTCTTCTTAAGATCTACAACAACTTTATCTCCATCAACGCCTAGGTCTACAAGCAAAAAGTTGGTAACGCTTTCAAATACCTTAAACCCTAGTTCTTCGAGAGCCTTAGAAACTCTATTTCTCTCAAATTCTATATATTTCCTCGAATTTTCTATAAAATCTATCAATACATTCTTCTGCTTCAATAAATTAACAGCTATGCACTCAGCAATGCTGTTGATATTCCATGGTTGTCTAAGTGTGTCAACCTTCTTAAGCAACTCTTCATCTACTAAGTAAGCAAAACCTATCCTAAGCCCAGGTACAGATAACCACTTCGTCAAGGATCTTACTATAGAAAAATTCTTCGGAATATTCTTTGCAACCTCTATAGGGCAACAACTACAGAGCTCAGTATAAGCCTCATCTATAAGTACTTTTGCTTTGCAGTTTTCAAGCTCATAGAATAACGCATCAATAGTAATGTAGGAGCCTGTTGGGTTATTGGGATTTGTGATAACTATCAAAGTTTCTTCATCTTCGCAGAAGTTCTTTAAATCATTAAATTCGATATAGAACTTAGATACAGTCCTACGGTGATAAACATCCACGTAGTCTATACCTAGGACTTTAGCCAGCTCTTCGTACTCTCCATAGGATGGTTCTACAACAAGTAGTTTTCTAGGTTTAGCAGCTAAGATAATTAGATTAATAGCTTCTGCCGCACCATTTGTTGGTACAACATTTTCGGGTACACAATTATAGAAAATGGCTATTGATTTACGTAGGTCTTTATACTGATAATCTGGATAGCTCCTTATAACATTAAGGTCTACGCAATTCGATAATATGTTCAGCAACTCTTTTGGTGGGCCTAATGGGTTGATATTAGAGCTAAAATCTATCTTTGCTTCTCGATCTCCTCCATGGAACCGCATATGCTTTCAACCCATGCCATATCCTCCATAGTGTCTACATCCCTTAATTCCGGGCGTTCTTCAAAGTATACGTTAACCCAACTACCACCAAAACTTCTAAATAACGATATACCCGATTCCCTGCATTCATTATTTTTACAAATCATTAACGTTACTACATCTGCCAGCTCTCCCTGGGCTACATCTAGAAATTTATTCAATACGTCTGAGGTTAGGAAAGGCATATCAGCAGGTAATACTAGAACTGGGAACCGTGATAATCTAAGTATATAGTTCAGATCCTCTACATACCCTTGACCAGGACATAAAACAACTTCAACTCTAGGGTCCTCTACATCCCCCATGAGGGTTGAATCTTCTCTAGATAAGCAAATAAGTATTCTCCTACTGTTGATTTCTCTAGCTGCTTCTAAAGCCACATCAATTAATCTTGTGCCGCATATCCTAAGGAATTGCTTTTTTATTCCTCCAAGTCTCAAACCTTTGCCTCCAGCCATTATGACTACATCAAACATTTGTCGATACACCATGTAAGACCACTAGATGATTAACTTTTGCAGCAAAATTCATGGTTTAAGACCTTGAATATTTGTCGTAGACCCTACTTAGTATACCCCCTACCAGTGCTGCTACAAGATCGTCTGTTATTGGAGGCAGAGATCTTATCTCCTCTACCTCGCCTCTTTCCTTTAATCTCTCAACCCAGTAGTAAGCTAGTAAGCCTTTGAATCCGTTTATGTATTCCGCAAGAGATTTTCCTGCTAATTCATCGACTACTATGCCTGGCGAATCAGATATGTATTCGTCTATGTTTATAACCGGTACAACGCCTAGAGCTAGAGCTACCTCAAGAAGTCTTAACCCTCTTATAAACATACCAACATTGGGGTCATCTATAATCATATTTAACTCATTCTCTACTTCGGCTTTGATCTTCTCATCGCTTATTTGAGGTATCCTAGCTTTTGCATATACCTTCATAATAATTCTAATAATTTCATCTAAGTCTTTGAAGCCAAGGCTCTTTACTATATAGCTTCCACTAGAAACAATCTTCAGATGTTTTGATAACGCATTCAGGACAGCTAAAGCTGAAGCTATACCCACAGGGGTAGCTATACCGGCAAACTTTTCAACACCTTTAGGAGCTGCAACAGCTAAAGCATCTGATGCTGTACCTATAGAAGCCCCAAACATACATGTGGGTCCACCTAAAGCTATGGTTGCACCCTTTACCTCAGATACAAGCCTAAATAGATCTAGAAGCCCGACTGGGTCAAGGGGTTTATCCACGATTATTGCTACATTGATTGTATCTATGTCTATGGTAGCATTTTTCTCTATATTGCTTATACATGAAGGTCTGTTTATACCAAATGTAACATAGGCTTCTGCCTTCACGTTGTTATAAGTGTATACACTATGGCTATAGGTTGAAACATCTACTGCTGTAAGGAAAACAGTTGTTTTTTCGTAGTCTAAGCCTATTGAGTTAGTTAACTCTTTGCAGTAGTTGTCAAGATCTACAAAGCCGAAATTCTTAGGTATAGATTTAAAAACTATGTACTTTATATTTGAGTATACCTTTGGGCATCCAGCTGTCGATATCGTTAAGTACTCGCCTCTAAGGTCTATAAGTAGTGTTTCTTTATCTAAGAGTATTGGTTTAGTCATAGTGGGCAACTATTGAGCAGTAATTCGGTGATATTCTTGATATATACCTTCAACTAGGTCGTTGATATCTATACCTTTAGCCACAGCCAAGAACGCCGTACCCCCTGCTCCTACCCCTTCTTTAACGAATCCTTCTTCGTAAGCTCTAAGCCCTTGAAATGGTGCATCGCTGAAATCTAGAACGCTATACACAAAGCCTACACTGGGCACAACTGATTTTATGAAATTGAGCACTTCTTTACCTTTATCTAAGAATATCCACCTAGTAGTGGCATGAATAACCTTAGACTGGTCAAAGCTTGGAGATACGCTCTTCATAAGCCCTAAAACAGCTAGCATCTGCGTACCCCCAGCGAGTACAACAATACCACCTGCTTCAACTACACCTAGCGCTAAACCAGCAACAGATATATGCAGTGGATCCCCAACGATATCGTTTAGTGTAAACGGGTCTTCCCCTCCTTTAACTCTCTGCAGAGCTTTATCGACAACAACTTTCTTCAATTCAAGCGGATTTCTACTCGTCGAACTGCTAACTAAGTTTTCCCCTTGGTACCCTAAGGCTTGGAGTATAGCCATAGCTGTCGTTGTTCCTGCAGGAATACTCTCCCCCACAAGTACAACATCTGTCACTGCTCCAAGCGTAGATCCAACGTATTTAGCTTCCTTGAATAACTTCTCCGAGGTTCCAAAGGGAAGAGCGTTCTCCTTATCTATTCTTCCACCTATACATCGGCTAGGTAGAGCTATTGTTGGCATTTTCGGTGATACGTAAGAACCTGTGTCAATAACTACAAACGGTACCCTCGATAATTGTAGTGAAGTCCTTGTTATTATAGCTGGCGTAGGTATACCTGTAGGTGTTGTAGGTATAATGTCTAACGTAACCGGTTTACCGTAGTATAGATACTCTACATCAAGAGCTGGTGTAAATAGTGTTGCTATCGGCATTGTTCCTGCTATAGAGATACCCGGTATAGTTGAAGTCATAGTTGAGCCAATTACGTATACAGCTAAGGTTCTTCCATCTTTAACTTTACCTACTGATTCATTGGGGTTTACAACTACGTAACCCGAACTACCCGAGGACATAGGATCATCCTAAAAAGTCTCGCCTCGGTTTAGGTACAACAACCAATTTTTCGTCACTTAGTTTTACTAGATCTATTTCAATTCCGTATACTTTCTCTACTATACCGCTTGTGAATACCTCCAACGGTGAACCTGAGTATACTATTCTTCCCCTATCCATTACGACTACAAGGTCGCAATACATCGAGGCAAGGTGAAGATCGTGTATAGCTACCACCGTTACTAAGCCTTCTTTAGCAGTATACTTTTTCACGTAGTCAAGTATTTCGAATCTATACCTTATGTCCAAGAATGCTGAAGGTTCATCTAGTAGCAATACACTAGGTTTCTTAATTAAGGCATGGGATATTATCACCCTCTGGAGTTCTCCGCTACTAAGCTGGTCCAACCTCCTACTTAGCAAATGAGATATGTTAAGGTCTTTAGCAACAGCATCAACTATTTCGAGATCTTCAATAGATTCAAAGTAGCGTAGTATTTTGTGATAAGGATAGCGAGCTGTAAGTAAAAAATCGAGCACAGTCATAGGTAGATCTCTCGATATATAGGGTTCTTCGTAAGCTATCAACCTTGCCAACTCTTTAGGATCATAGAGCTTGCAATCTTTTCCATCTATGTAAACAGCTCCTTTACTAGGGCTTAGTATAGACGCTATAACCTTGAGAAGCGTTGTTTTACCAGCTCCATTAGGCCCAATAACACAAGTTACCTTTCTAGGTTCGAGTACTAAAGATATATTTTCAAGTACTGGCACAGAGTTATAGTGGAAAGATAAACCTTGGACTTCTATCTTCATCTCTTAACACCTTTGATTATTAGGTATGCAAGAAAAGGTGCGCCAATCACACTTGTTACACTTCCAAGAGGAAATTCGCCTTGTGCTGTAAGTATAGCAAGAACCCTAGCCCCTACATCAGCTAACACAGTTATAGTTGCACCTAGTATGGCCGATAAAATTATCGTTACCCTGTGATCTGATGAACCTACTACTAGCCTTGCTATATGCGGGGCCGCTAACCCTATAAACCCTACTATACCTACAACAGCAACACTAGATCCCGTTAATATGCTTACAAGTGTTGCTGTTGTTAAGGATAGTTTCTTAGGGTTATAGCCAAGTTGTTTAGCAAAAGTATCGCCAAAGACATAAGCGTTTAATTTCTTAGGTAAACCAAGAACATATATAACGATTAAACCTATTGATAAAATTCCAAGAAGTATGTATATATCTTGGGTTAGAGCCGTAGCCGATGTACCCATGAGTAACAGGTGATACGGGGATCTGAGTTTTGATTGCACTATGTATAGAAGTATATGAGAAAACCCTGAAAAAGTTGCTGTAACAGCTATACCCGATAAGATTAGGGAATAACTTGTACCTCCAGCTAAAAGACTTAAAGTAGAAGTCAAAAAATAACCTCCCAAAGCTCCTAGAAAAGTTATAATCATGGAAAGAGATCTCGAAGCAATAACGGTTGGGTTAACTACTATTGTTAATGCTAGAGCTGTTAAAGCTGTTGAAGAGAGCCCCAGTATATATGGTTCAGCTAAAGGATTTCTAGCAATAGACTGCATCAATGTACCAGAAATTGCTAGTAGAGCCCCTGTTAGCATTGCTGTTGTAGACCTAGTGAACCTATAGCTGATAAGTAATTCAGTTAATTTGCTACACTCAATTTTAAGTAAGCAGTATAGGACTTCACTATAAGGTATCATTGATGTTCCAACAGATAGAGAAAAAATGAAAAACACAAATAGGAAAACAGCTGATAAAGTTATTGAAAAAATAAATCTATTGATACTCTCCTTCCTAATTTCTAACGCCATTTGTATTCAGCTCCGTTTATTTTTAAATTACATGAAAGACAAAATATCTTATTTTATCTTAAAAACCATTTCTACCTCTGGATTACCGAATATTTCTGGATAAAGTATCTGTGCCATAAGCCTAACTGCTTTACCGATTCTCGGCCCTGGTCTTACCAAAATATCTTCAGCTTCTTGTGATACCACGTATACCCTACCCTCCTTAAAAGCTTTTGTTTCCTTCAATAAAGTGTTTCCTATCTCCTTAACTACATCCTCTGGATTTAAACCCATACTTGTTGCTATAATTACATCTGGATCATGTGAAACTACGTACTCAAAGTCTAGCAACGGCCATCCAGAGTACTTAGAAGCTATGTTATTTCCTCCCGCCGTGAATAATACCCATCCAAGGAATGTATCTCCACCAACACTATAAAGCCCCCATGTCGGTGGACCTAAGAGAACAAAGACTTTTAACTTAGTTACATTAGCCTCCATTAATTTATTTACAACATAGCTTATTTCACTAGATATATTGTTCACCAATTCGTTGGCTTTATCCTCAACACCAAATATCTTAGCTATTGTTGCTATATCTGAGAGTACTTCCTCAACACTACTAGCACCCGAACCCCTAATGTAGACCGTCTTTATACCTAGTCCTTCTAATTTATCCTTAAGCTCAACATGACTTCTTGTACCTGAGGATCCTATTACGAGGTCTGGTTTTAATGCTATTATTTTTTCTATGTCTGGATTCCAGTAGCCGCCAATAGTAGTTAGTTTACCTTCTTCTACGAGTTTTGGTACTTCAGGTGGATAGTTGCAGTAGCTTGTAACACCAACAACTTTGTCCCCTAGACCAAGGGCAAAAAGTATCTCAGTTATCGATGGAGCTAAAGATATAACTCTCTTAGGAAATTCCTCAAAAGTAATTATCCTACCTAAAGCATCAACAATAGATACAGGAGCTCTTTTCTCAACAGTTTGAACAACTGTTAAGGTTTGGTATACAGGAGATGTCATTGTATGCGTATAGGTATATGTTATTGTTCTCTCTACTATTGATTCACGCGGAGGTGCTATAAAGTAGCCTATAGCTATACCTAACCCAAGCATCAATACAGCTATTAATGCTAAAACTAACGACCTTAACTGCATGCTCTCAACCACATATGGTTAACCTAACCATATATCATCGGGTGCCCGAATTTAAGCTTTAATATCACTAATTAATTATAACTTAATTATAACAACTAGCATATCAGATTTAAGTCAAACAATACCACGGTAATATATAGCCCTTGAATTACTTAAGTATATACATTATTAATCACAATAATTCTATGGAAAATACATTATATATAGTCGTAATAATGAATTAAGATTTTGAAAATATTCTACTGCTTGTATTGTGAGTTTAGCAACAAAATGTTTTCAAACTTAGAGATTAAAGAAAAAGTTAAAATACATCGACTAGCATTTTTATTAAATAATCCCATAAGGTAAGTAAAACCAATAGCTCTCCAGCCATTATCCAGTAACAGTACTTATCATTATAATGTTTACTGTTCATCAAATAGCTTACAATGTTAAACTAAAATACTTAATTAAGAGGATTAACCTAACCAAGTAGTTTTACATGAACACTCAACCCATACATAGATAAAAATGTATAAATTATATTTGTGGCTGATATAGAGTATAAAAAATATACTGCTTTACCAACACATTCTAAGCATTTAATTGATTTTTAGCTTAAAACTACTTATTATAGGTGGTAGCATAAATGATACTAGTATTGTTGGTATAAAGGAGTAATAAGTCCACGGCGCTCTAAAACTGCCGTAAGCACTAATACCTATAGCTAAAGCAAAGCTTATTACCATAGATATTACAACTGATGATGCTGTTATCTTTCTTGAGTATAATCCGTATACCACAGGACCTGTTAGAACACCTGCTAGTATTGATGTGGTAACACCAAATAAGAATACAATCATTTCTGGAGGTTTTAGCGCTAATATCATCGATATCAACGCTAACACAATAGTTGTAAACCTATAGAATAACACTTCATATCTATGGGCTAGCTTTAACCTAGCGCCAATCAAATCCCTTATGGTTTGGGTCATAACACCTAACAACGCTGTTATAGTTGACATCGAAGCTGAGAGAATCGCTATAAGAAACACTATATCGAATCCTTGTGGAAGCACATATTTCACAAGATACACAAACGCGTGGTCAGGCTTAACATCGCCGCTAACTATTAGCCTAGAAGCTGCTGATGCTACATTAAGAGATAATGTAAATACTGCTACAAGTGTTGTTGATATAATTACTGCTGTTCTTAACGAAATTCTATCTCTTACACTTACAAATTTTAGTAGTAAAGCAGGATTACCCCATCCTAAGAATCCTAAGCTTAAGTATAGCGAAAATAATGGTAGAAAATCTTTATATGGCCATCCAGCTAACGAAGGATCTACGGATTTTAGTTGTTGATATAATGTAAACAAACCCCCCACCTTTAGCATGGATGCTATGCATATAGTTAAAGCCATACCGATCATAAATATTGCTTGGGCTGCTTGAGTCCATACCTGGGCTATATAGCCACCCATAGCGGTGTAAACAGCTGTTACAATAGTTATCAACAAGAGTGCACTTGTGTAATCTATATCTACTATTACAGCTTCTACTGCTCTAACCATACCGACTAAAATAGATACAACATAGATTAGTAAACCAACGAATATAATAATGGAGGCTACCACACCAGCAATCCTAGATTTATACCTCTTCTCAATGAACCCTACAACAGATGTAAACTTCAGCACCCTCGATAAACATGTTAACCTAGCCCCTAGAAATATGAAAGCAAATAATGTTCCCACTAATACAACAAATACATCCTTCCAGACTATAGGTAAGCCATACTTCCATCCTAAAGCTGTAGCTCCAACAAATACTACCGAGCTAAAATATGTTGTAAAAAACGATAATGCTGTTAAAACTCCACCAACATTCATGCCTCCAACGTATATATCTTCAACACTTCTTACTTTTCGCATAGCTACATAGCCTAACAAAAGCATTGAAATTAAGTAAAGCAACATAGATATAATAACTAAGTATGTCATTAGGAATCACTACATTGTTCTTTTTCATTTCTACCCTTAGTTTTAACCGCATAGAATACCGCTATTAGTATAGCTATGAAGTATAACGATATCCCTAAAATTATGTCCAGCGATACAATAATATACACCTCCTAGGGAGACAACCAGAATATGGAAGGATTTAAAAACTTATTGTTTCAATAAGATATGTGTTCATGTAATTTTGTAATTATTAAGGATTGCATTTTTGCATATTCTATTTAGATAAATCTATGATGAGCTTCGGCATACTATCTTCATAATATATGCTGATATGTTTGAGATACTTCTACCATTATTTTTAAATATCTGGTTAGTTAATTAGGTAACATTAGATGATGACTAATCGTAGAGACAATCACATTAAACTATAGTATATAATTAAAGAACTCATAGTTTTATCTTTGTAATTTGATCTATATGGAAGTTTAAGTTGTAAGATATCAAGATCAAGAAAGGTTTAAATAATGTCTGCATAAAGTGTTTCATCTATTAATATGTTATACCACCAATTTTTCTGTGCTCATTAGGGCCTATGTGGTCTGCGATTGTTTGAACTATTACTGTCTCTGGACCTTGACTTTCTAATATCTCTTTAACCTTAAGCATCTCTTTTACTGTAGGTCTCCTGATATCTCTCGTCTTTTCTGAGCATTGAGAAATAATTTGGTATTGTAACCTGGATTTTTATCTATCGAAAATATTTCTCCTCCCTGCTTCAGCTATTTCATCTAGTGATACTAAGTTTTTATTGTATACAAGTCCTATCCCTAGGGTATACTTTGTCGCCGTATTTCTCATAGATATATTCAATAGCTTTCCAAGATGTTTCAGGGTATTTCTGGGCTAGGTCTTTATATCCCTTATACTGTTATCTTCATATATGTTTCCACATTTACACATTTAGGTTCAACACCTATATTGTTACACCTGCCTCAACTAGCTGATCTATATAGTCATACGTAAGGATTGTCCCGTTACTGTCTAGGTGCCTTCTAGTCTCTTTTAAACTCTTTTAGCAATTTCTCTGAAGATTCTATAAGTCATCCCCTATTGATAGTAGGTTCACCACCACTAATTACTATCCCTTTAGTATTATACTTTTTATGACGGTGAACAACGGCTATAGCAGCCTCTTCTTACGTCAAAGGTCGAGAGATATTATCGTAGGTAACATGATAGTTCTGGTATTGGGAACATCTAAGGTTACATCCGGCAATCCATATAGCTGCTTCAACATAGCTTACACAATCTATCCCCACCATGGTATAGCTTTACCTCTTATCGTATGTAGGGAGGGTCCGTGAACAATCCTAAGGGACTTAAACCCTTCAATATTTGTCTCTATCCTCATATTATTGTTGACAGGTGTTATACACGTTCTTTCGAGCTTACCGTATTATAACTAAGGCGCAAGTCCAGCAACAGTCTGTTCTACAAATTAACAATTAACACATGTTTTCTAAATTATTGGTCTATAAGTTTATACCTGCTATTTTCTAATGCTTCTGCTACAGAGATATTCTCTAAAACACTATACTCGACTCCATCAACGTAGATTTAAACTAACTTAGGCATAGTATTCTTTAGAACAACTTCTTCTTGCTTCATAAGGGCAGGCATAAAACATGATAAACAACTTATACACCTACCAGGGAATAACATACACCAACATTTGAACAAAAGCCGCAATGCCTACACTTCTCAAACTCAACAAAACCTTTTAATCATTATCCCTCAATTATTATCCCTCTAGACATAGTATAAACTAAAGAGCTTAAGTCTTTTAGGGATTATTTGATTACATCATAAAATTTATCAGTAAAACACGTTACATAAACTTTTTAGAACTTTATACTAGCTAATCATATTCATCTCCGTATACCTTATAAACCTATAATAACATCCAAAGTATGTGGGTAGTAATTTGCCTAAGATACACATAGATAAAGTTGTTGAAAATCTCTACATACTTAGAGTTGACGACGATGAGGTTAAATACTTTGAGGCTCTATGGAGCATTCCTGAGGGAATTACTTACAACTCCTATATCTTGATAACAAATGAAGGCGTAGTACTATTTGATTCATGGAAGCATACCTATGCTGATTTATTTATAGAAGCTTTACATAAAGTTGTTGATCTCAAGGACATCAAATATGTTGTTATCCACCATATGGAGCAAGATCATAGCGGTTCTCTACCAAAACTACTAGAGTTAGTTGATAGAAATGTAACTGTTCTAGGACACCCAATTGTAAAAGATATGCTTAGCTCGTTCTACGGAATTAAACCCGTGTTTAAAGCAGTTAAAGACCTAGAAGACATAGTTATTGGAGATAAGAAGCTCAAGTTCATCTATATTCCATGGCTTCACTGGCCAGATACCATAGCTACATATATCGATGAATTAAAGGTTTTACTATCTTGCGACGTTTTTGGCGGATATGGTATACCTTCAACATTGTTTGACGATGATAATAAGGTTGTTGAACAGTACCTACCTCTTGTGAGAAAATATGTTGCAACAGTTGTTGGACATTATCGTGAACACATAGTTAAAAATATTGATAAAATAGCTAATTTAAACATAGATATAAAATTGATTGCTCCAGCCCACGGACTTGTATGGAGGAATAACCCTAAGTTCATAGTTGACTACTACCATAAGCTTGGGTTTGCTGAGCCAGATAAAAGAAAAATTGTTGTAATCTACAGCTCTATGTATGGTTTAGTAGAGAAATCGATTAAAGTTGTAGTTGATGAATTGACTAAGAAAGACTTCAATGTTAAAATATTTGCATTCACAGAATCAAATCAAGCACCTATAAGCGATATAATTGGGGATTCTATAGATGCTTATGCAATTATTATAGGTGCCTCAGCCTATGAAAACAAACTATTTCCTCAGATAGAATACATCATTAAAATGCTGATGAATAAAGTAAATGCCGAAAAACCTATAATAATCTTAAACACCTTTGGATGGGGAAAAATAAGCGAAGACTACATCAAATCGCTATTCAGCGGATCAAGTTTTAAGTTAGTAGAGATAGTTAATATCCGTGGAGCACCAAAGAACGTAGATATTGAGAAACTCAGACAAGTAGTAGAAAAGCTTTTCATAAGTTCCTAGGGGTTCGGCAAGTAAAGTAAGAATACTTCAGCAAACGTTAACGATACTATATGGTTACCAAGTTTTTCTCAAGATCACATTACATCTCGAATTAATTAATAACTCATTAACGAAATACTTATAGATTTTCAAGGTCTATTCATATAAACATAATGAGTAAGTGGAAATAAATAGTTCAAAATACGTCTACTTATAAACTGAGTACAGTATCTAATCGTTGATCAGAGTAGTCGGGTTTATAGGGGAGTCTCTTGGATATCGCGAAAGTTATTCATGAAATGTGTAAGGACGAACACTTTTCACATCATGTATACAAATTCTTAGCAAAATCTCCTCTAGTAAGCGAAAAACTGAAAATAGTTCTTGAAAAAGCAGCTGAAGACGAGTTTAAACACTATAGTTTCTGGAAAAATATTGTTGGGGAATGTGCATCTAGAATCTCTATGTTCAAGGTGCTATTATTTACAGCTATATTCTACCTATTTGGATTAACGGTAACACTTAAGTTCATCGAATCTAAGGAGTATAATGCAACAGAATTATATAAGAATATTATTGAGAATGAACCTGGACTTAAAGATGAAGTTGATAAGATTATAAGAGATGAAGAAAGACATGAAAAGGAATTTGCTTCAAACATTGATGAAGGTAGGGTTAAGTACATAGGGTCTATAACTTTGGGTATATCGGATGCTCTCGTTGAATTAACAGGTATCTATACAGGTTCCCTTGGCGCATTTGAAAATACTTTAAGCGCTGGTCTCACAGGGCTTTTAGCAGGTATAGCGGCTTCTATATCCATGGGTATAGCATCCTATGCTCAAGCAAAACATGAAGGACGCCTTAACCCAAAGATGTCAGCTTTTTATACAGCTATAGCATATCTAATTGTTGTACTTGTTCTAGCACTACCATATTTCTTAATAGGATCCCTGGCAATAGCGTTTGTTGTGATGCTTACGTTAGCCATAGCTGTAGTAGCTTATATAACGTTCTATGCTTCCGTTCTCCACGACAGAAAATATTTAAGGGAATTCACAGAAACGACTTTACTGATATTTGGTGTATCAATACTACTATATGTGCTTGGTTCAGTACTTGGAACAATTCTGGGAGTAAAACAAGTTGATTAGTTTACGTATTACCAGTAAAAACATAGGATAATATATTGTATTAATTCAATTCGAAAACACTAATTTAAAAACTATGATAGATGCTATAGTTATTGCTTAACCTGGGTTTCTTCCATAACTACTACTCCATCGGGAAGCCTAAGTCTTACAGCTATTGATGACCATGCTCTAAATGTGTGATAGCCATCTTCAGGACCTATATAATCTACCTCCCTGTTACCACCATATACTACATCTAGTACTTCTGGTGTTGATGAAATTACTAGTACTTTATCATCTGGAATAACGTGAGAACTTACTACTTCATCTACGAGCATTTTTATACGTTCAAGATCTGTAACCCCCGATTTTTCGCTAACACTTAATAGCTTTGTGTAGCGCGCTAAACTAACCACAAGTATATATGGTCGTTTGTAGCCTCGCTTAGCAAGCTCGTTAACAGCTTTAGCTATCTCTATAACCGAGGTCCCCGGTTCCTCCCATTTACCTAGAGGTAACCTTGTTCTACCTTCCTTAAGTAATACCTCTGCCACGAATTTATCTTCAGCTGTGGCTAAACTTATAGCCGATTTGACGGCTTCTGGCATTTCTATTGGTTGTCTAGTTCTCATGGCGTAGTCTAGCGCTCTCTGTGATACTCTAAACCTATAGCTTAACTCACATAATGGGATTGTAGTTCTCTCTATCTTCTCGTTAACGCTTTCAAGTACAGCAACATCAACCCCACGACCTAGAACAACCACGGGCAACTTCTTGACCAATACTCGCGCAGCATCTACGAGTTTTTTGACCTCGCTAGCAACAATACCCTCAAAATCTCCAGGATTGTTACTGCTTATAGAATTCAAGCTATTAACAGGATCTGCTATAGTAATTCCTGTAAGCTGTTTAACTTCTTCAGCTCCTTTTTTTAGTTCCTCTACTTGCTCAGGATCAAGGTTTTTGAGCACGGCTAGGAATTCGCCAACGTGTGTTTTTTCCTCTCGCGCAATTTCCTCAAAAACTTTTCTAACATTATCAATATCAATTGCTCTAGCTAACTGGAGGTAAAGGTTGATAGCATCAAGTTCAGCTATAATTGCAAGTCTTAGTGCTTCTGCAACTTCTTCTTTAATTAACTTTCTCCCCGGAGGTATGTCAAGTGGATGTTTGGACATCATACCGTATCACTACTGTACCTCTACCCCCATTTGCCCTTCTTCATATGGATTTCCAGTTCAGCCATGATTTTTTGTATTGTTGTAAGAGCAAAGTCTTTCTCCTCGTTAGCTATCTTAACACATGCTGGGTCAAGATTATCTTGTATAAGTTCTTCAGCAACAGCTAAAAGTTCTCTCAATAGATTAAGAGCTTTCATATGAAGATAATTCGACTTTCTAGATCTTGTAACAAGCTGAGCCTCTTGATCAGTTAACTGTTTGAATTGATTCTTTGGAGCACCACACTTAGGACACTTCTCTGGAGGTTCAAAACCTTCTAATATGAAACCACAAACTTGACATTTCCAAAGAGGCACAAAGGTACACCCTTAAATATAACCCCTTGTAAAAAATTTAAGAATTTCGTACATGACTTTTTCGAGATATTTTACTTATCCTTGGGAAAACTCTAAGCTGTTAACTTAACTATTTTATAATTAATTTTATACTAATTAAATGCCTAATCCTAGATTAGTTTAAAGAGCTTGCCCATTTCTTATTTATGCTATAAAATTTAGCTAAAAAACATCATCCCTAGTTCACATATTTTGAATTTTATCAAGTATCAAAACATTAAAACCATCGATAACACCATAACGAGTTTTACATCTTTATATGGTCAATTTATTAGAGTTGATTAAATATGAGAAAGAGTATCAGAGTATAAGTGGTTGAAGATATAGGTACCGTCTATGAAATTTTAGTACTACATTACATATTTTCTTTTTGTTTAAGAGAGAACTGTAATCTATCCAAAAGACCGAGACAAAAAGATGCTTCTATTGTCAAGATTTCTCTTAAAAATCTTTGTAGGAGCAAGGATGTTGAAAATACTTAGCAGGAAATTGATATAATACACAATGATTATGGTATAACAATTGAGAGGAATCTTCAGCAATATAGAGATGAGGAAGAAGTATCAAGCAGATTTATTAATAAAGTTTATAGAGTGATTATACTAAGATTAAATAAGTTTATCTGGCTACTCCAAGAATATGTAGAAATGGTATAACTTTAAGCAATTCGATTTAATTGTTAGTTACCGAAGCTAACGATAACGATGAAGTAACATAACATACTTCCAACTCGTGGAGAGAAACACCATCTGTTGATATTTCTATTGTTAGCGAAAAGTATAAAGAGTTAAAGATAAATACCGTGGTCAACATACGTTAGACCTTTTACATCTATGTCATGCTATTGTATGCCGTAAACAAACCTGATTTAGAATATCTTAGTTATTGATAGTAATATCATCTACACCTTAAATTGTATCCATAACCTTTTATCTATGTTAGGGAAGATTTACGTTGTCCACGTGATTTCAACATTAGTTATTAATGACATAATAGATTTTAGTATCAATTAGTTAAAATAGTTATTCAAACATGTTAGCTCTAAGAAATTTCTTATTCCCATTTAATAGATCGGATTTTCTCTAGTCGTAATAGTTTTAATTTTAACGGAATTATTTAGAGAAATAACTAAATCTCAGGACCAGCGGTTTTCCCGATGAAATTTATATTAGGATTTTCTATCTTTAAACTTTAAAATAGACTGAAAATTATGGGGAGATTGATGATAGATATTGTTTTGCAATATCTTTGACTTTCTCGACAGTTAATCCTTTATCTAAGCATGTTGTTTTGATATTAGTTCTTGAACTGAATTTTAAAGCTACTACCTTAGTATTTTATTTAAATACAGGATTATGTTTAGCGTATTATAGTCTGTGTACAGATGTTGAAGGTGATTTGATGGACCCTATATTATGGCTTGCTTCAGCTATTGAGAGTATAACAGATTCAATTGTTATTCAGAGTTTTCTAGCAGCAAGTATAGGTTTTATACTTACTGTTATTGGAGCTACTCCAGCGCTTATAGGAGCTAATGTAGGTGAGGCCATCATGTCTTACGGCATGGGGTTTGCAGCAGGGGTCATGATTTCGGCATCCTTTACCTCTTTGCTTATACCAGCTGTAGAGATAGGAGGTATACTTCCTGTTATCGTAGGGTTCACGTTAGGCGCCTTGACCATCTACGTTATGGATAGAGTTTTACCGCATGAACATATTTTTAAAGGAGGCGAAGGTTCCGAGAAACTTAGAAGAAAATTAAAAACTACGTGGTTGCTAGCTATGGCTATAATAATCCATAACATACCAGAAGGTGCAGCTGTAGGAGCTGCTGTAACAGAGTCTCTTAGGGGAGGGGTTCTATTAGCTATAGCTATCGGAGTCCAGAATATACCAGAAGGTTTAGCTGTTTCTCTTCCGCTCGTCACAGTCCATAAGAAAGTTAACCAAGCATTATGGATAGTAATGCTTAGTGGAATTGTAGAACCAATAGCGGCATCGTTTGCAACCATACTAGCATCAATATCCAAAGACATCCTGCCATATATGCTCTCTTTTGCTGCCGGAGCTATGGTGTACGTAGTCAGTCACGAAATTATCCCAGAAACACATTCCGAGAAAAGAGAAATAAGAGCAACAATAGCACTATTAATAGGCCTTATGCTAATGTTTATGCTTGATGCTTACTACAGATAAAACAACTACTTACAGCCTAGTTATATAGTATCTAGCTAGAGAAATCCGATATACATAACGTTCATTAACTACCTATGATCAAGTAGAAATTACCTAGATTAATTCAATATGTAGATATAGCAAATCTCACTTAGTTTCAATCTTATCAACAATATGAGGTGCTATGTGTTGGAGTAATTCTATTTTTTGAATTACTTTAATAAGTTTTTTCTCATGATATTTCAGCATTTTCGAAACAATTCTAGGGTATTCTATGAGCATATCTTGGCATAATCTTGAATATTGCATACATATGCTTCTAAGTATATTGGTAGATAGCGGTATCGGTATCTTTTGGGAATTTTCTATTGAGTATCTATAGATGTCATAGAGCGTTATCCTCAGCATACTTTCTCTTAATAGATAAGCTCCACAACAATCTGGTGCTGTGTGAAATCTAAACAACCCTTCCTTGCATGTTGCGAAAGTTATTCCATATTTGCTAAGTTTTTTAGTAAATAGTGGATATATGTTCTCTTTAAGTTGTGTAGAGACCCTGACTACGGGCTTCATATCGCTAACCTCTCTAGTATTGTATTTATCTACATCTAATTTTTGTATCCCTAAGGCTTTAACTACTTCCTCTATTCTATGGCTTTCGATTCTAAGACTTTCAATGATTACATGTTTTACTCCTAGGTCTTTGCATAGACAGGCAAAATCTTCTATCTCATTATCGATTGTAGGCGATACGTAGGGTATGTAAGGTGATAACCTTATAACTAAAGGTATATCGATAGATCCAAGGTCTTTTATAGTGCGGAGCCTTTGGTTTAATGGTGGAGCTCTTGGCTCAAGTACTTCGGATAATTTTAGATTTAACACTGATATAGATATTTGGAGAATGGCGAGATTTTTATCTAGAAGTTTTGATAGAAACTCTCTCGCTGAAGTATGTGTATAGAAAATACTTTTTGTATTTATAATTATTGGGTACTCGTAGTTAAGAGCGATACATAGTATCTTTTCCGTAGTTCTATAGAGTTGCTCAACAGGTGGGAAAGGGTCTACGAGCGTTGATAACCTAAATGGTATAGGCTTTAACCCTTTCTTATGAATTTTCCTTACAAAGTCCTTGAACATCCCTACAACTTTAAACCTTGGGAAAGAGAATGATGTGGGATTTCTAATATACCATCTGGAGTAACAGTATATGCACCTAAATGGACATACTGTATATGGCTCTAACTTAAGTATTGTGTAACATAGCGGTGAGATAATGTTTGTAACATTTATTACAAGCTCAGGCATATTTTTCGTCTACCGTCTAACAAATAACATAATTTGAAAGCCTATAGCTTACTTTCTCCATTACTCTTATAGGAATGAATTGCAAAATTATGGCCACTTAAATCATTGCAGATCGAATTCTCCATTACAGAATATCTCCATATGTTAGTTGAAAATCTCGTGCAATAAATATATAATCTTTCTAATTCATATTTATGCGAGTATACGCATAAAGGTGCTTAAATCGCTATGCAAACCCAGAATAATATAGCCAATACACATATAGAGAAAGAACTAGCTGTTTGGGAAGAAGCTTTACTACAAGAATTTCTCTATGCTATTGGCCACCTTAATCATGTTGAACAACATTTACTCGAATCTGATGCCAATATAGGTTCTCCAGTATTTGGCGATATCATTGATATTTTTAGAGAACAAAGGAAATTAGTTGGCCAAGTAATGTTCCTGGTAGAGAAGTTTGAGGAAGCTAGAGTTAAAGGCCAAGACATTAGATCTTCGTGGGAAAGTGTATGGTGCGCACTTAAGCACGCTACAACAGCTCTTATCCATATAGATGAATGTGTAGAAAAGTTGTTAAAGAAGCTTAAAGAGAATAAAAGCAATGAAATACTCAACTGTATAAAAATATTACTTAGAGTGCGTGAAAATGTGTTGAAGGGGGTTATAAACATAATTCAGAGAGGTAAAGTAGTAACTAATTTCATAACCGAAGCAAGTATTAGGTGTAGGGAAGATCTATGCTTAGAAGAGGTTGAAAAACATTGAAATACTATGGGTATACGCTTCTTAAAGTTAATCAAAAAATACCAAAGAATGTAAAAACAAAGATCTATAAGTTAATGAACGGAACTACTGTTACCATAAGGGGTAAGAGGTATAAAACTAAAGGCTTAATAAATGATGTAGACGGGATTAAACTTGCTAACTCCTTGTACATGATTCCAACAGAATATGTTCCTATAGTTTTAGAGAAGTTATCAGAGAGAAAACTAGAAATGTTTGTACAGCTAATCAACCTATGTAGATGCACATGCGAGTGAAGTAGAACTTAATCTACTTAAATCGCGAACAATATACAATTATTTAAAATCTCTAGATCTTATATACACATAGAAAGAAGCTAAACGCTCACGTATTTTCCTTAGTCTCTAAGCATCGTATGGGGAATACGTTAAATTAATTCTATCCTTAAAAGGATGCTTATATCTCAGGGCAAAAGAATCGCATAAAATGATTAACATAAATGTAAGACTTTGTATCGTGTTAAACACATATCCTAAATTTCCTAAATTATAAGGTTAAACATGTAAACCTAGGTTAAGCAAATTTATAGTTCGTTGATATTTACTTCTCGTAATGGTATGCTGAATCATTAAAAAATATTGGTGCTAGGTTCTCCAAATATTTTCAAGTATGTATTTGAATGCTGCATCAGCAGCTATAGCTCCTTCTGCAGCAGCTGTTATAATTTGATCAAATACATATTTATGGGGTCCTCCAGCAGCATCGCCTGCAACATAGATTCCAGGAAGATTTGTACTTTTATCAGGTTTAACAATGGCACGTCCTGTTTCATCTACTTGTATACCTATTTTCTTAAAGAACTCTGTCGGTGGGTTTACACCTATTTCTATGAAAATTCCATCTATCTTTAGTACTGTTTCTTCATCTGATTTAATGTTCTTTACCTTAACACCTTCTACTTTTTCTTTACCTAAGATTTCAATAACCATACTTTCAAGGACAAAATCTATCTTAGGATTATTTTTAGCTTTTTCGATATACGTTGGATATGCTCGAAATTCTCTCCTCCTATGTATTAAATATACCTTAGAAGCTATATCAGCAAGGTATAGTGCTGAAACAAGAGCTGTATTTCCCCCACCTACTACTGCTACTACTTTATTTCTGAATAGAGGTCCATCACATGTTGCACAGTATGAGACACCTCTACCTAGGAATTCGTCTTCTCCCGGTACATTTAATTTACGGTTTTCACCACCTATAGCGAGTATCACGACATATCCACATATCCTCCTACCAGAAATTGTATAGGTACACCAAAGATCACCTTCTTTCTTTACATCTTCAACCGCGTCGAGTATTATTGGAACACCTAAGCTCTTCACATGGTTAACGAAAATATCAGCGAGCTTAGCCCCCGATATAGAGCCTACACCAGGGTAATCTTCTACCAATGGTGCCAATGCCATTCGACCACCAATATCTTTTGAAACAATAACAGTTTTTACACCATATCTAGCTAGATAAAGTGCGGCAGTAAGCCCCGAAGGACCTGCTCCAACAACTACTGCTTCGTATCTCTCGGTTTCCGTCTTAGGTACCCTTAACCTAAGTTCGCCCACATAGTTCACCTAACCATTATTACTGATCTTGTTGAGCTAATTAATATAACTAAACTATGTAGACAATCTATATCCATTCTTGAGGCTTCAAAGAGATGTAAAAGCTTCTACATAGTTTTAAAGGGTCTCGTTAAAATTATGGGATGGCGGAATATAAGTTGTTTTTGCTTAGTATTCTCTCAAGCTATACTAAAGCGCATAGCTACAGTTACCAAGCCTTTCTCTAAGTTCTACAAAAGGTTTTAGAAACATAGTTATTAGTTAGATTTTACCTAAAACCTTAGGCTAGCTACTCATAAGTACATAATCTATGGTTGCTGAAAACATTGAAAACTAATGTTTTGTAGAGCAATAAAAAGTTATAACATATAGTGTAGACTGATTAGCGTCTAAATACCGTTATTTACTACAATTAATAGATTAACCTTGACGTAAACTTTCTGATTTAATTTATTTCAAATTGCTTATTTAACCAATTTAAGGCAAGTTCGACCCATTTCGCAACATATGGATTTATTTGTTCAGGAGTTCGAGCAGTAGTTTTATCGGCTAACGATAATCCATGCACCCCTTTATCAAATATATGGAGTTCAAACTGTATTCCTTTCTCTGCAAGAGTGTTTACATATGTAAGTATACTTTCAACAGGCACTATACTATCATCAGCTGTCGACCATATAAATGTAGGTGGTGTATTTGCGTCAACGTAATTAACAGCGCTAACCTCCCTAAGTTTCTCTATAGATATATCATCTGATCCTAGTAGTGGAGATATTATCCTATGAAAAACATTTAAATCCGTATTACCGCGTTTTTTAAGAGCTTCGTACATTGATACATAGTCTAGTCCTGCTGGGTAAGCTAGTATAACTGCATTCGGTTTTAACATTTCCTTCGGAACATTAAGTGATTCACTTAGCCAATTCCTATGCCAGTTAACGCTATAAAGTGCTGCTAAAGCGCCCCCAGCTGAGAATCCAATAATAGCTATTTTGTTTACATCTACACCCCATTCATCTGCTTTACGCCGAACAGTTATCACGGCATTTGCTAAATCGTAAATGATGTCAGGATAAACCTTCTTAACCCTCATATCGGCTGTAGTATACCTCAAAACAAAGGAGTGAAACCCTTTGGATAGAAACTTCATAGCCACAGGCTCTGCTTCTCTATCAGATGTATAGAGGAAGGAACCCCCAGGACAAATAATTACAGCTGGTCTTTTTCCCCATGCTATCTGTGGCGAGAGATCCAGTATATAAGTGTATAATTTCACCGGTCTATCTTCTCTTAAACGAATAACCTCAAATCTCATAACATTCCACCTACTTAGCTTGAATTATTTTCTCCTACAGCCGATAACTTCCTTACTGTGATACCGAGCTATAAGGTCTAGCTATATAATTTCTTTAGCCATCTCTTTGCTGAGCAAATTAATAAATACCGATGCTAGGTCTTTAAACTCTATGTTAATTAAGCTCCTTTAGAATAGCTAAAACAACCTCAATTACTGCTAAAATGTTTGTGTTAATAAATCCTTTAACCATGCTATTAAGTACTTCAACAACTAGGCTATCTAGCTCTTCTATACTTTCAATAACCTTCATAAGCACCGTATAACTCCTCTCCATATCTTCTCTTAATCACATTAAACCTATTTTAAGCTAATATCGAGACAACTTTCTATATTTATTACAAATATGTTAGGGAAAGCCTTGATATTCAATAACGAGCCTGGTTAACTCATTACTTGCAGATCTACATTATTGCTAATATCTATTTAATTCCTGGAGAATAAAAATAACTACGCTGGTGAGCTACTTAATTATGTTGCTGAGCTTCTCAACCTCTGATACTCGAGCTCTAAAATTCTTTTCTCAAGTTCTACAATAGCTTCTCGAAAATTTATTCACTACGAACACCGAGACCAAGAAGTAAAACAATATATAATACAAAAGTTTAGGTATTCATCATAGTAACTAAGTGTAACACTATATATTCGTTGTTCTTAAACATATATAAAGCATATAGAACTTTGATTTACTAGAGTTTTCGTATTAAGTATAGAAGGTTGTTAATAGGTTGTTGATAAGGTGTGCATCATACAGAGTAGAGAAAGTATATGAAGTTAAAGTGTGACTTATTGAGTATCTAGCGATGAACTTTATAAGTACTGGAACTACCGTTTCTTCTATATTTACAATTAATTTCAGGGATAACTTCTCGATCAAGGTTAACTGGTTATAGCTAAAATCAGATTCTCATGGATTCTTATCTACATTATCACAATATGATATTTTTATCTACGATATTATTGATTTTCTAATTACATTCACATCTATACCTTACAGAATGCCTAGAATTACAATCTTGAACCTCTTCTATATTAAAATCTATTGCCATGCGTTGATATTATAGAACAGAACCTGAGGTTCTCTACACTTACTAATGTAGCATTTGGCCTTGCAACATAGACTACTAATGTCATGTAAGTTTAGCGGTTCATTTCTGTTAGAAGTACTTGATACTGTAGAACGAAAACAAGGTCTGACAATCTATTTAGTAGAACACCTATATTTTTACACCCTAACCCTGTCTCGTTAAAGCAATGCCAAAACCATCTCTCGGCTCTTCTAATAATAGTTCTAACGATGGCAATTGCAGCAATACCTCCATACCTTGGACTCTCGACATAGTTGGGAATGAATGTTTTCGGTTTAGGCCTTTCATTAATTTTCTTTTCGATCTCTACTATAACGTTTTCATCAGGACACCAATTAGTTTGAAGAGATGCTGCAATTTTTGAAATCAGCTTGTATACATATTCAAGTTCTTTAGTTACAGATTCGTTAGGATACTTTTCGATGGCTAAGCCTGTGAAAGCTAGTGCTTCATCTACAGAGCCTATGAAATGTAGACATGGATGATATTTGGGGAACCTAATAGTGCTTATAATGGTGTCTCCCTCATCTCCTTGGCGGGTGTAGATAGTTGTAATAACAGGTATACTCATTAATTTTGACCTCAGATTACATTAATACGTAATAATAACTTATTAATTGATCTGGTAATGGTTTAGAGCTTAGAATTACTTAAACGAAGGCTTTAACATAATATTAGTCTTAATGCGCATGTTTCAATAGCTCATTTCTACACCTAATTGAGGGATAGAGTACCTAGATACTTTATTTTCGCCATTCTACACAAGTTAAAATTGTTGAACTCAGTGTTTGCGAACTTAAGAGATATTTCTCTAAATGAGTATAGATAAATACATAAGAGCTTTAATTTCTCTAAAATCATTACACCGAATAGTTAACAACGAGTGTTCGCGATTTATGCTATCCTTTGGAGAGGTTCCATTCACTATGACTACGTGTATAGAAGTAGTTAACTTAACTGTTGAAACTCTAAGTGGGTTTAAGGTTTTAGAGAACATAACTCTATCCATAGGCTGTGGAGATTTTGTTGTTGTTTCTGGGCCTAGTGGTGGTGGAAAATCAACCTTACTAAAGGTTCTACTTGGTATTCGCGATGTTTTAGAAAACCTACGTATAGTAGGTAATGTTAGGGTTTTAGGCGTAGATGTTTTGAAACAAGGTTTTAAAAAACTTTTTGGGAAGGTTGGAGTAGTTCTACAAAATCCTGTTAACCAAGTTTTTTCGTTAACTGTTGAAGAAGAAATAGCTTTTACTTTAGAAAACGCTTGTCTGGACCCTAACGAAATCCGGAGAAGAGTTGACGAGGCGTTGAATATTATGGATCTAGATACTCTAAGGACAACCTTTGTTCACAGACTTTCCATAGGTCAAATACAACGAGTCGTACTAGCGTCTATCATAGCTCTACAACCTGAGTTATTAATTCTTGACGAACCTTGTGCTTACCTAGACCCTGCTACTAAAAAGAAATTCTATAGATACATCTATAGTTATTGGATGGATAGAAGGCCTACTGTTATAGTTGTTGAACACGATCTCGATTATGTACTAGGTTTTGCGACAAAATTTCTAGTACTTAATAGGAAAGTAATTGCTTATGGATCGCCTATAGAGATTTTGAGTAAAGTTAATATCGAGGAATATGGAATTAAAGAGCCTATATATGTCAAGATATCTAAGCAACTTCATAGGATGGCTAAAAATGTTGAAGAATCCATCAGCTATTTAAAGGATTTTATATGCCGAAATAAATAGCTAAGATTAACCAAATTAAACATAGACAGATAAATACAACATCCTTAGATCTAAATGATTCTAAGCATATATATGTTCTCTTTTTGCTAAAGCCAAAACCTTTAACTTCTAGCGATATAGTTACCTCATCTATTCTATTTAATGTAGATATTATCAATGGTATGAAAATAGCTAGATAGCTTCTAACTCTATCAAAAAAGGCTCCCTTGAGAAAAAGACCTCTTGTTTTTTGAATAGATAGTATTTCAATCAAATCATCTGCTACTACTGATAGGAATCGAAGAGCGATTGCAAACCCATAGCCGTATTTGTACGGAATACCAACTTTACTTAGAATTCGTGCAATAGACCGAGGTTTTGTTGTAATAAAGAATATGTAGAAAGCTATAGACATTATTAATAGCCTAATAATAGCTGTAAATACAGTAATAGTAGTATTTTTTAACAGGATTAAGGACTGAGATCTAAACAATGTGTAGATGTAGGTAAACACAATCATTGGAAGCATAAATAGCATTAAAGAGATAATCAATGAGATAATCCTCTTGATGTTAATAGATGTTAAGGCAATCAAGAAGAATGATAGTAAAACTAACACAAGCATCGTTAGTTTATTGCATAAAATAGCCGCAGCTATGCCTCCAAACATTAAAGCGATTTTCAACAGTGGATGGGATTTTGTTAGAAAACCCTTTTCTGAGTAATACAGGAAAATCTGCGAAAGATTCTTTAAATAGATATCGGTTACCGACATAGAGTTTCCCGCAATCTATTTACTTCAAGTAGTAAATTGTTGAAGTTTACAACCTTATACCAATGAATCCCGAGATGCTTTGCCATCTCTATTTCGATAGGAGTTGATAAATTGTTTTCTGCGAAGATCTTGGAATTATTTAAAGCTTCTTCGACAGAACCCTCAAAAACAATTTCACCTCTATTAAATATGATTAGCCTGGCATTAGTTAACATAGTGATTATATCAACATCGTGGGTCGCAATAATAATTGTAGATTCTAGGACATCAATTAACCTATTGATTATATCTACTAATTTCTTTTTGAGGCCATAATCAAGACCTGCCGTGGGTTCGTCTAATAAGAGAAGAATAGGTTTATGGATTAAGGCTGAAGCTATGACAACTCTTCTCGCTTCTCCTTCGCTTAAACTAAAGGGAGATTTATCTAGTAAATCAATGATATCTAAATTTGTAGCTATATCTAGGACATTTCTAGTTACTGCATTGGTATCCATACCAAGGTTCTTAGCGGTAAAGGTTATCTCATCAAAAACCTTGAGGTTAAAGATGTAGAACCAAGGATTTTGATGTACATATCCTACGAGTTTCGCTAGATCTCTATCGGTTAACTCAACAACATCACTATTGCATATGAATATCTTCTCTTTTTCCGGTTTAAGAATTCCTGCCAACAGTTTTAGGAATGTCGATTTACCTGAACCGTTAGGACCCATAATTATTATCAGTTCTCTTCTTTGTATCTGAAGAGATATATTCTTCAATACATACTCGTCTTCGTATTTAAACCATAGGTTATTTACGCGAACCAGGGGGTTACAATTACTTACAGAAATGGAGTTGATGCTCATCTAGGATATTCCTCAGAGTTCTTCAACATATATTGGTTTAACACTTGGCTTCCAAACATGTACCCATACGGGGTTAGTTTTCTTGATGATTTCGAGGGTTTTATCGATAACGTAGTCCTTGACTAAAACAAAAATAGCTTCCCCAATCATGTTCATCGATATGCCTAGGACTCCTTCGATATTCTGTGTAAGTTCTATAACTTGCTTAATTTTTGGTGTTAAAAGACCTGTTTCTAGTGCAAACATATAGCAATTAGCTATAAAGTTCTCTGGGGTTGGGTTGGCTTCGATTTTTCTAAGGGTTTCTAAACCTATAGCTTTTACTTTCTCTAAATCCCTGGGGTTCCCCAGGACGGAATTTTTGGGAATAGATCTGTAGAAGGCGGTTAGAGCTAATAAACTAGGTCCTACAGGTATACACTTGACCTCTGCTACCCCAGGACCCCCCGGTTTAGAGACCAATACTATTCCATTACAAGGTTTTAAAATACCTACTACAGTTCCTAAACCAGATCCACAAACTATATCTGCTTCATGAGCTATTTCTGCTAAGTTATTGAAATCTACTGGTATATTCAATGCTTTAGCAAGAGCGAAAGTTATAGCGAGAGCTGATCCACCGCTAGTACCATACCCACCTCCTATGGGCACAGATATTTTTTGGTCTATGTAAACCTTACCATTACCTATACCAGCTAACGTATATAGTCTCTTGGCAATATATTTAGCTAAACAACTCTCCACATAATAATCGTTAATTCTATTTATAACCGCTAATCCGTTACCATAGTTAAAGTCTATAGATACTTCAACAACTATAGCATCCGCTATTCCTAAACCACCTCCAATAGCGCCTGTATTCCTTAGATCGGAAGTTATGTACGGTGCAAAGAATCCTGACAGACCTGCTGAAACAATAGATCTTATCTTATTAACCACTATTCTCACCTATACTTCTTCAACCATGCCTCGATAGCCCTTACAATCGGCGGTGTAAGGTATATCATAAACGGTATCTCTGTATAGTATGTCCAGAGGAACCACGTTAAAGCTGCCGTAAAAGGTGCTCTAATCTGAAACTCTTCTGGAATTCCAACAATATTAAGTCTAATTACATAGGTATAAGCCCATAGACCGAACCCTACGTATAGGGAACCAAGCATCAGCCCAATACTATAGGCAAGTGCTTCATTTGGATATATATAGCTTCCTCTTCTAAACATAAGCACTACAATAGATAAGGCAACGCCTATAGCCGAGATGGCGGCAACAGATACAAATACTATAGTTGTTGCAAAATCTATAAAATTAACGGTATAGAGGTAGTAGAGAGCTATTATTGGAACAAATTGAAGTAGAATAGCTGGAAAACATAAAATCTTTGAATTTCTCTTAACCTTCTTCACAATAATACCTAAGGTATAGAAACCTATGAAATTAGCTGGAACACCTATGGTTAAACTAACCAAAGCGTTGCCGTGAATAACCATATCGCTAATAAAGATTCCTATAGCTGCTCCTAAACCACCTACAATAGGGCTAAAAACCTCTGCAAAAACTGCTGGTATAAAAACAGAAGGCCAAAACCTTACGCCGCCAACAATTATAGCAAAAACACCAAAAGTAGTAGCTATACCTACTAAGGCATAGAGTGCAGCATTGATTATAGCCATTACAAAGTCTTTAACCCTCACATACATCACCTGTTTTAATGTAGCTAACTTATTTAAATAATTTAAATATTACTTTTAAATAAATTTAAATTATTTAAATAAATGACAATTTAGTGCTATCATTATTTGATGAAAATAGCTCTTCTTAGACTTAAGTTGGTAACTATATTCAAGGATTAACATTTGTTGACACCAATTAATCTTACACATAGATCAATTGTATTCTAATTCTAAATAATCTTGAAGAATATGTAATGATTTTAACCAGTTATCCCTTTACCTTGGGTAATAGAATACCTATAATTACCTATATATTGTTTATCAAGTTAAGTTAAATAGAGTCCACACTTTGATTGATAAATAAAACTATCTATTAGAAGAAGTCTAGATTACGAAAGATTAATTACTCGTATATCATGGTCGAGGCTAATTCAAAAGGCACTAAACTTAGTATGTCATAGACATTCATAGCTATATTTTCGAAAGATTTAACAAATTCTGTAAACCAGTACCAGCGCTTTTCTTCAGCTAATATAATCCTCATGTGCTTTAGGGTATCTCTAATCGTTAAGCATGTTTTCATATGCTGTCTAAGTTCAGAGATCTCAACACTTTTTTCGTGCGCCTTCATAATAACATCTCTATATATTTCATCAATACTGCTTACAGCATCTCTAATTTTGGATAAATTTTCTTGGTTTACCTCTATCTTTTTCGAGATAATCTCTATAGATGATATAGCAGCATTCTTAGCTTCATCCCCTATCTCCTCTACAAATTTTATGAGCATTCTATAATCAATAAGCTTCAATAACACCCTAGGTTCTAACAATTGTGTTGATATCTTCTTTCTTATAATCCTCGTTGTATAGAAGTAAAGCTTGTTAACATCGCGATCCCTTAATATGACAGCTTTTGCTAACTCAATATCGTTTAACTCTATGGAATTTAATGCATCGCTATACATTGATCGAACCATTTTATGCATATTTCTTATCAAAGACTCCATTTCTACATTCTCAGATGCTAAAACTTTTAAAACAATGTAATTACTACCTATGTCTAATGTTTCTAGACCAAGTAAAAGATCTTTTGCAGAGTCTATAACCCTCTTAATCTCTCTCTCAATAGCACCACCGGAAAACCTTAGCGTTATTACGTCGAAACCCCTTAAATACGCTGATAAGAGTGATGTATAGACTTCTTCATGTTTATCGATAAAAATCTCGATTTCGCTTCCCTGTTTAGTAAACATAGTTTCAGAAGCCCTAACACTTTCTTTAAGTGGTACAATTTTAAGTGCCCCATCGATATCTACTGAAACCTCTACAGCTGATCCCTTGCCAAGGCCGTACCTCTTCAACCACTCCTTCGGTAGCGCAACATATATTGAGCCTCCAATACCTTGTAACCTATAGATCTTTTTCATAGATTTCCACCAAACGC
>JAWASI010000004.1:37374-48143 GCA_038892955.1 Ignisphaera sp.
TTGAAATAAATTTAAAAATTTTAATTTATTATCATTAAACAATAACTTTAAAAACATTGAAAATAGAATAACTAAAATCTAAATAAGGTGATAATTTAATTAAAACTACAAAATTCATCAAAATCAGCAGCTTTATTAAAAGCTTTAGCTATACCTCTAGGTTTTCAAGGTATCTTACCCATTAACTGCATTTCTAGAGTTTAATTTAATGAGATTTCATATGCAACGCTAATTTCAACTACGTCAGCAATACTACCTATGCCAAATATTACTCATATCCTTTCTATACTTTAACTCCTAACATATTAGCTATGTGCATGAAAATTGTTACAGAATTGCCAACAACACTGCTACTTTCATCTACATACATGTGTAGAAGACTTGAAAAAGTAGTACACTCAAGTTACTGCATATGATGAGTAAGGTACTATCTAGTATGGGTTTACTCCAAGGATAATTAAATGTATATCGATAGTAGTTGCATCGATAATGTTGTTTAATCTACAATTGCGTCTATAGAGCTTAGGTATTCTTGCAGTATTTGTACTATATATAGAATTTAGAATTTCTTGTTTTATGGATTGAAGGACCTAAAAATAGTTTTACCGGGGTTCATGTAGGTGATGTTATTTGTGTCTTTGACTTTTAATAACCACAACATCTATGTTTATGGGGGTTTACACCTCTACCTATAGGGTACACTATTTTATTTTTATCTACGCCTATAATGATGGTTTTGCAACTATGTTTCAGTTTCTCACTATTGAGGAGGTTGTGTGGATACTATAAAGTAAAGTCGAGGATGCTCTAACAATTTTAGGGTTAACGTTTCCTAATTATCGTTAACACTTACACATTTCATCTCAGAAGCTTTTAATAACGATTAAGCTGAAGTTTGGAGATAAGATTTACAAGGTTGTTGAATCTCTAATAGTATTTCAATCATTAATAGTTTAAATATCACTAAAACTCTACATCCTGAGAATCCCTAAGATGTTCTGCTGATTAAAAAATCTATTATTGATAACAACTTCCGTTACTACTCTTATAACAATTCTAATTCAGTACTTATTATTGCACAACAAATTCGTTCTCTAAGTTTGATAGAAACTACTGCAGAGGATTACCATAGAAGTTTAGGTATGTTATTTCCTTTAATTCTTTTCTGGCCTTTGGATAAGGAGTTTCAGCAGGATATCCTACTGCGATCATTGAGACAGGTATATAGTTGCTTGGTAAATTAAGTATATTCTGGATATCCTCTATATTTCGAAGTGTTTGTAGCCATACAGTACCAAGACCAAAAGCATGAGCAGCTAACATTATATACATTGCTACGTTTGCACAATCAACTAAATAAGAATCTGGTGAAATATCTTTATTGCAAGCAATGACTATTCCTATAGGCGCTTCTTCGAGGGGGTATGCCCATCTATGTATTTTAGCAAGCCTATTTTTAATCTCTGGATCTGTAACAACAATAAATATCCATGGCTGTCTATTTCCAGCACTTGGGGCATACCTCGCAACATCTAGAATTCTCTTGACAAGATCTAGCGATGGAAAGTCTTTCTTAAACTTTCTAATGCTTCTCCTACTCAATAAAAATTTTACAAATGATTCGCTATCCGTAGACATACTGATTACACCACAACCGAAAGTCTATGGAGTACAGATACTTTACTAAAAATTTAAGTTTTTGAATGCTTTTCTGTTGCCTTCTACTGCATGTAGTTATGCAAATGTACACAAAATTCTATTGGCGGGATCTTTGGGTTCTACTCTCTAGATGTTTCTTTTCAATAACTTAGTTGATTAAAATGTATCAATGCTTCACTTGCTTAGAACTTAAACACCAAAATCTTCTATATGATGCAACAAATAACGAGGTGCGCAGTTGCATATTTTAACAGCGTCCTCATCAACTTTAAATGAATTCTTACATATTATCTAGATCTAATGCAGAGATATTGCACTAGCTTTCCTTTATCCTACAATGTATTGTAATTTCATAAATGGTTATCCTAGAAAACCTTAGCCTTGCTTATTATAAAGTTTTGCAATGTTTATATGCTATGGTAGAGATATAACATAATGTCAAGTTTTGTGAGACCATCATCAATGTAACCTATGTTAAAAGTAAACTTTAATTACTATAGGTGGTAAATTAAGAGATGATGATATATATGCGAATACCTATTCCATGCTATACATATGTAGATCTACTATTCAAAAAACTAGTAGAAGTTGTCAGTATGTATAGATGTGATTGTATGGCTTTAAGCGGAGGCATAGATACATCAGTTATTCTATTGGCTACTTTAGAAGCTGGGTTTAAACCTAAGGGTTATATCGCTACATACAGCCTTGGTTTGCCTAAGGATTTAGTATATGTTGATTACATATCTAAGGTATTTAATGTTGATGTAGAGCTTGTTCAAATACTCAATGAAGTTGTTGAAGATTTGAAGAATAGAGTTATTGAATGTATTGGCATAGATAAGATTGATTCCCATAAAGATGGGGGTTGCGTAGAGGTTAGAAATGATATAGTATTCTATACAACACTTAAGAAGGCTAGAGATGATGGATGTAAATGTGTTTTTGTTGGTAGTGGTGGTGACGAGTTATTCGCAGGCTATGGTTTTATGCTTAATTTAATTAGTAAAAATCTTGAAGAAACTATTCATAGACTTGCCCGAGGTAGGTATGCAGAGCTTGAGATAGCTAAATGTTTAGGTGTAAAAGTTGCTGCACCGTTTCTAGATAAATTTATCATAGAATTTGCTGAGGAAATCCCGATAGAATGTATAAGGTCGGAGAAGATGGTAGGAAAAGAAATTCTTAGAGAAATCCTAAATAGAAAAGGCCTTTACTTTGTTAGCGAAAGAACTAAAACCCCCGCCGAAAGTGGTGCTGGAACTATCGCTATATGCAAATCCATATACGATAAATGAGATATAAGCTTTGTAAAGCCCTAGGATCTTATTAATAACCTTATTACGTTGAATAGGTGTGCGTAGATATGGCAAAAGAGGTATTTTTAGGTTGTCCTAGAGATTGCTACGATACCTGTAGACTTAGGGTATATATTGAGAATAACGTTATCGTTAAAATCGTTGCAAGCGATGATAGGTATACCCGGGGTATTCTATGTCCTAGAGCAGCAGGCGATATCAAGAGGGTTTACTCGTCCCTAAGAATTCTATATCCATCTCTTAATGTTGGTGAGGGTGTTTTTAGAAAAATCGATTGGGATAAAGCAATAGAAATTCTTGTATCCAACCTTAAGGAGGTTCTTAATGTCTATGGACCCGAAAAAGTGCTTTTTCTTGAATACGCTGGTAATAGAGGTATTTTAACTAGGTATGCTACTAGAAGACTATGGAATTTCTTAGGGGTCACCCAATCGGATCGTAGTATATGTAATTATAGTGGTTCTAAGGCTTTAAAATTCGTCTATGGTTCTACGTACGGCGTTTTTCCGGATGATGTAGATAGATTAAACATGGCTATCGTGTGGGGATTTAACCCAGCTGTAAGCGCTGTCCACCTATGGAAGAAAATCCTAGAGATAAAGAATAGAAACGGTAAAATAATAACTATAGATATACGGTTAACAGAAACAGCTAAGCAGAGTACTGACTTCATTAAGGTTAAGCCTGGTTCTGATGGATATCTAGCCCTTGGTATTGCCAAGTATTTACTGGATAAAGGATACGTAGATCTAAGCTTCATAGAGAAGTACACCTACGGGTTTGATAAATTTGTTCAACATCTTAAAGACTATCGACTGGAGGTTGTCGAGGAGTTTTCGGGGATTCCAAGAACTAAGATAATAGATATTGCTGAAGCGCTGGCTAGCAGTAGAAATTTCGCTATATTTATTGGTTACGGCCTCCAGAGGAGATATGGAGGGGGAGAAATTGTTAGATCCATAGCAATCTTACCGGCTTTACTTGGTATACACAGAGGTTTTTACTATAGTAATACCGATGGACTGCCAATAGATTTAACTTTAACTGATGGAAGTATACAGTGGAATTCTGGGAAACTTATAAGCATGGAGAAAGTAGGGGAAGAATTAGCTAAAGGAAAGTATAAGTTCGTGTATATACACCTACATAATCCAGTTGCTACATTACCAAATGCATCGAAAGTTGTAGAAGGACTTAAAAGAGACGATGTATTTGTTGTTGTTCACGAAACCCATTGGAGCGATACAGCTAAATACGCAGACCTAGTTCTACCAGCACCAACATTTTACGAAAAACTAGATACTGTTTTCAGCTACTTCCACAACATTGTTTACTTCAACGAACCTGCGATAGAGCCTCTAGGTGAAGCTATAGGAGAATACCAGCTAATGTGCGAAATAACGAGAAAGTTATCCCTACATAACTACAATGAGATATGCCTAGATCCGTACAAAATCTTTGAACTTGCTTTAGGCAAAGAAAACCTCTGGAAACTTATTAATGAAGGATACGTAGAGCTAAAGCCTAGACCTAGAGATGTTTACCTAACGCCTTCAGGAAAAATAGAATTCTATAGTATTTCAGCTGAAAAAGAAGGTTTACCACCTCTACCTATACCACCAAAAGGGGATTTCCTAGAAGAAAACGAGCTTCTACTAATAACATCTGCACACCCACTTTATATCCATACACAGTTTGAAGATGTTCACGGGGTTAACTACGGAGAGATACACATAAGTTCCGAAGATGCGAAAAAGTTAGGTTTATCGGCAGGAGATATAGTAAAGGTGTACAACGAAAAAGGATCAGTTATCTTAAGAGTTAAAATAGATCCAGGTTTAAGCAAAGGTATTGCATGGTTACCTAGACAAGCATACACACTAGATGGTAAGAGAATTAATGTTATTTTAGACGATAAAGTAGATATTTATGGAGGAGCTACGCTAAACTCAACACGTATAAAAATAACCTCTATAGCACCTAGGTCTCCTATTTAATTGTTTTAGTTCTTTGAAATTCTTAGGATAAGACTTATTACAAGAATACAGCTAAACCAAGTTAGAGAACCTTTGCTGTAAAAACCAACGAGTTTAAAATAGAAATTCCCCACATTGCTCGCTTTCCACGAAAACATTAACATTACATTGTATTTATCGACTACCATGGTTAGAAGAGTATCACGCCCAGGTATAACTATTTCTATTCAGTAGCAAGACTCGTTAATGCTTACTAAACAAGGCATGGCAATCTTATAACTTATTCTTTCAGACTTAAGCTCAAGAACTTCATTAAGCAACAGCTTTAAATTCCCTTTCTTTATAGCTGAAGAACTTACCTTTAATCTACATCAATATATTCTTTGGTATATTAATTACCGTTCTGATTACAACAATTACATGTCTTTGAGTATCGATGTTGAACTAATTTTAAGTAACTTAATAGTCTAAAAAATTTATGTGTATGGAATAAACTGCTTACTGTGGATGAAGTGTGCAGCCGTAGCTGAAAATATGATGAGAGGCGGGCTTATTTTACTGAACTTTGTACTTTTTAAGTGTTTTGATGATTAGATAGCGCTGATCTTTTTAGTATTTTCTACTTTATTATTCTTTAGAGTATAGCTCGAATAACTTTAGCTATACATAATGATTAGAGTATAGTATTACATTTTCTAAGTAACGGAGCTTTGCAGATGTTTATTAAGATAAATACTGCTTTAAGATTATTCCTATGTATAGATTTTTAAGGTAATGCATGCACTTGACTACTAATAAGTTAGTCTTGTATAAATTCCTTTACTAAATTAAGATCTAGCTTCTTATACTGGTCTAAGCTCCCTATATCGTACCAAGCTCCTTTATATATATATGCATAGACGTTAAGGTTTCTACTTATCATCCATGGTATTAGATCGCCCATAATATCAAAGTTTTTTCCAAGATTTTTCTCAACCTCATCTAGTATTCGAATTGAGAGAGTAAGGATTGCCAAAGATACATATATGTTTACCCAAGGTTTTTCCTCAAAATCTATTATCTTATCTCCTTCAACTTTTGCGACCCCTACTGGAACTTTATATCTATCAGCTAAAACAATGACAGCATCAGCATTTTTCTCAATATGAGAGAATATGAGTTCCGTTACATTTACTGGAGCTAATATATCTCCATACCAAATAAGAACTACTTCACCATTGAGTAACCCTTTTTTGTATGCATTTAAAATTGCACCACCAGTACCCCTATACACCTCCGTATCGACGCTATAGGCTATATTTACATTGAATCTAGAGCCTGTTCCAAAGTAGTTTCTTATCTGCTTCCATTTATAGCCAACAAGAAGAACAATATCAGAGACATTGTATTTCCTTAACCACTTAATTATGTATTCGAGAATAGGTTTTTCCTCTGGACCTATAGGAATCATAGGCTTAGGTATAATGTCTGTATAAGGTCTAAATCTAGTGCCTTCACCACCAGCAAGAATGGCCGCAATAATCTTAGCCATAACAATACCCTATGTACTACATCAATTAAAACTTCTATATATAGCTAGCGGACTAAATATTAGGGTATTGAATACAATAAAAAGAATTAAATGTTCAGTTCTACAAGAGTTTCACATATCGGTATGCTATAGATCAAGATGTTTGTTCATGAATATCTGAGTTGTTACATTTACGGTTATGATATCATAGGCTCTTTGATTCTATCCTTTTACTATATCCTCTATGTCTTTGGATAGATCTCTCCTTAAGTTAAACTCGGCTATTCTTCCGCTATTCCACATTTTTACAGGTCTATAATAGCCTACAATTCTACTCCATAAATCCATAGGGGTTCCGCATGATGGACATCGAGTCCGACGCCCTATTGTTCTATAGCCACATGACGGACATACTGCAACTGTTGGTGTAATCGATATGTATACTACTTCTGTATTCTTTAAGGTTCTAGTAACGAACTTAGCTATCAATTCTGAGTCTAGCTCTCTATCAACAAATATGTGCTTGATAACGCCGCCCGTGAATAGTTTTTGGCATTGGGCTTCTATCTCTAGCTGATACCTAAGATGTAGTGTTGTATATGGTGGAGATAACTGGTTTGTGTAGAATGGGGCTTTTTTATTCTCTACTTCTCCAACTGGTATGTAAGCTGAGAGATCTTCAGATTTAGTTAGCTCTTTAGCGAAAGCAACATCTTTCCAAGCAAGTTTAACACCAAGGGTTTCCCCTGGAACCTCTTCAACGTTGTACAGAACGCCATCCTCATCTTCAAACTCCTTTAACCTGTTTCCTATATAGTTCAGTATGTCGCTATAGAGCTTCACTACCTCAGGTATGTTGGATGGTTGTACGTTGAGCCAGAAGAAAGGCTCTCCCAACATTATGGAGGTATATTCAGCCATACCTATGACACCTATGGTATTATAGTAGAATCTAAATGGATCTACGGGGTCTATGTATTCTTTGGTCATAGGATACATACCGTCATTGAATAGCCTCTGGTATCGAGCTCTAAACCACATCAACGTTTTTCTGGCTACATCTAGAAGTTCGTCAAGTTTATCTAACATCTTCTTATCATCTGAAACTCTAGCTATCATGGCTAACCTAGGTAGGTTTATTACAACAACATTTACAGATCCTACGCTTGGCGGCATATCCCATACGCCTTTAGCTTGGTGTAGAATCTCTCTTACCCTACCCATATCGGATAGAAGTCTACAGCAAAAGCTAAATAGGTCCTCAGCTTTATGCCTATAACCATTTAAGAAATACATTTGACCTACTTTTGCTATCATGTTCCAAAAGCTTTTTCGTAGTTCTGGGTCTTCATCAAGTATTTTCTCCATCTCATTATTCATAATCGTAGTAGGTATTGGGAATGTAAAGGGCTGGCCTACAGCATCTCCTTCAACAAATACGTCTGCGAAAGCTTTTAATACAAGTCTTGCTTCTTCAATGTAATTTTCGTAGGTATCTAGAACAAACCTAAATCTTTGCTCTATATTTGGAACCGGTTGCTTTCTATAGTATTTATTGCTTATGGCAAAGACAACGTTGGAGAAAGGTGATTGACCTGCTTTAAGCGGGTAGTTCATGTTAAAGATGAATCTCTGAATATTTTGCTTAATAGCTTTGTAGTCAAGCCTATCTCTTCTAACAAAAGGAGCTAGCGTTAAGTCTATGCCGTATAGTCCAATAGCACCTGTTCTTTCTTGGCTAAAGATGTAAGCTGCATTCATTACTTGGTCCACAGCTGAATCTAGGTGTTTAGGAGGTTTGGACACTACGGTAGGTGTTATAAGACCTTTCTCTACTATAGGCTTTGAATCTATTCCTCCGCAGTAAGGCTTAATTATAGATCCATCCCTAAGCTTGTATATATATATCCATCCATCTTCGTGAAGCTTTAGGGCTTCTCTTGGCAAGAGTCTTAATGCTTCCTCGTGTAGTGCTACGCCAAGTACATGGCTTAGAAGCCCTGTTACAGCCCTAGGTATATTAGCATTATCTTTTACTGCCCATTCATAGCTACTCAAATACTCCTCGATAGCAGAAGCCTCTATTTTTTGTAACGACATACCCTGTTACCTACTATACATATATCTGGGCTTCCGAGATTAAACGGTGATCGCAAGGTAATAATCAGGGAGAGCTAAGCAAAAGTAGTAATAACAGGGTCACACTTTCGTAATACCTGGCAATTATAAATATGATTAGCTAAAGTTTACTAAAACCCTTATATCATCGCGCTTAATAGGTGCACTACTTAAGCTGCTCTTTCTTCTCTAAAGTATATCTCCCCTAGCGCCTTAGGTATAGCAAGCCTCTTTCCAAGAGGTGATGCTGTTATAATTGTTACAAAAGCTATTGCAACTATATAGGGTATCATTGACAGAATATGCTGTGGTATTCCATACTCAAGCTGAAAAACATAAAGAGACCTTAGTAAGTAACCAAATATCGCTACTGGTACCAAAACTATGAGCGGATGCCATAGCGATGACATGGCGAGAGCTAGGGCTAAGAATCCATAGCCTACTCCTATATATGTACTCCAAGATTTTTTGTAGAAGAGGGTATATGTGTACCCGCTTAAAGCAATTAGTGTATAACCTATGATTAGCGCTATATATCTAGTTTTCCAAATTTTTACCCCTAGATAATCTGCTGCCCTTGGATTAAACCCACAAGCTCTTATAGCCGTCCCTAGCTTGGTTCTATAAAGAAGAAACCAAATAATTACAGACGTTATTACCGCTATTAATGTAATGTGATACCATCTTAAAAGTAGAGGGCTTATAATGGTCCTAGGGATTCGACGTTCAGCTGCTATATCTAGGCCTATATCACCAATAACAGCGCTTAGACCGTAAAATATCATATTTAATACAAGCCCTGTTAACACATGTGACGAATGTAAAAAGTTAATGAAGAAGAAAAGTAGTGATGCAAAAATTAATCCACATAGTATAACCAGTAATAATGCTGTTATTGGATTGGATGCTATGGTAGCTGTATAGCTAAAAGCTATGGAGAGGACTATAAATCCATCTATACCAAGGTTAAGAATGCCACTTCTCTCTACAACGATATCACCTAAAGCAGCTAAAAGAAGAAATAAATAAAAAGGATCGAAAACCTCCCCTACAAACATCATCTTCTTATCACCACCTTGTACCTAGATACAAATATGGATATTAGTAGGAGAGCAAAAATTATACCTGTAAAGAATCTTGCTACAGGCTCGGTAAGTTCGCCAACTTGTACAATCATTCTAAGGTAATGAAGTGCAGATACATAGTAAGCCGATAAAGGTATAGCCAATGGATTTAAATCTGCAAACCACGCAACGAGAATTGATGTAAAGCCCATTCCAGCGCCTATTTTTTCCCCTGGGACAAGCTTCCTATGATACATAAGAACTTCATTACCTCCAACGAATCCTGCTATAACTCCAGAAATTACAAAAGCTAAAATAGCTATTCTTTTACTTGATATACCACTAAGCTCAACAGCTGTTGTACTTGTGCCTAGGGCTCTGATAGCTGTACCAATCCTCGTTTTGTAGAGAAATAAATATACTATAGGCACCAACGCTGCAGCTACAATAAGGGGGTACACAGAGAAGCTATAGCCATGTAGCCAAGGGAGTCTGCAAGGCTCTGGTATAAGATCTGTCTCCGGGTAACCATATACATATCTTCCTCTCCAACACCCATAAACAAGATAGTTAACAATGTAGTAAGCTATGTAGTTCATCATAAGCGTTACCAAAGCTTCGTTAACTCTTAAGTATACTCGAAGAAGAATAGGTATCAAAGCCCACAGCCCACCCATGATAGCGGCAAAAAGAAGAGCTGATATAGGGCCTAGCACAGGGATACCACCTATAGGTGTAAACAACGCTATATAGGTAGAAGCCATAGCTCCTATAACTAGTTGCCCTTCTGCTCCCAAATTCCAAAGCTTTGCCTGAAAAGCTACAGCTAGGCCAAGACCTATTGGGAGAAAAACCATGAAATACCTAAGTATATCTAGTCTAGTGAAGGCCCCTACAACTTTATTGAGGACAACCTCTACTGATACCCCCAGCATGATTGATAGGATCACTATAGCTATTCCTATACCAGAAACAGCTACACTGAACCTTAAGACTATGTTGATTAATAGGGGGATTTCTCTCTTAACGATGACTAATCTAACCATAGAGGGTCATTGCCTTCTCAATTTCTTCCCTAATGCTAGGCCCGCTCGCAATAAAACTTTTAACGATCTTACCACGA
>JAWASI010000004.1:48153-63613 GCA_038892955.1 Ignisphaera sp.
TACACCTAGAACTTCATCGATGTCCTCAGATACTAGGAGAACTCCTGCATCGTTTGCCGCTAGATCCTTTAATAAAGTTTTAACGAGATTTGAACTCGTTTCGTCGAGCATTCTTGTAGGGTTGTAAACTATTACACACTTAGGCTTTGAAAGTATTAGCCTTGCTATCGATATCTTCTGGACATTTCCGCCTGAGAGTTTGTAAACTTTAATCATCGGATTAAGGGGATGGACCTTAAGATCCTCTAAAACCCTTGTTATAGTCTCTTTATCTATTTTTTTAGTAGAGAATAATCTAAGGTTTTCAGATATAGTTAGATCTAAGACCACTCCATCCCTAAACGGATCTTCCGGTATATACCGAAGACCTATTGAAATTCTCTCGGCTGCTCCTAACAATGTAATATCCTTATCATCAAAAATAATCCTTCCACTAACAATCTTCCTTAAACCTGCTAATCCCTCGCAAAGCTCTCTTTGACCATTGCCAGCTATACCAACAACACCTACTATAAACCCTTTAGAAACAGATAACGTTACACCGTCTACGGCTTTCCTACCATAGTCATCTAAAACAACTAGGTTCTCAACTCTTAAAATTTCATGTCTTTCGCTATAGAGGTTCCCAGCTACTTTATCCAGTTGAACCTTGCGGCTAATATCGTTAAACATAACCTTCCTAATGATATCGGCAGAGGGTTCGTCTTCTTTACTAAATAAACCAATAAGCTTACCTTTTCTTAATACTGCAATTCTATCGCATACCTCAAGCGCTTCAGGAATCTTATGGGTTATGAATAGCACTGAACCCCCTAGTGAAGTAAACATCTTTAAAATTTCATAGAATTTAGTCTTAATATCTTTGGATAAATAGGTTGTAGCTTCATCAACTATGAGTAGCTTAGGCTTAAAACTTAAAGCTTTAACTAGCTCAACAAGCTGTTTTTCTGTATAACTAAGCGTATTTACATTTTTATCAAGGTTAAGCTTAATATTAAATCTATTCAACGTAGATTCAACAACTTTTTTAGCTATGTATGGCGAGACCCCCAGGAATAAAGCTATGTTATCTACTGCAGAGATTTCTTCTATAAGCTGAGGTCTCTGGCTAATCATAATAATTCCGTGACTTATAGCATCCCTAGGCGATGTAAAGAAAATACTCTTAGGTACGCCATCTTTATAGAGTGCTATATAACCTTTGTCAGGTACGTAAATACCATAGATGATTTTTGCTAAAGTAGATTTCCCGGAACCATTTTCTCCTAGTAACCCCATTATTTCTCCTTCGTTTATATCTAGAGTTACATCTTCGAGTGCTATAACATCTTCAAAACGTTTAGATATATTGACAATACTTAGAAAAGGCAAACGGAACACCTAAGGCATATAAAAAATGGATTAACTACATTTTACCCATGTATTTAACTCCTTCTACAAACCAATCCATATTCCACAAATCTTCGTGCTTAAGCCTTATACCTGCTCCGATAATAACTTCAGAATTTACAGGTCTACCTTTGCAAAAGCTTGAATAAGCTTCTTCGCCACCCCTAATGCAATATCCTTTGAGAGGTCCTTCAAATGGATCGAATACTGGAGCTATTATGTGCTTTGGTATAGCTTTTATATCTATCTCTACATTCTTTATAGATTCATATTCATGCGTTAACGCTGTTCCTTGAAGAGATTGAAGTATTGGCGCATTCTTCATCTGCTCATACCTCTTCATAACATAATCGTAGACGCTTACCTCAGCACCTGTTGCAGGATCTCTAACTTTTATTTCTTTTAATAAGGGCTCAAACTTCGGGTTGATCATCATTACTGACCCATCTTCGTATATGTGGGCGCCAAGCTCAACTGCACCAGTATTTAGTAAGTACCAATAATCGACATTTTCTAGATTACCTGGTCTATATATTCCTGCCTTAATTTTAGCTAGAATATCAATGTAGATGACTTCCCATCTGACTAGCTGACCGCTTATCACTACATCAGGTCCATAGACATACATTGGGCTGTAATGACTAAACACGTAGACAAGTTTTCCTGATTCTCTATATAATGACTGCGCATATTCTACGATAGCTGTTGAGTCTTCTGTAAACGCCAAGACATCGACGTTATACTTTTCGACAAGTGTTCTAGCCGCTTCTCTTGCTTTATCGGGATCATACCAAGCGCCTATCTCTATAACGTATACCTCGATGTCTTTGTTTAAGAATTTACCCATCTCCATTGCTCCAATAGCAAAAGCATTGATGTGTCTAACAACCTCGGGTATGGTGTGAGCTGCTACATATCCAAGCTTGCCTGTTTTTGTAACAGCCCCAGCTATAAGTCCATTAAGATAGTATACTTGGTATAGATCTGCGAAATATGTTCCCATATTTGGTGCTCTTTTGTATCCTGAGCAGTGGAAGAACATTACGTTTGGATATTGAAGAGCTTTTTCATAAGTTGGATCCATATGGTCAAAGCTGGTTGTAAATATCACATTATAACCTGCTCTAACAAGTTCGTCGATAACACTAGCTGTAGCTTCCTTAGATATAGATTCCCTGGGTACCGATTCAAGCCAATTACTGAAGAGTTTTTGCGCAACTTGTCTACCAACTTCATGGGCATGGCTCCAGCCAAAGTCGCCAATAGGACCTACGTAAATGAATGCGGCCCTTATTTTCTCTGGAATAGTATATGGTGTTTCACCAATTGGAACAGTTACTGTTTTTGTTTGATATATTGTTGTAGTGACCACCCTTGGGCTATAGATTATGTAGAAACCTACTGTACCTATTACTGCGCCGATTATTAGACCTAGTACTATTCCAATAACCATTTTATCCATATTTTATACACCTATATCCATACCTGATTTATCCACCTTATAAGTGTTAGCTATAATTGGGCACAATTTTTATACATGTTCATGTAAATATAGCAAGCAAGTGTATTTTATGTTAAGTGGAAACACTTCTTATACTGTAGAACCCAATGCTTATGTTATCGGTACTCAAAAGCGTAGGGGGTTATACTAGTTGGAAGTTATTTTCGAACCCATGAAGAAAAGTATATCAGTACAAAGCATAAAAACCCTACTTGATATTGCTCGAGAAGCCGGTATAGCTTTAAGAGCTGACTGTGGAGGTATAGGTGTTTGCGGTAAATGCATAGTTAAGATAATAAATGTTAAAGGGGAATTAACTCCTCCCACAAGTAACGAGATAGCAGTAGTTGGTTTACAAAGACTTGGCGAAGGCTATAGGCTCTCATGTCAAACAAAATTGGTAAAGGGTACTGTAGAAGTATTCATACCTCCTGAAAGCCTTATTCAAAGATATAGATCAGCCGATGTAGGTCTTGAGAAACCTATACCTTTGAATCCTATAGTAACTTTTTACAGGGTTTCACTTAAAAAACCAAGTCTTGTAGATCCACAACCAGATCTAAGTAGAATTTTAGACGAATTAAAAGGGCGAGGTATAGATGTAGATGCTTCTGCTATTCCCTTAGAGCTCTTAAGGGATATACCTGAAATTGTTAGGAAAGCTGAATGGAATCTTAATTTAATTCTATGGAATAACAAATTAGTTGATGTAAGACCTTACAACAATTCATTTAAACCTATGGGCATCGCTGTAGATATTGGTACATCTAAGATTGTTGTTCATTTGATAGACCTTGTTTCAGGGGAGACATTAGCTGTTGAGTCTATGCCTAATCCACAGGCATCTTACGGAGCCGATATCATATCTAGGCTTACATATGCAATTAAATCAAATGAAAATTTGGCAAAATTACAAACAGCTGTTATTAACGCCATCAACACTCTTATCAAGAGAGCTTCAGAGAGAGCTTCTATACCATTAGATTGGATATATGAGGTCATAGTCGTCGGCAATACCGTCATGCACCATCTATTCCTCGGTATAAAACCTAAGCACCTGGGCTTTTCACCCTACACCCCAGCTACGCAAGAACCTCACTACTTTAGAGCTATCGAACTAAATATTAACATAAATAGCAAAGGTATAGTCTATTTACCGCCAGTTGTTGCTGGATTTGTAGGATCAGACGCTGTGGCCGATGCTGTTGCTTTAGATATAGATAGATGTAATGAGCCTTGCGCTTTGATAGATATTGGAACAAATACCGAAATAATAATTAACACAGGGAAGAAAATAGTAGCAGGATCTACTCCTGCCGGCCCAGCTTTTGAAGGTGCTACAATGTCTTTTGGTATGAGGGCTGTTGAAGGTGCTATCGACCAAGTATTCGTATATTTTGATAATTCGTTAGGAGACTACATTGTAAAATACAATGTTATAGGCGGTAAAAAACCACTAGGTATATGTGGTTCAGGTTACATTGATTTAGTGGCTAATCTCTATAGACTTGGTCTACTCAATAAACGAGGGAAATTTGTGAAAGGGATTAAGAGTTCGAGATTTATTGAAGAAGGTGGTCTCTTGAAGTTTGTTGTCGCAAAAACAGAAGAAACATCTACAGGTAGGAACATAACTGTTGACGAAAAAGATATAGATAGCCTCCTCTTAGCTAAAGCTGCTGTAGCCTCAGGTTTTAAAATGCTTTTACGTTACGCAGGTATAGATCAAAACGATCTCTCAAGGGTATTTGTAGCAGGTTCCTTCGGCTCCTACATAAATATGGAAAATGCCTTAGCTATAGGGCTTCTACCGAAAATACCTATAGCTAAGTTTATTTTTGTAGGTAATGCTGCTGTTGTTGGAGCTAAAGCTATACTTAAGTCAAAGGAATTTAGGGAAAGAGCAGCTAAAATAGCTAAGGTTATTGAGTATGTTGAGCTTGCAGCCCATCAAGAATTTAGTAGAGTATTTATGGAGTCCCTTTACCTCCCTTAGCCTCTTTGGTACAGCTTAGATTTGAATGTAAGCAAAAGCATTGGAGCAGAAGATGCTGCTAAAGTCCATAAAGGTGCTGGCATACTGTACAAAATTGGTTGCGATAAAGCTCTTGAGGGGCCAAACAACAGTATAGCTATAACAGCTACTATGAGTCCTAATAATAGGGATGCTATTACATATGGTAACCCTTTTCTCCTTGGCTCTAGGTACACGCCTGCAATAGTTATAGGTGCTAATGGTGTTAGTAGAACTGAAGATGTAACCGAAAGCTCTACTACATATGCAATTCTGTGTAGCGCTATAATCATTGCTGTTAACGACATTATGCCAACAACTAAATGGGTTACCATTAGAACTGTTCTATCGTTTACATCACCTTTATACGCTATGTAGAGATCTTTTGTAACAGCGCTTCCCACGGATAATACAATGCTGTCGGCTGTTGATATTGAAGCAGCAATAATCCCCACAAAAACTATTGAGCTTAGTATAGGTGGTGTTCGGAGAAGAATAGTAGGTGTCACACTATCTCTTGCCTTAGCTAAGCTGAACTCTATTTCTGGTTGAACAACAGCTACATAAGATCTAAAGATAAGACCTAGGAATACACATAGAAGCGTATAGGTGAAGCCATATATAGCGAAATACTTAACCATCTTCTTGTATGCATAGCTATTCTTAGGTATGAAGAGTCTCTGAACAACTTGCGGATTGGTGATGGCAAAGAATATCCATGGAATAGACATCCCTAAGAACATACTTGGAGACCACGTAAATCCGAGTAAATTAGATCTTTGGGTATCTGATACCCTTACATTTGTCAGTAAATCAAATGCCTTTACTATGTCCAGACCTGCTGAGGGCAACAAGTAAGCTAAAGTCCATAAAAATAGCGATATGCTAGCAATAATCATCCAAAGACCTTGAAAAGCATCAGTTAATGCAATACTCCATAAACCTGCTATGGCAACCCATATAAAAGTTGCTAAAACCGCGAATACAACCCCTGCTTCATATCCAAGACCTATGGCGCCAAAAATCTCGCCAATACCTTTAAATTGAGCTGCTAAATAAGGTACTAAGGATGCTATGTATAGCATAGATATAGCTGCTGATAGAGCTTTAGAAGAATATATTTCTCCGATCATCTGAGAAGGTGAAATCCAATTCCTTTCCCTAGCTTTAACCCATACGAGAGGCCCTATGGTTGATAGTATTCCAACTGTTGCCGCAAGATACACTAATTCAAAACCTAGGGCAGTTACTCCTGTTGCATAAGTTAGCCCTACAAGTCCTACCATCATGAAAGCGCTATAAGTTGTAGCAGCATAAGTCATTGATGATAGGAATCCTCCTACTCTATAACCACCTACTACGAATTCTACGAATCCCCTACCTAGGAACTTTCTAGCTATTAATGATAGTATAGTTCCAAGTAAAAAGAATGCTATGAGGGTTATCATGAATATTTGAATCACTTATCATCACCTTTAATAGCCTTAACCCCTACGGTAATTGATGTAATCGTTAGTAAGATCCAGTACAAAGCTATTGATAAGTAATGCAATCCTAGCATAGCTTCAGCTATGTATGGTATAGCAGGTAGAAAAAACAGATTACTATAGCTGTAAACACTACTGCAAACCACCCTGGGTTACGCATTGAGATAACCTACAAACATTTGTTCTTAGATATACTAATTTAAAGTAAGTTAAAAGTTTTATTAGTATAAGCATATAAACCTTTGAATTGAGTTATATGTTGTGTAGAGCCTTGAATATAGTTGCCAAGGTACTGGAACTTGTAGCTAAATTTCCCGAAGGTGTTCCCCAATCATATTTAACTAAAGCTCTAGAAGTTTCAAAATCGTACTTAAGCTCGGTTTTAAGAAACTTAGAAAAACAAGGTCTAGTATACAGGATTCGTGTTGGAAATATGGTTATAGTTAAACCTGTTCATATAGGGTCTTTATTTGAATCTAGGGTTAAAGTTCTTAATCTTGGTATTGTATGGTCTAGCGAATATCTTTTCTTAGGGTACTTCGCTAAATTACTTAAAGAAAAAGAAGGAATAGAGCTTATAGTTAAAATATATCCAAGTGCGCTCCAAGCTGTACTTGCTTTAATAAGGAGAGAAGTAGATGCTACCTTAAGTCCTTTAGTAACCCAGATATACGGTTACATTATCTCCAAAAACATTGCCATAATTGGTGGAGGTACCAGTGGTGGAGGCTATATATATGAAATACCCCACAACACATCTGAAACCATAATATCCAGCGAAATATCGACAATGGATTTATGCAGAGCTGTAGCGTTAAGGAAGAAGTATATCTACACTACAGCGGCTAGCACCAGATACTTTAGTTCTCCTCAAGAAGCAATAACTATGATTAGAAGAGGATTAGCTAGGTATGCTATTGTATGGCATCCAATAAATATCGATGTAGAGTCCATCGGAGGTAAAAAAGTTCTAAGTTGTTCAGAACTTGAAGAAATAAGCTATTGCTGTACTTTTGCTATAACTAAGGCATTTAACCAAGAAATTATAGAGAGAATTGCCCGAATTTACAAAAATTCTATAGAGTTATTTAACAAAGACAAGAAAAGATTTATTGATTGGTATTCGGCCACGGTAGGAATAGAACCATCTATTCTTAAAAGAGCTTTAGATGAATACATCTACATCCCAGAGCTAAACCCTAAATATATCAACAAAGTTGTTGAAGCTCTAGGCATTGATGTTCCAGCCAAAGAATATCTATACCAGGCTATTCAGGTTTAGTTCTGGGAATCCTCTTACCGTCGCCTATAACCCAATACTCGCCATCATCTCTTTTCTCGAGCTTGTATATAGGTGCTTCAAGCTTAACTCTTTCAAGTACTTCACGTAATGCTTCGAAAACTTCTCTCCTACTTGGGGCAGATACCGCTATAACAACTGTTTTTTGACCAGGTCTAGTAACTCCGACCCTATGATGAATTTGAATAGCATATAAGCTATGTTTAACTAGCTCTTCTTCGGCAATTCTCTCTAGAGCCTTTGTAACATAAGGTTCATAAACTTCGTACAGAAGTTCACGGACTTTTTTATTATCAATAACACCTTTTACAATACCTACAAAAATAGCAATAGCACCAACACCTTCAGAAACCATCTCCTCTATTATTCTATCTACGGATATATCGTCACTAAACAATGAAACCTTGATATTAGTACCACCAGAAGCCGGAGGTGCTATCGCTATTTCTACGTCATGGTTTACTACTGTATCTTCTTCAACTACTTCACCATCCATAAGTATGATGGGTTTTACTTCCTCGAATGCATCCTTAAGGTTTGGATAATTTTTGATAAGCTCTTCAACTATATATTTAATTGAAACACCTTCTTTTACTATTATATCTACCTCTGGAATCCCAACTAAATCTCTATAAAGTGAAAATAACCTAATTTTCACTTTCACTTATAATCCACCTTACAACAATCCTTATTTATGTAACATTAAATTAAGTATAAAGCTTTTAAGCTCATAAAGCACTAAATACGAGGATCTATACAATGAATTTAAGCAATAGATGGGAAAAATATAAAAGGATTGTAGGGTTATACCTATCACTCTTATTCTTAGTGATAATTAGTATAGCGATGTATGTTTACGAACCATTTATATCAAAAATACTTTTAAGCCCATTCAGTTTACTAGGGCTTTTCTTGATATCGTTTACTTCATGTTTATCTATTGTACCAATACCGTATGTAGTAATGGTATTCCAAATGGCTCAGCATGTGAACCCAATACTAACATCTATAGTTGTAGGAACTGGCTCTGCGCTTGGCGAAGCCATTACTTGGTTTTTTGGTAGGGCTTCGTATAATATTTTGGAGGGGACGATATACGCTAAGAGAATTAACGCTTTACTTAGATTTATGGAGCTAAAGGGGTCTTTAACTATACCGTTTTTAACATTTTTATTTTCATTAACTTTTCTACCGGATAAAGTCATATATTTACCGCTTGGTATTATGAAGTATAGTATATGGAAGGTATTACCTTTTACTATCCTAGGTAAATCCATTATGATATATCTAGTCCTTCTCCTCGGTAGACTGTGGTCTGATATACTGAATTACGAAAGTAACTTTACGTCATTTGCTATTACAGTTGTATTCTTGTCCATCATTTTAATGGTAATGACTTTCGTGGATTGGGAGAAAGTTCTTTTTGGTGAAAAGAGTGGTTAAAGCTATATATGGTAATCGCATATATGGATATGTTTTTCTAATTCAACATAGCTTGTGTAGTAAAGCTTGCTCAATACAGACGGCTTTAATACTTCCTCTGGTTCTCCAAATACATACATGCCTTTGCCTAGAAGTATAACATAATCAGTAAAGTTTATTAATAGCTCTGGATCGTGGCAAGTTATTATGATTATCTTGTTATCTTCTTTAAGTTTGCTGAAGATATTGGCCATCACAGTTCTACCTTCTACATCTATAGCTGATAATGGTTCATCTAACGCTAAGATAGGTGTATTTTTTATAAGTGCTCGGGCAACTAAAAGTCTTTGTCTTTGACCTCCGGAGAGCTTATTTATACCTTTATGCCATAACTCCTTAGGGATACCAACGGTATTTAGAACTTCTTCAACAAACTTAGATAGATTATCTCTACGTAACCCAAACCTCTTCATATGAGCCTCAGCTTCAAATTCAACAAATTCCCATACAGAAATCGGAAACACATTACCAAGAACATAGGTCGTTATCTGAGGTACATAACCTATGTATACACCTGCTTTCTCTGGGTTTCCAGTTATATCATCTTTATCTACGAAAACCTTGCCTCCTAAAGGTTTTATAACACCTATAATGGTTTTTAACAATGTTGTTTTACCTGCTCCATTAGGTCCCATAACTTGTACAAGAGCCGGTGATTTTAACGTAATACTTATGTCACTAATTATCGGTTTATTATATCCTATAATTATATTCTCAAGTTTTAATTCAACCAAATTTTATCCCATGTGCACATATTCAAAATAGCTTATAAGTCATTCTGTGCACAAAAATACTTAAAACAAATAGAGGGAATACTGTATTGAGTAGAAACCGAATTATCATGAAATTAATATTATCATTATTACTAATGTATTTACTTCAAACAACGTGTTTAGCTGAAAACATAAGTAATCTTAGATTAGTAGTTACCTTCCCTTTTATGGTTGATGATGTAAAGGCTATTTTATGCGAAGGCGACGAAGTATTTAGCTTAGTTCCTTCAGGAGTAGATCCTCATGAGTACCAGCTCACATATGGTGATATAGAAGTATTAAAAGGAGCTGATATAATAGTATCAACTGCACATACATCATTTGAATTAAGAATTAAGGAATTAATTTCGGCTGGAGAATTAAATGCAAAATTAGTTGAAATACCTAGTATACCAGGTTTAGTGCTTCTTAAGAATCCATATACTAATACATTAAATTATCACGGTATGTTATTCCATGGTTATAACTACATAGCTTTCTTAAGATACCTAAGTAACATCTTATCAAGTATTAGACCAGAGTGCGCTAATATATACAATTCCAAGGTTGAAGTTCTAATAAATAGAATTGAACGTATTGAGCCTTTTAAGCCTTTGAGAGGGCTTAGGGCTGTAATAGATACCCCTGTTCTTCAGTACCTTGTTTCATGGCTTGGAGCTAACGTCACCTATATCCTAGCCGTTGAACACGATGTCCCTATAATACCCCATGATATTAGTGAAACTGAAAAAATCTTGGAGTTATCTAGACAAGAAGCTGTAGTTGTTGTAACTGAAGACTCTTTAGCACATAACTTACTTAAGGAGCTCGCTTTAAAATATGGTGTGAATTTCTTGGCAATTCCAAACCCTATAACATCTACACAATCGGTTCTAGCTTATTTAGAAAATATAGCGAAAGAATGTCAAAATCTTTCAACATCAAAACTCAGCGAAGTCGATGTTTTTAACATTAACCTAAAGTCCATAATTTTAATCATATCCATTGCTATAATAATTCTTGTGGTAGTGCTTCTAATACCAAGGGTTAAGTTATGATATCCCCCATGGATAAAACGTCTATCTTAATGATCTTATTGTTAATATTTTCTCTATTTCTAAGTGCAATAGTTATTAATAGGGTTGAGTACTTAGCTGTAGCACTGGTATCCTCAGTGATGATGGGGGTTGTAAGTCCATTGATAGCTGCTAGAAGATTGTACTTTCTAGCGGCTGAAATATCCCATATAGCCTTATTCGCAGCTACATTATCAATAATTTTAACCAATATAACTATTGTTAAGAATGAAATGTTTTGGGTTATAGCAATAGGTATGGCTATGGTGTACAGCGTAGGTATCGCTATTTACCGCGGTATAGATCCTGATATAGCAACATCTATAGTTACGGCGTTGTCTGTTTCTGGTAGTGTTATCGCTATGTACTTAGTTTTAACAAGGTTTAGAACTAGCTATGGCCTATGGAGTTTAATTTTAGGGGACCCTCTTCTTATAACACGCAAAGACCTCTACATATTGATGGGTTTAGCTATTATGGTAATGATTCTATCTTTGTCTATATATAAAGTTATCATATATGTGGGCGTTGATAGGGACAGCGCTATACTTACCTTTGGCAATATATACATATACGAGTTTCTTTTCTTTACCATATTAGGTTTAACTTCTCTAACCCTAGTAAGAATCGTAGGGTATGTTCTTGAACATGTTTTGTTACTCTTACCAGCACTTATAACAATGAATGTTATTGAAGGGGGTAAGAAGATTATTTTTTCTAGTATATGTTTCTCTATAATCTCTAGTCTTTTGGGTTTCTCCCTTGCCGTAAAGTTAAATTTAGCACCAGCAGGAGCTGTAGGATTCATAGCTTTAGCTACATATGTTATCTCAATAGCTATAAGAAGGTTGAAAAGATATGGGTAGGAAGAAACGGTTTGGAATAGCAATTGATTCCTCACTTGCAGAAAAACTTGACTCTATAGCTAAGACAATGAATATTGATAGGTCTCGACTTGTAGAAATAGCTCTAAACGAATTTATTGAAGAACATAGACATAACCTTGAAGAACACAGATGTTGTGGTGTAATGTTTGTAGAAGCTAGAGAATGTAGTTTAGTTGATAAGGTTATTGAATCGTACCGAGACATAATAGTAAGCTATACTCATAACCATGTAGAGAAAAAATGTATATGTTCAGTAATTGTTTTGGGTAGCTCGTACAGGGTTAGAGGTTTACATAAGGAATTCATGATTATAAGCCGTAGAGCTAGGTACATACCTATAGCACACGAATAACTTAGTTCTTTTATCATGAAGAAGCAGAGTTTATAGAACTTATAAAATATATTATTTCTACGTATGTGCGTGCAAACCCTCTGAAGAATTTGCGCTAATAATTATGAGGTAAGGATATGTCTATAAATCCTAAAATTTGTATTATCTGCAGAGGAGGTAAAGGTCTTTGTGGAAAAGTCTATTGTCCAATAATAACTAGGGCTCGTATATGGAGTAAAACCAGAAAACTCCTTGGAACAACTAATCTTTTCGGATCTAGTCCTCCAGCTGTTTTTGTAGGACGCTATGGTTACCCCTACGTGTACCTAGGACCCATGGCTCCACCAGAACAAGGTAATACATCATTGTATGATTCGCCGGAGAATTGGTATGATCTACCCGTTGATAAAGTTGTTGAATTTAGAACTACTCTTGTTCTTGGCAGAACAAAGCATGTTGTAACAGATGTGGATTCAAGGATTGCCCAAGCTATTCACGAGCTTGTCCTAAGTGTTAAACCTACAGACATAGAGATGATATTCGATAAACCCCCTAGGGGTACTATGTTCTCGGAATACGAACCACCTATGGGTCCTAGAGCAGATCTTCTAAGCCTAAGAATAGTAGGTTCAACAGCCTCGCATACCGTTATCGAACGATTTTATAGCGATACAGATGCTAAAGCATTGATGGCTATCATTGAGCTTTATAAGAGTGGAATACCTGTTTCATATATACAGAAACTACTTAGTGTAGGTGCCCTAGGCAAGAAGAGATTTAGAAGATTCGTCCCTACCAGGTGGGCTATAACAGCTGTAGACGACGCTATATCTAAGTACTTGGTTGAGAAACACATTAAGGAGTTCAAAGAACTTGGCAGAATTAGGGTGTTCATAAGGTCTACGCATAAAAATTTATTCATGGCAATACTTGTACCAAGCAAATGGTGTTTTGAGTGGATGGAGGCTTGGTTCCCGGGCTCAACATGGAATATAGATGGCAACGAAACCGTCGTAGAAGGTGATCACGAACTCTATACAGCAGAGAGAGATACCTATGCATCGATAGGCGGATGTTATTACGCTGCTAGGCTTGCAACAGCTGAATACCTCTTAAGAATTAGGCGTCAGGCCATGGCTATAGTTCTTAGGGAGATTTACCCAGGATTCGATATTCCAATAGGTGTTTGGTTTGTACGAGAACAACTAAGAGCTATGTATAAAGAAGACCCGATTACTGTTGACAGTATCAGCGAAGCACTAAGAATATTAGATAGGTATAGCGTTTTGAAAGCAAATGTATGGGTAGAGAAATCCTATTTATTGAAGAAACTACTTAAAGAAGTTAAACTCGATAAATTTACCAAAGATAGGAGTTGGTAGTCACAAATTTAAGGGCCACAAAGTATTAAATACTCCATCATTTTGACACTAAATTAAACTGGGCTATGTTAGTTTTATTTTCTTTACGAGAACTACTCTATTTTGAAAACCTATTTTCTCAACTTTAACTATACCCAATTTTTCAAGTTTTTTAATATGTCTCCACAAGGTTGTTTTAGGAATATTTATATCATTCTGGAGCTCTATTTGAAGAGCTGAGCCACCTCTAGCCTCAAGGGATTTTATAACTGCTATATCTACTTCGCTAAGCCTATCTAGGACAGATCTTTGTTCTACTTTTCTTCTCCTTATAAACAATATATAGAGAATGACCCCACCTATACTTATAACAACGACAGCAATAATTATTGTATTCATTGTTATCGGGAATTCCTTAGAAGTTGTGATAGTAGATGAAGGTGTTGTTAGGGTAGGTGATTCGTGTGCGCTAATCGTTATAGTAGGTGTTGATGGAGTTATAGGGATAACTGTTGTTTTAGATGTTTGAGTAATAGGTAATTTTAGTGTATAACTAATGGTTATTGGCCCTTTAAGCATTAAGATAAGAATTCCTTGATCAAGCTTTATATCCACGATATTTTCTTCAGACCATGAGAGCAGTATCACCTCTCTGCTAATTCTTAATTCAATAATATCAGGGGTTTTTATGTTAAAGTAAAATACGTTGTTTTCTAGTGTAGTATTTGCTATATAATGTATAGTTATAGTTGATGGCTTATCTAGGTATATATAAAGGCGTCCTTCTTCGTATATTAGTGGTAGCTCCTCACTATCACGTACAATAGTTATAGTTACAGGTATTGGTTCTACAGGTAAGAAAATTTCATGAAATCCTTCATCTAAGCTAAGCTTAATAACTATATTTACTAAGCCATTAGGATCTATGTATGCTACAATCCCTGGAGATGATACTTGAGCTTGAGAAAGAATTATTGTTTGATGCATAGATATGAATAGTAAAATAATTGATAAAACGATTGTTTTGAAGTTCCAGTATTGTTTTCTCATAACTTTAATCACCTTTATAAACATATTGATTAATGATATTTAAAGTTTTCAATACAATGTTATGCACAATCAAGGAATTATTTTATTTCTTATACTATGTCCATGAGCGTCTATAGTTATTATTAAAGGCCCTAATTCCTCTACTTCTAGCACCCATAATGCCTCAGGTACACCTAATTCTTCAAGCCAGTATACCGCTAAAACTTTTTTAACAGCCTTGGCGCCCAATGCACCTAATCCTCCTGGATATAAAGCTACAACACAACCGTATTTTTTACAGGCATTAGCTGTTTTCTCGCCCATAAACCCCTTACCTATTATTATCTTAACCCCTGTTCTCTTAATAAACTCTGCTTCTATATGCTCCATTCTAGTGCTAGTTGTAGAACCAATAGATACTATAACCCATTCATTACCTCTCCTGAGAACAACAGGTCCGGCGTGCCATATCGCAAGATTTTTTAAATCTATAGGAGGTCTTACATTATCTAAGACCACCTTTCTGTGTGCTTGGTCACGGGCGGTTATTACTAAGCCAGTGAGGTAGACTATATCTCCTACCTCTAGGAAATCCAAAGGTTCACTAAAAGGCGATTTAATGTGATAAACCTTGGCCATACTGTGTCCTCCCTATACCATGTGTAGGAATTTCGTAGCTTAAATCTTGGTAGAGTTTAAGGAGTCCTTTTCTATGAACCCAGCATCCAAATGAAATTGCTACAGCATAAGTTGCTGGATGTCTATATGAATACTCTATGAATACATCCATTACGAAAATCTTTCCTTTCAACCCCTGTGGCCCTAGACTAAAGGAGTTAAGCTTATCTTTT
>JAWASI010000005.1:0-13231 GCA_038892955.1 Ignisphaera sp.
TAACCAACACAATCTCAAACAAATACAAACATCTATTCTTTGCAAGTAATACTTTCAATACTTACCCATTAGAACACACAAATTCAATTCTTTTCATCACATCATCAGAACAGTTAAATAAACTCAACTCTTACTCATTAGAACAACCATTTTATAAATCATCGATATAGCTATGAATCTTCTGATTAAAATCATAAAAATATTTATAAACCCTAAAAAACACAAATATATAAATGTAAACACAAGAAACTCCCAAAAGGGAGTAGAAAGCTTCCACGTCGTCCTTCGCTATTCTGTACTTCTTACTGTATTCTTCCTTGAAACTCCCAAAAGGGAGTAGAAAGGCATCGTATCTCCAATAAACAAGCTTTGCAATTATTGGAAGACCTCGAAACTCCCAAAAGGGAGTAGAAAGTAAGACATACACCACAGAATTAATAACGTAAATATCTTCACCGTGAGGAAACTCCCAAAAGGGAGTAGAAAGTCAGTAACGATGATGATTCTTTCATCTCTGTGGTGCTGCGCAGCGTCTTCGAAACTCCCAAAAGGGAGTAGAAAGTTCAGCAAGATTTTTTAATTGATCATGAACATCATCATCAACTTTTATCTGGAAACTCCCAAAAGGGAGTAGAAAGCTAAGCTTTTGTATCTACTAATTATATCATTGACACGGTTCTTTAGAAACTCCCAAAAGGGAGTAGAAAGTATTACGTAGTAGTGGTAAGTAGGTGGTAGCATGGTTGAGAGAAACTCCCAAAAGGGAGTAGAAAGTATACATACACTTCTCTCCCAGGACGCCCATTATAATCGTCTAAGAAACTCCCAAAAGGGAGTAGAAAGGGATATTGTACTTAAATACTATCCTTTTTACTTTGAGTAATCGAATTGAAACTCCCAAAAGGGAGTAGAAAGAACATATAAAAACTGTAGTGTACAGAGATAAACACACAAAAATCGTGAAACTCCCAAAGGGGGTAGAAAGTATGTTTAACATATTTATTCACATATACTTGGTTACAGTTTAGTGGTTTGATTAGCTGGGGTGGTTTAATGCGTATTGTAGGTATAGATCCTGGTACAAAGAGTTTTGATTTTGTTGTGTTAGAGGGTGAGAAAATTGTTGAAGAAGTGAGTTTAGAAACAGTTGTTGTTGCTAAAGAACCTCGGAAACTTATAGAGTCTATAGATAGACTTCAACCAGATTACGTAGTTGCTCCCTCTGGTTATGGAGTTCCGTTAATGTTTGGAGATAATGTGAGGGATGCTAGAAAGTTAGCTATAGAAGTTCTTCTGCTTAGTAGTGAAGAAGATATTGTTGAAGGTGTTAAAGTTGGTGAGATAGGTATATGGGTTTACGATGCTCTTGCGAAAACAGTTGAACATCTTGTCAAAGTTTATAAGGATAAAGTAGTGTTTCTACCAGCTGTTATACATTTAAGAACTGTTCCACGCTTTAGAAAACTTAATAAAGTAGACATGGGCACAGTCGATAAACTTGCTTCAACTTTTGTATCAGTCTACGAAGTAGCTAAAGATGTTGGATACGATTTTAGTAAAGTTAACGTAGTTGTTGTTGAGCTTGGCTTCGGCTATACAGCCGCTATAGCTGTTGCTGGTGGAAGAGTTGTCGACGGCATTGGGGGTTCCTACGCTTCAGTAGGAACTTTAACAGCTGGTGCTCTTGATCTTGAGGTTGTTGTAGGGGTTAAGAATTGGATGAGATGGGATGTATTCCACGGAGGAATCTTCTACAGCTCTAACTTATTTGATTTAAATGGTATTGTTGAAGGTTTTAGAAGAGGGGAGGAACCGCATACCTCTATGTTTAAAGCATTTATAGAAGGTGTTGCTAAAGATATTAAGAGAGCTTCTGTATCTACACCAAAAGCCGATATAGTGTTGTTAACAGGTAGGCATAGCAAAAACACCGAGGTAGTTAAATATCTTAGAGAAGTACTAAGCGATTACGAAATTAAAACAGTTAAAGGGTTGAAAGGAGCTTCTATAGCCAAAGAAGCTGCTCAAGGCTATACAGCTATCGGCGAAGGTGTTGTAGGTACAGTATTTAAGGATTTAGTGAAACACATGGGCATTGAAGAAGCTTGCGGAACTGTTGTAGATTATATTGTGCACCCAAGAGCAGAGAAATTCATTGAAAGAATTAAAAGAGCTTATCTAGAGAGCGTATATAAACCAAAACTATGTAGGGAAGAATGAAGTAAACTAGAGCTTGTTTTTGAACTCCTTAACTTTTCTCTCTATAGCTAACTCAAGCTCATCAACACCGCTAACTATTGTTGTAAGAGGATCTCTGCTAAGCTTCCTCACATTCTCTACGTCTACCTCCCTAGGCTTTAACTTAATTCTCTCCCAACATCTAGAGGCTTTCCCTATACATACAGCTACGCACCGCCCACAGCCAATACACTTAGATAAATCTATCCTCCTAGACCTACCCACAGGGGTTACAGCATTAACTGGGCATAGCTGCATAGGTGGGCATGTACCGCAAACATCTATACTGCATAAAGCTTTATCTATATAGCATGGTGCTTCGGATTCGGTGAAACCGTTTTCCCTAGGTATATCCGTAGGCATAACTATAACCGGTACCCCACTTTTAACCGCTTGAGCATAAAGAGCAGACGCAATATTGTCAGCAATACCTAAGACCATTTTAGCTATAGAGTTCGCTGTCGCCGGGGCTATAACCAGTAGGCTATATCTTCCTAGATTAAGCCTCCCTATATAAAACATCCCCTCGTTCTCCACGAGGAACTCACGGTAGTAGCTGTTATCCGCTATAACCTTAAGATCTTCGAGAACCCCGAATATCCTAGCTACCTCGAAACCCCACCTAGTTAGAAATAAGGTGATATTAGGGTTTATCCTCTCCTTAACCCTATGCATACACTTAACAACAGCCCTAAGACTAGCCCCTGCCCCGGTTATACACCAAGCTATATTTATCATAGGTTAAACCCCTACTCCTTCTCCTGAATCTCCTCTATGTATGCAAGAGTATAGTCTAGCTCCGGCACATACCTAGCCCTAGCTTTTACCACAGCTCTCCCATACTCAACAACAACTCTTACATCGATATCCCTTGTCTTTAAGGTGGCGTAGCGGTAGGGGTCTCCCCCCTCCGGCAGTTCGACCAATACATCCACCTCAGCGTGTTTCTTAAACGGTTGAGAGAGTACTGCGTAAGCAATTAGCTTCTTAATAAGCTCTACCTCCTCCTTAAACTTAATCGGTATCCCCCTAAACTGGTGTAAAACCATACCCAAGGCTATACCAGCCTCAAAAGCTGCACGCTCTCTATCGCTTACCTTAGGCGAAAAATACTTCTTAGCCGGATCATCCAAGCTACAGCACCTCAACATCATCTATACCTGTGTAGGAAAGAGAGAAAACCTCCATACCCAAGGATATCAGCATAGATATAAGTTTTTTAGCTACCTCAAGCTTAGCCATCTTAATACCTACATCTTTACTTCTGAAGAGCATAGAATACCTACCGATAGGCCCCCTAAAATCCATCCCCCCTACAACGGCTTTCTTAACCCCAAGAGAATAAGCTATAAATAGAGCTCTATCGCCATCCGTAAAACCACCGAAATTATAAACATAAGGCCTTGGCTCAACCTGGGTAGAACCAATTATAGGCCCCTTAAACATCGGCACCCATGTCTTTAAAACGTCGATGTTATCCCCGTGCGCATGAACTACAGCAAAAGATCCGGATTCGTTAAGAGCTAAGATATGGCGTGGATCTCCATCGAGATCGGTAACTATAACAGCTGGTTTAAACCCTATTTCAAGCAAATAGCTAGAAGCACCATCTACAGCTACAACAGGATACCTTGATGTAAAACCTAGTTTACTTGCTTTCTCGAAATCTTTTTCTAGGTTAGGCCCAGGGGCTATTACAACTACTGTATCGAAGTTCAGCAAATTTTTCAAAGTTTCTATGCTACTCGTATTACCCATATTAGATAGTATATTGCTTAGTGTATCTGTAGCTACTTGGTCTAAGTCAAAGGATAGCTTAAGCTTAGACTTAACGTAGCTATAAATTTCTCTCCACAGATCTACGCTAATCATGAAAGCCACAGCTACAACCCATGTATATCATAGGTATAGCGGGATAAATCTCTAAGGGGTCCTCCATGGATTTAGAGAAAAAAATTCGGAAAATGGGTTTTTCGGGTAGTACGTACCTAGAGGTTATAGCTATTCTATACAGAGGTACCGAAATCGTAAACATAGTTCCGCTAGGATTCATACTCAAAAAAGGTAAGCTAGTAGCCCGTATATTCAGAGGCTCTAGAACATACAAGCTTATAACCGAAGGAAATACAGACCGCGGTAGAATATGTATTGCAAAAGATGCAACCTTATTCTACTTAGCTATATTCAAGAAAGAAGAAGCCCTAAAAACCTTCAATAAGCTGTGTACCGCTTACATAGACTTCAACATAGTTAAGGTAGAACTAAAGAGAAACTACGCAAATATTTACGGTGAACCTGTAGGCGTAAAGATAGTGGATAGAGTGCCAAAGGGTTTTACAAGAGCTTCAGCCGCTGTAGTAGAGGCTCTGGTGTGGTTATCCAAGATTCCCTACGTAGATAAACGCAGGAAAGCTATCTACGAAAACTACGTCAAGATGTGCGTAGAGGTAATTCGTAGATCTAGTAGATCTAGAAGGTATAGAGCAATAGCGCAAGATATAGTGAAGTATTTACAGAATTCAACGAGTTACCTAAGCTAAGTAGAACAAAAGGTTAACGTCTAAACGAAGAAACTTTTTACCTCTGTATTCTATTTTTGAGTTAGTTTCCGAAAGGAGATCGCTATGTCGAAAGAGGTACCAGATATCCAGTCTTCGAAGCCTGTTTACAGTATACCTATTAAGAGGGTAGGTATTGAAGGGGTTTACAGAAGGGTATGCCTAGGTGATACAGGGAACAAGATATGCTTAGATACACATATAGATATGTTCGTAGATTTACCTAAAGACCAGAGGGGAATACATGTCTCTAGATGCCTAGAAGCTCTCCGCGATACTTTTGACGTTATCGAGTTAAAAGATCTTGCAAATTTTGAAGAAGCTATTGAGAGGCTTAGTAAAGAGCTTTTGAATAAACATGACTACGTAATGAGTGCTGAGGTTAGGATTAAGACTGTGTTTTTGTACAACTACTACAACGAAGAACTAGATATACATGAAAATGTACCGATAAGATTCTCTATGATTGCTAAGGTTGATAGACGGGAAGAAACAATGCTTAGGAAACTCTGCATAAAGGTTTTAGGTATGAGTGTTTGCCCTTGCGCACAACAAGTATGTAGCTATATGCTTAGAAGTAAGTCTATATACTCTCCTTCGCATACACAACGCGCTGAGCTCAAGATATGTGTATCATCTAGGAATTTCATAGATGTGAGAGATATTATAGAAGCTTCTCTACGCTCTTTCTCTATACCTGTGTTCAGCTATTTGAAACGCGATAAAGAGTGCAAAGTTATTCTCAAAGGTTTTGAGAACCCTAAATTTACAGAAGATATTGCAAGAGAAGCGCTATACCTTATCTACAGTAAGCTAAGAAATGTAGTAGAACCTGATGCTACTATCAGCATTAGGATAAAAAGCCTTGAAAGTATCCACCCATTTAATATGGTTGTACGAAGTAGGTTTAAATTTAACGAAATTAATGACTTTCTCAGCGATAGAGCGGGAAAAACATGGGTTTAGAACGTAGATATACATGTGTTGAATCTTCTGCTAGACTTCACCTAGGGTTCTACAATTTCTTCGAGGATAACGTAGCTTACGGAGGGCTTGGAGTAGCAATAGAAGAGCCTAGGGTAAGGGTATGCGTAAGGTCTTCAGAAAACTTTGAGCTAGTGAATAGATCTGGTGTAGATGTATCAGATATTGGTGAGTTCGTAAAGGAGAGGTTAGGGGTAGAAAAAGTATCTATAAGCGTTGACCAAGCTATAAGTAGACACATTGGGTTAGGGTCTACAACCCAGATTTCTCTCTCCATAGCCTACGCAATAGCTAAACACCTAAACCTAGGATACACAATAAGAGAGCTTGCTGTTCTACTTGGTAGAGGTATGGATTCAGGTATAGGTATTGCAGCTTTTGAGTACGGAGGATTCGTAGTAGATTCCGGTAGAAGAGTTGTTAGCGGTAGGGTAGAAAAACCTAAGAGCATAGAAGACCTCCCTAAGATTATCTTCAGAAGCCCTCTTCCAATAGACTGGTACTTTATCGTTGTAGTACCTAGAGGAATTAAAGGATTAGATGAGAAACAGGAGAGAAAAGCTATGGATATACCGCATCAACTACCTAAAGAACTACAGTACGAACTCTATAAACTCTTACTGCTCAATATAATACCGTCGGTTTTAAGTAAAGACGTAGAGCTCTTCGGCAAAGCAATAACAAAGCTTCAGCTAATTGTAGGCACTTATTTCTCTAAATACCAAGGAGGCATATTCTGTTGTAGAGAATCAGAGGAAATAGTTAAGACCCTACAAGAACACGGAGCCTACGGAGTTGGCCAAAGTAGCTGGGGGCCTACGGTATACGGTTTGGTAAAGAGTAGAGTAAAAGCGTTGAAGATACTAAGAAAAGTTACTGATAAAGCCGATAAGCTTGGCTTGGAATGCGATTACTACGTTGTTAGAGCTAGAAACAAAGGAGCAAAAGTATACTACATTAACCAAAAAGAAGATCACTGAAAAATACCGTGGAAATTGAGCAATTTCTTCGACAAACCTAAACAGCTTGTTAATCACAAATAAGGTGAACCATAATTTGCAGCGGTATACTCTTAGAGTTAGCTAAATAGTTCTCCGATTTGTAAAACAATATGGCGTTCACCTTGTCGTTAACACTACGAAGGATAGTTGCTCACACATCGATAATAGGTGCATTTAGCTTAAGCTATAAAAATTTTAGGATATCTGATGAGTATATGATGCTAAAGTTATTGCTTTAGGTGGGAAAACCGTGGCTAGGATACTTATTGTTACAGGTAGGCTTGCAGAACCTATTGTTAGAGAAGCTGTGATACGTAGTAGTACAAAACATGTAGTCGATATTATTGTAGCCCCAGTAGATGTAGCAGCTTTTCTTACCCCTAACTATATAGCTAGCTACCTTAAGTCTAAAGGAGTTACTAAGGATATGTACGATTTAGTTATGGTGCCAGGTACTGTCAAAGGTTCTTGTAAAGTTATAGAAGAGGTTCTAGGTGTTAAAGCTGTTAAAGGTACTTTGAATGCTTACGATGTTAGCGAACTCCTAAAGCTAGAGGATATGAGCATTCTATCTGAAGAAAAACCTGCCGACAACATTCTGCAAGGTATCACCCTGGATATAAACAGAAGGGTGCTCCTAGACCTAGAAGAAAAAGCTAAGATAAGCAGTATAACTGTGGGTAGGTTACCTATACCGATAACGCCGCCGCCAATAAGAGTTACTACAGAAATAGCGTTTGCGCATAAGCTTAGCGACGACGTTATACTCAAGAAGGTTTCTAAACTAATAGATAGCGGGGTTGATATAGTTAGCGTAGGCTTCGAAGCCTTAGAATCCCACCCAGATGCTGTGTATAGATGTGTTAAGTTAATTAAAAAAGAATTCGATATACCTGTAGCCATAGATACATCTATACCGAACGAAATAATTAAAGGAGTTGAAGCTGGATGCGATATGGTGATAAACTTAGATCTAACGAATATAGAGCAAATCCATAGATACATTAAAAACTTAGCTGCTGTAGTTATCCCCCGCAACCCTTCTACAGGCTCTATACCTATCAATCCAGATGAAAGAGTTGAACTTTTAGGAAAAACAGTTGAAAAACTGATCAGCTTAGGGATTGAAAAGATATTAGCTGATACCGTGTTAGACCCCCCAGGAAGAATATTTAGTTCGCTACTAGCCTACAGCAAATTCAAGAACTTGTACCCAGGTATCCCGATGTTTATGGGAGTAGGAAACGTAGCAGAGTTCATGGACGTAGACAGCGTTGGTGTAAACGCTCTTCTTATCGAAATAGCTCAAGAAATAGGGGTTAGCGTTGTTCTTGTATCTGAGTATAGCACAAAAACACAGGGATCTACACTTGAAGCAAAAATTGCTGCTCAGATGATGGCTATAGCTAGCGCTAGGAAATCCACCCCCAAAGACCTTGGTTTATCTCTTTTAATACTAAAGGATAAAAGAAGAGATGAATATATACCTAGCGAAGATGTTTCAGAAACTGTAGTAGCATCTGAAGAAGAAAAAGAATGGGAGCTAGACCCTATGGGGATATTCAAGATATACGTAAACCATGACGAAGGCTATATATGGGCTTTATACATAGGTAGAAAAGGGAAAATACTCATAAAAGGTAGGACAGCAAAAACAATTAGAAATGAAATTCTAAAAAGAGAGCTAGTGTCATCGCTATCCCACGCTATGTACTTAGGTATAGAGCTTGCAAAAGCTGAAGAAGCTTTAAGAATAGGTAAAAACTATATCCAAGAACTTCCGCTATTTAATGTACCAAAACCTATAAACATAGATAAAACAAGAGATTTAATAGCAAAGAATTCGCCATAGCTATACCCTGTAGAGTACGAGGCTGTAATCGCATCCTAGGATCTGCAGAGAATACCTTTAGCATGTAAAGAATTCTTGAGCTAGACTATTTCCTCTTTAATTACCCGCTTCATTAACATTGTTAGACTCTATTTTCATCGAGCTTTCTATGTTTTCATTATTATCTTACCTTATCTCCCGGTAAATGTTTACTCATTTATTACTACTCAGGTTTATTTACAGGTATTTCTATATGCTATAGTTTTTAGAGCATATATTGCGGTTATATTGATAGCTTATAACAAAGAGCCATATTTTACGATAACCCCAACAGTATTAACAATACCACTAACAATGACAATGTATCTATGAATAATTTGTAGAGCTTAGATATGTAACTGTGTTCTGTGATCGTTACCTTAAAAGATATGGTTGTCTAGAATCTAGCTCTAGCTACAATAATGCTAAGTTCCTAAAATAATTACTTCGTCCGATAGCTGTTTAAGTAATTGTATAACCGATAGAGCTGCAATAAGACTTGTTCTTGGGCTTTCATCTAGTTTTCTATTCTTCATAACGATGGTTATTTCGCCGAAAGACCCTTTAGCATAAATTGTGTGTATGTTTTCATCGACATTAGGGTCTGCTACTACTCTTACCCTTGGTTTTTTACCTGCGGCAAGAGCTATTGATGCGGCTATGTTTATGTTTAGCGGAAACCTTCTAACAGCTTCCTCGGCATCTCCGTCGAAAATCACCGTAGGTTTATCGACATTACCTAGCCCTAGGGCCTTTGGGTTTTTAGTAGTTGTAAGTACTAGCTCCTCGATACCTATAATTGACGAAGCTTTTAAAGCATCTAAACCCCCTATAGCACCACTTGGTATGTAGATTTTCACATTTTTTTCTCTAGCTACTCTAATTATATTTTTTAGCAGATCTTCGTTAAGTAGAGCTCCCGTACTCATTACGATAAGGTTTTTGCCAGACCTAAGTATGTCTACAGCATATCTTTTTACAGCTTCCTGGGAAGCTACTTCTACGACTATGTCTATGTCTTCTGAGATAATCTCGTTTATCGATTTAGCTACTCTAGGCTTAATGTTGTTAAGCTTTTTTACGAGTTCTTCAGCTCTTTTGCTATCTACGTCGAAAACGATCACAAGGTCTACATCAACTAATTTTCTATCTATAGCTTTAGCAATATAGCTACCAATAGCTCCACAACCTATAATTCCTACCCTAGGTCTAGCCACATTCTTCAACCTCTACTATCTCTAGCTTCATACCTAGGGGAGGTGAGCCAAGGGTTATTTTGCTAAGAGAAATTATGTCTATATCTAGTTTTGCATACTCTAAAATATTCGATTCATCTATTCCTCCGGAAACCTCAACTAAAACTCTACTCCTTAGCTTATGCTTATGTAGGAGCTCTAAAGTTTTTGAAACTTCGTTAACACTCATGTTATCGAGCATAACTATATCTGCACCTACTTTTGCTGCTTCTAAAGCTTCTTCAGCACTCCTTACCTCTACTTCTATCTTCTTAAACATTCCATACTTCTTCCTAGCTTCTTCAACAGCTCTACGAATGTCTTTAACTATGGCTAGGTGGTTATCCTTAATTAAGACCATATCGAAGAGCCCGTACCTATGGGTATAGCCACCTCCTACGGCAACAGCGTATTTCTCGAAGTATCCAAGACCTGGATGAGTTTTCCTAGTAGCAGCTATAACAACTTTATTGTTAATCTTTTTCACAGCTTCCACAAGCTTTCTTGTATAGGTAGCTATACCGCTTAAAACCATGAGGAAGTTTAGCAAAGTTCTTTCCACAATTAGTATAGTTTTAGCTTCCCCGTAGATTTCGAGAATTGTAGACCCTTTTTTAACTAATTCTCCATCCTCTGTATACCTAAGAACCTCTAAACCTAGTTCTCTCAACACAGTTGGAATAAACTTGTTGCCAGCGATAACACCATCTTCTTCAGCTATAACTACTGCCCTCGCTTTACACCTACGTGGAATCAAAGCCTCTGAGGTTATGTCCTCAAATATTACATCATCTTTGAGAAACCGAAGAATATGTTCAACAACTATTTTCTCCACGGTGTTTCCACCCCAAGAAGAGAAAACGTGTTTTCAATAGCTTTTCTAACCTTTAACGCAACCTCTTTATCAACTGAAACCACGTATACCCTATCCTTAAGACTTTTCAGAATTTTTTCAAGAGTTATCTTCTTCATATCGCTACATATAGCGTTAGTAGAAGCTGGTACAAATACTTTATCTCTGTTCTCCTTAACCATCCTATATATTATACCTACCTCTGTACCAACCAAGAAAACTCTACAACTCGATGAAACTGTATATTTCACCATTTGGCTTGTAGATCCAACAAAGTTAGCTAATTTTCTTACTTCGTAAGGGCATTCTGGGTGGGCTATAAACTCAGCTCCTCTATAGATTTTCAATAACTCTTGAACAGCTACAGGATCGAAATTTACGTGTACAGGGCAATGACCATTAGGTGGAATAGCTATAACTCTTTTACTAGTCCTACTAGATATATATTCAGCTAAATGTTTATCAGGACCAAATATAACCGTATCAGCATCAAGAGCTTCAACTAGTTTTAAAGCGTTAGCACTTGTAACAATATAGTCGGCCTTAGCTTTAACGAGGGCAGGGCTATTAACATACACGACCACAGGGGCTCCTGGATACATCTTCCTAGCCTTATCGATATCATCAGGTGTTATCATCTGGGCCATGGGGCACCTAGCATCAGGATCAGGGTGGAGAACAACGGCATTCTCATTCAAAATAGCCGCTTGTTCAGCCATAAAATCTACTCCAGCGAAAACAATAAGCTTAGCTTTACTCTCTAAAGCTTTTAAAGATAGCTCAAGACTATCGCCAACAAAATCTGCTACATCTTGAACTTCAGGGGGTTGGTAATTGTGGGCAAGTATGGTAGCATTTGTTTTTTTCTTAAGTTTTATAACCTCTTCAACTAAATCCACTATAATCACCGACAAACGTTCGTTCACAGAAAAACCTAATAATAAGACAGGAATAAAAATTTATGGAGAACTTTTGGACTTCTTATTTTAGGCAACAGAAGTTTTGCACATATTAATAAATCCTGTTATTAGGATGTTGAATCCTATATTAGGATTTGAAAACCCTTTAGAGATACCCAGGGCTTAGTCTATGTATAGAAGGTGTAAAGTTGATAGATTATTTACACCTATTAATAGAGCCGATGATAAAGCTATCGAGAGATGCAGCCCACTTAATTCTCTTTTTAGAGCTAGTGTAGATTATGTAGGGAATTGCAAGCATAATCCTGCAAACCAGAATACGTATTAAGAGATTAACAGCTTTAACACTATAGTTGAAGAAACTTACTATTATATGTGCTGTAGACTTAATGTAAACTAATCGTAGGTTTTACATTAACTTTAACAGAATATTTCTTTGGTTCCTTAAGTATTACCTGTACATGTTATCGCAAGTTTAAGAGAGTAGGTTTTATTTAAGGATAGCTATCAACTTAATGTCGATGGAAACGTTATTGAATAATATGCTTGAGATTATAGATTCTATGAATAGAAATGTGGTGAAGCAACGTAGAGAAAATTTTGACTATTAGATACTAGTCACACTAGATCACGTATACCTAAGTTTATACTAATTTTTGGCTATAATAAGCTATTGTACACTAATCTAAATCTATTCCTCGAGATCTTCATTACCATACCTTGTGGTTTCGCTGCTAACCTCCCCCTATCTCACATTAAGACAATGTATATGTAGCTAGGGATTAGAAGACAATAAGTGGAAAATTTAAAAATATAAAAGTTAAAATGAGTTTTATCTCTATCTTGTTTTACTAATTTTACACAACCTCTTTAATATATACCCAAAATTTTAGGCTAATCGATAAACTTTTAATATAATTCAATTTAAAATTAGTTTGAATCTACATTCAATAAACCGTAGTTCAAAGGTTGTAGACTTTTGATAGAGATATAATTGTATAGAGATACTATGAGTGGAAAAATCGATTAACTATCTATACACAAAGGCTTACTTATTTTGTTTACCCCTACTAGAATCTGTAAATTAATAAATTAATTACTTTTACGCTATACGCTGACTATTGTAACCCAGTGTCTATATCTCTCTATTTTACCTAAAACTGTTTCTCTATATAGATCCATGATTTCCTTCGTTATTTCGCCTACTTCTCCACTACCTATAATCCTTCCATCGACTTCTTTTATAGGGGTTATTTCAGCTGCTGTTCCCGTGAAGAAAGCTTCATCGCATGTGTATAGCTCTTCTCTTCTAATTCTACGCTCAATCACTTTTACCCCTAAGACTTCTGTTGCCAATTTTATCACGGTATCCCGCGTAATTCCCTCTAATATAGCGTCGTAAACTGGTGGTGTTATTAGTTGGCGATTCCTTACTATGAATATGTTTTCCCCCGCTCCTTCAGCTATATATCCTTCGCTATCAAGTAGAATAGCTTCATCGTAACCACTTAGATATGCCTCAAGTGCGGCTAAGTGGTATAGAAGGTAGATACCTGTGGCTTTAGCCCATAC
>JAWASI010000005.1:13241-22788 GCA_038892955.1 Ignisphaera sp.
CTTGCATTTTATCCCAGAGGGGTTGAGATACTTACCGAATTCAACAGCTATAATAGCTGTATCAACAGGGTTTAACGCTCTTAATCCAAAACTACCTAAGCCTCTAAAAGCTATCGGCCTTATATAGATGTCTGTTTTGAATTTATTTACTTTGATTACTTCTTCTGCTGCTTTAACAAGTTCTTCTATAGTGTAGGGGATACTCATGAGGATCGCTTTAGCCGAGCTATGGAGTCTCTTCATGTGGTCTTCAAGTCTAAACACCTTGATAACTCCTTCATCGTAGTACCCTCTTATACCCTCGAAAACACCTGTGCCGTAGTGTAACCCGTGGACAAATACATGGATTTTAGCGTCATCCCACTTAACTATAGAGCCGTTTAACCATACGTACTCAGGCCACTTAATGGGTAAACCGATGTTTTTCGCCATAACTTACACCGAGATAGCGCCTAGAAAATCGTTTAAAAAAGTAAAAACAATATAAATTTTTATGTACAGTGAATCAATAAAAATGCTCTACCTATTACTAGGGTAAGGTGTGTATAGTGGAAATATTTGAATTTATTGAAGAACATACGCTGTGCAGAGGTAAGAGGATTGAGCTTGTTCAAAGAATTTATAGGTTAGGCAACGATTTTATTGTGAAAGATGTTGTTAAGTTTGGTCAAAGCGTTGCTATTGTACCTGTTAAAAACGGTAAAACTATTGTATTGATTAAACAGTTTAGGGCACCTGTAGGTAGATGGATTGTTGAAGTACCAGCTGGAAGAATTGAATACGGGGAAACACCTGAGGAAGCTGTTGTAAGAGAGCTTAAAGAAGAGATAGGGTACGAACCTAAGTACGTTAAGAAGCTTGTCTCTGTATATCTTTCTCCAGGCTATAGCGATGAAGTTATACACGTATACTTAGCGAAAAACTTAGAGTACGTAGGTTCCTCGCCTGAGAAAGGAGAACTTATAGAAGTTTTCGAGGCAGAGCTCGATAAAGCTCTTGAATTAGTTCTGCTAAGCGATATCGTTGACGCTAAAACGCTTATAGCACTTTTAATAGCTAGGAAGTATGTTTAGGAGGGTAGGATTTGGTGAGGCAAAACTGATAAACATAGATAATCTATACGCTGAAGCCCTAGACTTATCACGTAATAGCTACGAATTCCGTAGAGTTTTAGAAGAGTTCAGAAATAAACTTAGTTTCGACCACAGCCTACGGGGTAAACGTCTGGTAGCTACTGTAAGAGATATAGAGAAAGCTGTGTTCTTCGGCGATATACATGGAGATTTAGATACTCTCTATACTTTATGTAAGAAAGTAGATCTACCGTCTCTAATGAGAGATGGTTGGTATGCTATTTTCTTAGGAGACTACATAGATAGAGGATATAACCAAGTAGAGACGCTGATCTTTATAGCTGAGCTAAAGACCTCTTACCCTAGTAGAGTAATAACGTTGAGGGGTAACCACGAACCATATAAACACCTAATCCCCTACCCTCATGACTACCCCAACCATTTAATTAGTAGATTCGGTAGAGTAGAAGGTGCTGAACTCTACGAACTTAGCAGAGAGGTATTCGAGTTAATGCCTCTAGTTCTATACGTACCAGGTAAAATCCTAGCTATACACGGAGGGCCCCCTATAATGCGGGTAATTAACTACGATAATATCGAGGACATCTTGAACATAGAGGGAGATTTAGAAGCTATCGAGGATATACTGTGGAGCGATCCAGTAGAAGATGAAGAACTTAACTATACCCTTAGCTACAGAGGGGCAGGGAAGCTATGGGGGGTCCCTATTACAGTTAAAACGCTTAAAAAACTAAATGTGAAGTTAATTATACGTGGGCATGAGCCTGTCGAAGGCTATAGGTTTAACCATGGAGGCAAGGTTATAACGTTGTTCAGTATGAAGGGTTACTACGATAATTCTTACGCATCTTGTCTTAAGCTAGACCTACGTTTTGCCGAAGATAGGGAGGTTACTAAGAAAAATATTATTAGTGTTTGAACCTAATTACTCTTTCATAAGGAGATCGAGATAACGAAATACAGAATCCACGATAAGAGTTACAATAGTAGATCCTGGTTTAAGTTCTCTAGATATTCGTAGAGCTCCAACAACATTTGCCCCGGAAGATATACCACCTAGTATCCCTTCTTCTCGTAGTAGCTTAATACACATATCAACTGCTTCGCTATAGGATACCTCGATAACTTTATCTACAATACTTAGATCTAGTAGTGGTGGTATGTCTTTGTGGAGTAAACCCTCTATTCTATCTAAACCTGGCCCCCCAGCGAGCTTCGATCCTTTAGGGGTTACAGCAACAACCAAGATATCTTTTTTCTTCTCCTTCAAGAACCTCCCAACACCTGATATCGTTCCACCTGTTCCTACACCCATAACTAAGGCATCTATAGAACCCTTAAGCTGATTCCATATCTCGGTAGCAGTTGTTTCGTAGTGCGCTCTTAAGTTTGCTTGGTTGGCATACTGGTTTAGAAATACACCTCCTCTATCCTTAGCTATACGTTCAGCTAATTTAATGTAGTAGTTAGGCGAAGCTGGATCCTCATCTCCTTCTACAACCTCGGCCCCAATAAGCTTCAAAAGCATAACCTTACTTCTACTAGTATTCCTTGGAACAACAATAACAGGCGTTAAACTAAACCTCATAGCTACAAACGCTACGGATATAGCTGTATTCCCACTAGAAGCCTCAACAACAACATCTCCTTTCTTAAGCCTGTGCCTCTCCATAGCGTCTTTAACCATGTACAAAGCTATTCTATCCTTATGACTTCCCGTAGGGTTGAAGTACTCTAGCTTAACAAACAATCTACAGTTATTTTCAGGTTTAATTTTCTTAAGCTCAACAATAGGTGTATTCCCAATTAACCCTAAAACACCTTCCACACCCAATGCAAACACCTTCAACCACTACCAAAGATGTACATAGCCACAGAGTTTCGAATACTGTGTAAAACTTAAACAGTATTTATTAGTTTACTTAAATTTATATAATTAATTATAACTAATAGAGATACCCAATAATTTTATGATAAGGTAAAGATCGTCAGGATTTTGAAATTATATATTGATTCACAGAAACAAACTTAACCCAAGTAGTTCGAATCAATGCGTAGGCTTTGCGATAACGCTTTGTATTCCCCAACTACATTATCGTAAATTTCCCTGTCGAGGGCTGTAAGCTCTACACGCATTTTGTCAACTATGATAACACTTATGTTATATATCTTATTGCTTGGGTAATTCTGTACAAAGTCTTTTAATGTTTTTTCTACTCCTTTAACTAACATTTTATAAAGTGGTTTAACTCCATAGTATTCCATAAGATGTTATTTCTAAATAAACCTATGGTAGCAAAACTTTCTGTTATCAGTAGAACATTATCCGATACAACATCAAATTCTATGAGCACTACCTTACCTAGCAAAATATTTGCTTATCCTAATGCTTTAGCCCGTGTAGCCCACCGTATGCTTAAACAATGAATAGTATATTGAAGTCTGGATGAACTTGTAGAACTGATAAAGCTAAGTTAAATGCTTAGGCAAATCCCTCTTGATTGTCATAAGATCCGAGCTACACAATGTTTATATATCTCCTATGGTATCATGGTTTTTATGTATACCCCTTATATAGCCGTTTTGAAACAATCAATTCTTTCTAGAGATGTAAGCAATTAAATTAAACCTAGATAGATTTTAGCCTTTGCTCTAGTTTTTCGCTAAACGATACTAGAGTTAGTAGAGCTTCTCTAGATCTAAGGGATGAGTCTTCTAAAAGTATCCCAAGCATTTTCTTAAGGGCTCTATTTATATTTTTCTCCTTTAATGCTTTGCTAAACTCTTCAACTCTTACACCTATATCTTCCTTAAATTCGCTAAGCGTCCTTAAAATTTCCCAACTAGCAGAAACAGCTGCTTCCTCTTTAACGCTAGCTAATAGCTCTCTCAACTTGTTGACTATAGCCAATACTTCTTCTACCGCATTAACAATAGATTGATCAACCATCCGCTTAAGTTCTTCTCCAAAACCTTCAACCACAAGTAAAGCTGTTGATTTAGCGCTATACATGTACTTAACATTCATGGCCTCTGGGTATACATCTGATTCAAGCTCTATAATTGTAGGGTTCTCCGCATCACCTGTGTCTATGTACGCAAGATACGACCTTATATCGAGTTTTCTTGTTATCTCTTTATAGAGCTCTGAAAGAGGTTTTGGTTCTAGAGCCTCAGGGCTTCTATAACTTAGTATTTTACTTGTTTCACCCCACGTGTAGAGTTTCCCACTTGGATCTCTAGCCATAAGCAAGTACAGTCTATATCTATGGTAGTCTTCCCCTAGAGGGTAAGGAGGCTTTGTTATAGATGGCTCAGGTCCCTCTAAAACAAATGTAAATGTGTACCCCCTAAAGTTATCGAGAAGGTTATATAAATTCTCTTCTTCAGCAATCTTATCAGCTACATATACAAAGGGGTTCGCTATAACGTCGAACGGCTCTGTTATTAGCCTACCTTTCTCGAAGTACATATTATGTAGAACATACCTTGTGGCAAATATCCACCTATTAAGCAAAGGGTTGTAGTACGCTGTTACCTGCCAACCATCTACCTTCTTGGTAACCTCCCTAGGCACTATAGATCCGTATCTATCCTCAGGTACATCAGAAGATTTCGCATAGCTAAGCGCTTTTGGTATAGGGTAGGCTAAAACCTCCTTCGGTTCCCCCTCTTTAAACAATATAATAGTCCCAGTTAAATGCATTGACAGCGGAAAAACCTTAAACGGGGTTTTCTGACTCCATACATATAAACATACCGAGTTATCATCAACGTTTACACATCTTTTCTCAACATACCTACTAAACACATGTTTATACCTATCAAGAACAACACTTAATTTCTTTGTTGGTTGTCCAAGAACCTCCCCTATAATTCTCAACTCTTCCTCAGATGGTTCATACTTCTCATGAGTAACCTTGTATACAAATTTTTCCACAAGGTAGACTCTGTTCACCATCGTATACCCCCTGTAGATCCATGAACACAAAGGTTTTATCTTAATCCCAGCCTAAGTTATATCTTGTAGCTAAGCTTATTAGTTAAAAATAGTATCGTAGAGAACCAGTATAATACCTAATACTGTTACTCACGCAGTAAAGTTGCTAAAAAATATTATTAATGTGTATAGTGTGAAAAAATTTTTATACGTTGTGCATTGAGTTAGGAGTGGTAGGTGCGTGCAATTGTCTAAGGATCAAGCTATAGGAATTGGATTAGTTGCGGTGTCAATAGCTATAGCTGCTGCAATAACATATCTACTGTTTTTCCCCCCAAGCGAAGGTATTGATATACTAACGTTAAAGATAATAGTTGAAGTAGCTGTTATAGCGTTAGCAGGTATAGTTGGGTGGATAGGCTATACACTAGCAACAACACCTCCTCCTAAGCCTATCGAGGAAATAGAGAAAGAGATAGAGGAAGAACTTAAAAAACTTGAACAAGAGGTAAAGAAAGAAGAACAACAAAAACAGAGTACAGAATCCAAAGGAGCTTAGCATTAGATTAAATTATACACAGTTTAACGACCTTAGTAAGATGCATATGTAAGATTATTTTTCTTCCATTGTATACCAATAACCTTACACATAGCTAAGGTTTAGATATTTCACCGGCATAATGTTAGGTAGCTATCTTAAACCAACCAAGGAATACAATACGTAAATACGATCTAATGACTATAAACTATCCATCTTATCTAATATAGGAAATGCTTAGCTTCTCAACGTACTTTATCTAAATCAGAGCTCAAGTCTACAAGTAGATCTTGGAACATTATCCTAAGGGCTTCTTTTCTTTTCCTAGACTCAGCTTCTTCAAATGTTCCTTTAACTACTATTTCGTATAGTTTAGCCTGTTTCCCAGGTGCAGGTCTAAGTAGGCGCCCAAGGCGCTGAATAAACTGTCTCTTTGAAGAAGTTCCCGCAACTATTATACCTACGTTTGCATCGGGAACATCTATACCTTCATCACCAACTGTTGTTAAAACTAAAACTTTTGTTATTCCCTGCTTAAACGCTTCAAGTCTTCTTCTTCTAGTAGTTTCATCTAGCTCTCCAACTATATAGTAAGTATTCAATCTATCAGCTATTTGTTTTGCTTGTTCAACGTATTGGGTAAACACTAAGATTTTACTTCCTTGCTCAAGTTCTTTAGCAACTATTTGTTCAACAGCGTTTAGCTTTTCTTGCGCGTTGTGCACCATCATTCTTAGCTCTGTCCTTATTTTCACAGCCTCTAGAGATCTTGGATCACCTTTTTTAGCTTGTTCAAGAATTTCTTCGAATGATTTACTGCCAACAAGTTTTCTATACCTTTCTAGAAGCTCTTTATACTTCTTCTTCTCTTCAGCTGTTAAACTTACTTTTACTGTTTCAACAGTAAATGGCGCTATATAGCCTTTCTCCGCAAGCTCTGCCATAGCTTTACTGTAGACTATTCCACCCATTAGCGGGAAAAGCTCTACATGTCTACCATCTTCCCTAATAACTGTTGCTGATAAACCTAGCCTATATCTAGCAAACATGTTTTCAGCTATATACCTAAATTTATCAGCTGGTAAGTGGTGTACTTCATCAACAATTAGGAATGAGAAGTACGGTGCTAACATACTTATATACCTGTACGCAGATTGATATGTAACAATTGTTATAGGCGATACCCTTTTCTCCGAGCCGTAAAAGTACCCGATTAAGCCTCTAGGTATATCGGTGAAAATAGCTATCTTTTCTCCCCATTGGAACATCTGCTCTTTAGTATATGTAACAACAAGCGTTCTAACGTTTAGTTCAGCTAAAGCTGCAACAGCTATTACTGTTTTGCCTGTACCTGTAGGTAGCGCTATTACGCCTTTGAACCCATTTTTACGCCAAGCATCTAGAGCTTCTAGTTGGTAATCCCTTAGTTCACCTCTAAAGTTTATCTTTATGGGTAGAGACACTTTTTCATCTATGTTAATCTCGTTTTGCACAATAATATCTCTACTTCTCAGAATATCTATTGCATCAAATAAATACATAGGCTTAGTCAACTTGAACACTTTTTGGCTAGGATCATACCTAATAATCTTCCTCTCAATCAAATCCTTAACTTTATCTCGAATAAATGAACTCGGTATCAATAGGATTTCGTTATTCTGAATCCTTATGGTTACCTTAGGCATAAACGACTCAACAACCTTTTTCACGTCATCTATAGAAGCATTTTCAAACTCAACGCTATAGCTAGTCAGCATATCGATTACTTCGCTAGGCTCTATCTCTTTATTCTTAATAGCTTTCTCGAGTTTAGCAACATCGAATAAAAACTTAGATCTCCCCTCTTCTCTACCTAAGTATCTAGAAAACTTCAGAAATAGCTCGAAATCGTCTCTCTCCAACCACCCATCTATGTAGAACACTATATTCTTGGCCATGACCTACCCCAGTACCTACACGAAAAGAATTATGTTACTCTCAAAACTAAAAAATATACCAACAAATAACAATTAATTCTATACAGTGAACTATTTCTTCTATTATTAAAGATCTTCATAACCTTACACAACATAGGGTTCTTACGCTACTAAATACAATTTCATACCCATATATTGTTTTTAGTGAATATAAACTTTGGTTTTACTATAGAGCCTTAGACGTGATGAATACGTTATCAACTGAATTGTGATGAAAGCCCGATCCTCTGATAACTTAAAAATATTATATACTTGGTTTCCACGTTTTAGCTTTTATTTCTATATATAAGCATAACTATATGGGCATTTGAGTTGGGCAAACCGCTACTTAAGAAAATAGCCGAGAGAACGTTAGGGACTGAAAAAGCTGAAACTCTTTGGAAACGTATTGAAGTTATAGGTGATATAGCCGTTATTAGGAAGCCCTATCATGTTGATTTACCTATCGATTTATTTAAAGCTCTTGGAGAAGAGCTTCTCAAAGAAATACCCTATGTTAAAAGCGTTTGGCTAGCAGCATCACCAGTTCAAGGGGCTGAAAGAGTTAGAGAGTATATTCATTTAGCTGGTGAAAAGAAAAGCGAAACACTGTATAAAGAACATGGCTGTGTGTTTAAGCTTGATATAGCTAAAGTTTATGTTTCTCCTGTTTTAGGCTACGATCACATGAGGATAGCTAAACAGGTTAGAGATGGAGAGAAAATTTTGAATATGTTTGCAGGATTTTGTCCATATAGTATAGTTATCTCTAGGTATGCTAGACCTAGCTACGTAGTATCCATAGATATTAATGAATATGCTGTTAAATATGCTAGAGTAAATATTGAGTTGAATAAAGTTGCCCATTTAAACGAAGTTATTCAAGGTAATGCACTGCTGATTACACCTGCTATGGAAGAGAAATTCGATAGAGTTTTGATGCCTTATCCTGATCTCTTTAGAGAAGCCATAAGGGTAGCTGCTGCGGTTGTTAAAGAGAATAGCTACATACACCCCCACTTATTTGTTGATGGAGATAGCAAAAGAGATGTATTAGTGAAAGCGTGCGAATCTGTAATTAATGAATTGAAAAGCTTAGGGCTGCTGGCAAGAGCTATTGGAGGACATGTCATAAGGAGTGTAGCCCCAAGAAGATACCATGTCACAGTAGATGCTTACGTAGAGAAGAGGTTGTATTCTACGTAGGTGAAGAACCGCCCCGCTTTCCAATGTTACCCCCTTCCTCATCTGTTTCTTGCAATAAGTATTTTTTTAACAAAGGAGAATACTTTAGAATATCTTTAGCATTCTTAGTGTGCTTACTAAATAAAAGCTCATATATACTTTTGTGTTTTGCTAGTATACCTAAGCTACAGTTAGCTAATCGGGTAATCGTTTCAATAGATAGAGGATTTGCTACAAATTCATCTAGACATTCCCTGAAGTAGGGATTCTCGACAATGGCTAGCTTAAGCAACGTAACGATATTCATCCTCAGTATAACTCTTTCACCATACATACCCTCTAAGTAAATCCTTAGTGTATGGCTTCTAGGTGTTGCTACACAACTTAGGTAGTTACAGTCTAGAGAATCTACGTAGATATCGCTGTTCTCAACTTTAAAAACCTCTTCAATATCGTGATTTAGAACTAGTTTAAAAACGCCGAAACGACCTTTAAACAACGTTAAGTTGTTGTACCTAGAGATAATCGTGTCGACTATTTTCCAAAAACTCAACTTCTTAGCGTAAGTCTCAATACCGTAGCGATCAAGCATACCAGATGTTATGCTAGGCGGATCTAAGCAGTGAAGATCATACCTAATACAATTTAAGGTTTGAGCATAAGTTGAGCTAATAATTATTTTAACAGCATCTAAAACTTTCATTAATTCACCTAAACTTTTCCAAAGTGTTTTAACAGTAACTACTTATTATGTTCGCCACTATAAATCTCTTTTAGTTTCCAAGAAGTTTTACTTAGTTTTCCCCATTATATGTTAATTAAGTGCTCTTCACGA
>JAWASI010000005.1:22798-44414 GCA_038892955.1 Ignisphaera sp.
ATTTTAATTATCTCAGCTAAGGAGATGTAAGGAATAACAAAGATCAGGTTATTCTCAGTTTTCAGAGACTCTTCATCTTTTATCTGCTGGTCTAGGACTCATCATGTGTTTCTAAGACTATAGACAATGCTGTTAATAGTCTCTCTAGTTTAGTAAGCTACTAAATTTTAAACCACGTATTCATTATTTGAATAGTTTCTAGCGTAAGTTGGTTAATCGAAGAAACGTATACACACCTCATAGTTTATTTTCATTACTAGTTATACCCTACTTTAGTACAGATACTCTAGGGGTAAACTTGATTGTATGGATACCACAGATTACTGTTGTGAAGAGGGATGGAAGTAAGGAACCTTTTGTTTACGAAAAGATTGTAGTATCATGTTTAAAAGCAGGGGCTCCTGTTGATATAGCAAGGAAAATCGCTACCTTAGTTACGGCTAAGCTTATTGCCGAGAATAAAACCGATGTTACCGCTAAAGAACTCACAAAGTTGGTTCTCGATCTTCTTAGGAAAGAAAACGAGGAATGGTACCGCAACTGGGTTATATTTGATAGAGCTGTTAAAAGAAGGAAAACAGAGGAAGAATTAAAGGAGTAGAAAATTAAGCATTTTTATCTTTTTCATTATAGCTTGAAATATTTAACTTCAAAAACTCTACTTACAACCTGTTCCCGGCTACTAAGAAAAATCCATAGCTTGGCCAATTTCACGGCATACCTCCTTGAACAATTATATAGATTCCATCAGTTTACACCAGATTAACCTAATTGAAATTATTAAAAGTTCTCTGTTATAGATAATGTGGGTTAATAGAGTTGTGTAAAAATCTGAAAACTATAAATAATACAACGTGGTCTTCTGAAGCAATAGTAATAAACATAGATAAGCTAAGTTTGATAGATGATTTAGAACTTATGGTATTTACTCTTAATAAATATTCTAACCTATCCTCGACCAATAAAACTACTTTAAGCTTCTTAACAACTCCGCGGCTTTCTGTTAAGAAAACAATAAATTAAACTCGTTGAAGACCTCCATATCTTAGAATTGTGATACTCCACTATTCCTTCTTGGGATTGTTGTGTATATACCTACAACCACTAATATATATAGGTATAAATTGTTTAAACATGATAAGAATTTAAAAAAGTGTAATAATAGGGTTTAGTAGTCTGTGTGAAACTATGCCGGAAAAGAAGCTCCCAACAGAAAATAGTAGTGTGCTAACTGGAACAAGAACTAGAGTTCAAGATATCTCCCCTCTTAGCGGGTTATGCGCTTTATGTGTATACTCATGCCCAATCCTCTGCGAAGTAGGTAAAGCGGCATTCAGGGGTAGAGAAGTACTTTACCCAGAGCCAGAGGAATTCGGATTAAGTACTGCTGCAGCTAACAAAGACTTTGGCCTTGATTGGTCTGATATCCAGCTTATGCCAAGGTTATCAGAGGTTTTCGGTGTAGAGCCTATTGCAGATAAAATGATATTTGAGAATGTTGATGTATCCGCAGATTATGGGGGTGTTCAGCTAAAGATACCTGTTTTCATAGCTGCTTTAGGTTCTACAGATGTTGCTAAAAAGAATTGGGAGGGGATAGCCTTTGGAGCAGCTATAGCTGGTACAGCTCTAGTTATCGGGGAAAATGTATGTGGAATGGATAAAGAGAGTGTATTTGTTAACGGTAAAGTGGTTGAGTCAAAGGATATGGCTTTCAGGGTTAAAGCCTATAGAGAGTTATGGGATGGAAGGTATGGGGATATAGCTGTTCAAACGAATGTAGAAGACGAGATGATGGGTGTAGATATATATGATGCGTCAAAGCTTGAAGTAAACATTATAGAGAAAAAATTTGGTCAAGGAGCTAAGTCTATAGGTGGCGAGGTTAGGGTTACAAGTTTAGAGAGAGCTATTGAGCTTAAGAAGAGAGGGTATATAGTTTTACCTGATCCAGAGGATAAAGGTGTACAAGAAGCATTTAAGCTAGGAGCTATAAAGAGTTTTGAGAGACATAGTAGGATAGCAAAACCTGATCTACAACACTTCTTAGAGAGAATAGATACCTTAAGATCTATGGGTGTTAAGAAAATATGGATTAAAACAGGTTGCTACAGACCTATAGACATAGCGTTTGTAATGAAGTTATCATCAGAAGCTAAAGCAAATGGAATAACATTCGACGGTGCTGGTGGAGGAACAGGTATGTCTCCAGTACCTATGATGAACGAAAGCGGTGTTCCAATTATATACCTAGAATCATGGGTTTTAAAGGCTTGTCAAACTCTGAAAAAGAAAGGTATGCATGTACCTGATATAGCCATAGCGGGAGGAATATCTAACGAGCATCAAGTGGTTAAAGCGATTGCCTTAAGCAATTTCGGCGAAGGTCCTTACGTTAAGGCTGTAGCTATGGCAAGAGCTCCTTTGCTAGCCGTTATGAAATCTAAATACTTCTTAGAATTGTATAAAAAGAACGCTTTACCTCAGCAATTTGTTGAGAAATATGGAACAAAACCAGAATCGTTCTTCGTAACATCCTACGAGCTCATGAATAAGTATGGAGTAAAAACATACGAGAGATTACTTGAATCAGGTGCTATTGGTCTCTATACCTATTTCACAAAGATATCCACAGGGATAAAAATATTGATGGCTGGTCAGAGGAAGTATAAACTATACTTACTAGATAGATCAGATTTAGCGGCATTAACAGAGAGAGCTTCAAGGGTAACAGGTCTACCGACAGTTGATGAAATAGATAGAGATTTATTTGAGTATATATTGGCCAAGTAGTTTTGTATTTTTATTCTAAATAGTTACTCTTCTAATCCTCTGGCTTTCAAAATATCCATTGTTTCAGAGATCCTTGAAATCAATAGAACTGTAAATGCTCTAATAAGGTACCTATATTTAAAAGGGTTATACGAGAAAGTCCATCCTCTAGCTCTTATTGTATCTATTAGGTCTACTACTAGTTTAACTGAGTATCCAAAGAATAAGTATGTAATGGAAAACACGTTGAAGCCTACGAGTTTTCTTATTTGTGTAGGTGTCGTTGTTGAATATAGTAAGGTTAAGGCTGTAAACGTTGTAAAACCGTATACAAGGTTTAACACTACATCAATTGTTAGAGTTGATAGTAAGATATCTAGTAAAATAATTACCGTTGCTAATGCACACCATAGAGTAAAAACTGTGGCTAGAATCTTCTTCGCTCCTACGTAAATAAGTAAGACAACGTTTATTGCTAAAGTTATTAGTATCGCGTAGAGATGGATAAATCTCGATGAAATTGCTATAACAATTAACAAAATTTTTAGGTATATAGCTTTGTAGCTATGCAGAGGTGTTGATCTACTTTGGAGGTAGAATACCTCGTTAATTACTTCAGCCACATATCATCACCTTAGATGGAATCCCAAACCTTTTAAGAGTCTCATTATCTAGGCTATCTACGGAACCCTTAAATGCTACTACTCCATTGAATAGAACAATAACTTGGTCTATTTTAAACATATGAAGGTATGCAGCATTAGCTGAAGCTATCAATATTGTTTTTCGCTTTTTAAGCCCATGATCAACGATTTTCACTACAGCTTCAACACCGCTACTATCTAGGTAATCGAAGGGCTCGTCAAGAAGCCATATAGGTTGATCTAACGCTAGGATACTGGCCATGGAAACTCTCTTTGCTTCACCTCCGCTAAGCGTAAAGGGGTTTCTATCCATTAAGTTCCTAGGTACAAGCGTCTCTACAATGAATTTATTTATTGGTGCTCCTACGATTTTTGACGTAAAGTCTATTTCGTCTCTAACTGTGGTCTCTAGGAACCCTGCATAAGGATTTTGCCACACATAACCAACCAACTTTGCTGCTTCTCTTCTTGAAAGTTTATGTATGTCTTTCCCGAAAACAAGTACTCTACCTTTCGTCGGCTTAATAAGCCCAGCTATCGCCTTTAATAATGTTGTTTTTCCAGAACCATTCTTACCTAATATGAGATGTAGTCCTGGATTAATTTCTAAATCTATATCTTTTAATACAGCTAGGTCTCTATATTCAACACTTAAATGTTCAACTACAATCAAAATATTTTCAGCCCTTTCATTAGGAATAAAATCAGAGTAATCCCTAGTACGCATACACTTACAATGCTACCTACAAGAACGCCTACAAAAGCAACAACTAGATCTAGACCTCCAACCAAATGGAGAATAATATACCCTACTATAGCAGATATAATTAATGTCTCTACCACAGCAGCTAAAACTAATGCATACATGTTCTTACTCTTCTTACCTATAACCCAAGCAGTTAAACCTGCTAAAAAATTAGCCAAACTACCAAAAATTATATCTATTATTCCAAAAGGTGATAAAGTATTTGCTATTGCACAACCAATGGTAAGCCCAGTAACAGCTGGCAAACCAAAGAATTCTAGAAATGGTAGAAGTAGAAGAGCATCAGCTATCCTGATTTGAAAAGCATAAAAGCTGATGGGCGTTAAGAGTATAACTAATGCTGCGTAGAGACTGGCTATAATTGCTGTTTTTACTACAGATATGATTTTCAAAGTATCTCTCCCCGCTTTAAATATAATGCAAATGCTAAGCTAAGAATCTATAGAAGCTAAAATAAGCTTTCATCCATCATTGCTAAGTAAAACTTACTTTATAAATCTTTATTTAAATTACTTGTTTTTATATAAGCTGTTCCTATACAGTTTAGAAATTGCATTGATGAAGGTTTAAAGATTTTACCTAGAGGTTTCTAATAGTCTCCGTTATGATATTAAACAAAAGTATTAAATATCGAAGTAATATCCAAATCATTTACTTGAACAGAATTGGTCATCAGTTAATTGATATAGTGACGAAACTGTGAACAACTCGCAGATCTTAAAGAAGTTCGAATTAAATATAGCATTTAACCTAGTGATTGCGATCTCTGTTGTTAAAAGTATGTTAAAAGTATCTAATCTAGTACCTATGTTTCATGGTTTCGAGAATCCTTGATACTTATGATGGAGGTCTTCATGGTTAGAGCATACATTGGGGATACGTAGTTCCTAAGAATATCGCGTTAGCGGTTATCGCTATTCAGGCGAAGCCAGAGGAAGCTTAATTGCGGGATTCGACCTAAACAGCGATAGAGTGAACATGGTGATAGTGGACAAATCCGGAGTTATAAGAGATGCAAGAACGGAGTGGTTTCCCGAGGTTACATCACACGGCGACAGATTCAAGTGCAAGAAGTGCGGATTCGAGTTTAACTCACACTACGTAGCTTGCCTAAACCTATTCTCCTGCCTCAATGACGGTAGAGTAACCATCAGGGGCGGGAGGATATATGTATACCTCGAGGCGGGCTCTGTGGTGCCCGTCGATGTAGCTCCCGATGACCCTGCGATAGGTGAGCAGGTGATGAAGGAGAAGCCTGTGTCGATAAAACCCAAGATAATCAAAAACACCTAAACAAACCCAAACAAACGACACGGGCAACCACCTCGTTGATAGAATAAGCAACGACGTTGATTTCGTTATACGGAATTTAAATACAACGTTAACTACGTTTATACCTAATGTCTTTACATCGGTATCAGCTGTAGTAATGCTTTTCTAATTCAATAGAATAATATGTTAACAACACTTCCTTTGCTTATCCCTTACATCGTTATAGCAGAATACTATGTAGAAAACCGGGAATATTAGGCTTATGGAAAGTCAAGCATATGCAATAAGCATTGTCCATATAAGAGATGTTGTGTATGGAGCAAGAGTACTATCAACAACTTTAACAGCTCATTCATCATTTATGAACTCTACATGGGCTTTATGTATACAAAGCCAAACAGCCACTGCTATGAAAAGAAATAGAGTGTATAGCTCTTGACCAAAACCTATAATATTCAACTAGCTGATAACTTTAGTTCAATTTATATTGAATGCAGCAGAGGGTTTACAGACTTTTCATGATTTACTTCATTTTATTCAGTTTTGTTACCCTCATCATTTATCAGAGCTGTTAACCATCATCATAGCGTTTACAAAGTATATTTATACATTTATACCTACAACGTATTTTAAGGAGTTTAGTTTATTCCCCAACACCAAATGTATGTTAAGTATATTTACTTAAATTAGTTAATTTTATTACATGACTATACTTTATAACGATAGCTTGTAGTTATAGGAAAAAATACATTGTAAGAGCCTCTACGAAAGCGGCTAAGAATAGAACAGCATATGATATGCATAGCATAGCTAAATACCCTAGTAGATGTTTACGGTTAACGATTGTTTTAACAATGGCTATTGTAAGGATTATGGATTCCGTTAAAGCTATCGCATAAGCTAAGAACTCTATATAGGTATGCGGAGTTGTGAGAAGACTTAGCATTATTTTCTCATGTGGTATACTTTTTGTGTAAAGTTCTACATAGTACCTAAGTATAGCACCGGTAAAAACTATTGTATACACGTAAAATAATGGTCCTACGAAAGGTAGCGCAAATAGTGTGTTAGCTATAGCGTTATTAGCCATAATTGTTAGTGTAAGCCTTAGTATAAGATCTATTGATGAATCCTTCGACGATTTCAACCCTTCTTCAACTACCTCTGATAATCTGTTAACACCTTGCTCAAGCAAACCCTTAGGAAACACAACATATAAGTAGCTATAACCAATTATAAGTAGCACTATAGATAGAGCGACAATAGAGATCCATATAATTAGTTTGCTACGTGTTCTCAACTGTGTTTCACCTAAAATATTCTTTGCTAATCTACTCTATATACACATATTTTCCTTATTCTAACTTCGTTATCTAGGGATTCATGTGGAAACCTCGAAAGAGGAAATACTAAAGGTTTTAACTATAAATGCTCTTAGGAAGCTACAGAAAGGATCTATACTGCAGGCTATTTCACATACCCTTGCTATTATTGGGTTAACGCTACTAACCATCACCGTAAGGGCCGCACTAAGCAAATTAAATACAACAGAATTTATTTTAAAATCGATAGATTTTGAAGTATTTGAAAAATACATAATTTACTCATCAATAGTGTTCATAGGTTTACTAATTACGTTATTTGCTTTGATATTGCTGGTTGCGAGTATGTGGGGATTCATTATACCAGGGGCAAGATATCTAGCTAATATAGATGCGAGATTCACTAAAGCGTCTAATCTCTTAAACTTAGGTTGGATATGGGGTACAGTAATAGCTATAATAGGTTTAGTTATGTCAATAGCTTCAGCATACTTAATAATAATACTACCAATATGCTTAGGTCTATTAATCGTAGGAATTATACTTATTTTATTAGGTTATACAGGCTTAATTATATTAACCATTAAGTTAAGCGATTTCGAAAAAATAGAGAGATACGAAACAACAGCAATACTATTCACGCTATCCTCCTTTATACCACTGTTAATCCCAATACCATGGATACTCTTCTACTTAGCTCTAAAAACAAGCGAATTAAAACACCTAGGTTTAAGTTCATGAAAACGTATCAAAAAGCATCACTATGTAAATAGGTAAGAAATATATATAAATTAAAAATAGAGTTGTTATTTTATTTATTTTGCTCTACTTTCTCTTCACAAATAACCCAATCCCTAAGCCTACTACAAGTAAAGCAGCAGCTAACCCGCTGGTTAAAGTCCAATCGGTTACTTTCTCGGTCACAGTCGATGTTGATAACGATATGGAGACAACGGTAGTTGAATAAGTAGTTGTCAATAACATTGTTGTAGGTATAGATATTGTTAACGTTGTTGGTGTAATTTTAGTTTCTGTTGTTCTAACTGTTATTGTTGTTGGTATAGTTAATGGCGAAGTTATTGTTGTTGGAATTATAGTTGTTATTGTTGTTGGTGTTACTAATGTTGTTTGGATTGTTGTTGGTGTAATTTTAGTTTCTGTTGTTCTAACTGTTATTGTTGTTGGAATTATAGTTGTTATTGTTGTTGGTATAGTAGTAGTAATTATTGTAGTTAATAGAATTGTTGTTGGTGTAGCTACAGTTGTTCTAATTGTTGTTGGAGTTACTAATGTTGTTGTAATAGTTCTCTCACTAACAACAGTAGTAGTTATAGGAATATTAACAATAGCAGTAACAGTAGTTGGAGAAATAACAGTTGTAGGCGAAACAACAGTAGCCGTAGTTATTTGAATTGCAGTAACAGTAGTTGGAGAAATAACAGTTGTCGGAAGTGTGGTAGTCTCAATCAAAGTAACAGTTGTAGGCGAAACAACAGTAGCCGTAGTTATTTGAATTAATGTTGTGGTGGTAGTTTGAATCATTGATATATTTACATATATTAAGTTGGACACCAATAGTTTAGAGCCTCCTACTGATCTCATTAGTACGGTTATCGTGTAGATGCCTGGGGCTGGGTACGTGTGTCTTACTCTTAGATCGCTTGTTGTTCTGTTAAGGAAGTCTAATGGGGTTCCTGTGTACCTGGTTCCATCGCCCATGTACCACTCTATCTCTATTATTTCTTCTTCTGGCGCTTTGTATGGGGTTACATCGATTACAAAGCTTGCTGATAGACTGAGGATGGATGTTGGTAGTGGTAGATCCCATTCGTATTCACCCCACTGAACAGATGGATGATCTATCATTAGCCTTGGTAGTAGTGGGAAATCTGTACCTGCGTATTTCATTATCTTGCGTTTAAGATCTTCATTGGCAGGTTCAACATTTGCTGGGTAAGGTCTTACGTAGGTGGTGTTGGTCCAGCAACCATCTATTATAGCGTTTGCTCCTGGAGGTTTTATAAACCAGTTACTAACGTTGAAGAAGTATCCAGGAGATTCACCGGTCCATGTACAATCAGCTATTTCTGTATCTCCAGGTACAAGTTCATATATGTTTGCCTCAGCATATACTAATCCTTTCTGGGAAATACCTGCACCTTCACCTATTCGATAGAAATAATTATTATACATATCAACAATTCCAAACCTTAGCCTTGGATGCCTATCCTGAGTCATGAAGTAGTAGTTGTGGTGTAGTGTAACCCTGAAGTTTCTATCTGTTGTCCTAGTAGCGCTATTGCCTATCAAGGTAACTTTATCGTGGTTCCAAAACCTAGACCAAGATATTGTTATATTGTTTGTTCTTGTTGTTGAAGCTTCCGCTAAATCTACAGCTCCATCAGACCAGTTAGTGAAATCGCAATGATGAATCCATATGTTGTTTGATCTTCTAATCTCAATAGCATCGATATTCCTTGTATCAGTAGAATCAAACCTGATATTCACAATAATAATGTTATCGACATCATGTATACGGAGAGCTTGACCACGAGCAGAACCACTATATCTTGTAGTTATAGTTATCTGTGCCCCTCTACCATCTATTGTTTTATTAGAAGTAACCGATATTCTGTCTCTGAGAGTTATTGTTCCGTTTACTAAGAAGAATATCCATAGAGGTTGTGCCTGCGTTAAAGCATGCCTTAGTGTACCAGGCCGGGGATTAGTAGGATCATCTTCAAGCGATGTAACGAAGTATATATACCCACCTAAACCACCTGTAACGTTGCGCGCATAGCCTTCTCTTTCAGCTAAGAGGCTACTAATGCAATACACACCTTTAAAGCAATAGTCCGGTGTAGCTGTAATATTGGTTATACCTCCTACTGCTTCCGAGCTTATTTTAATTATATGGTGTGGGGATCCTATTGGTAGTACGAGCCCCGATAAAGTTATCGTTAAAGCTATCAAAATCGACATTATTAAGAATTTTTTGTTTTGTTTGCCTTGCATATTGCGAACACACCTAATTTTTTTCTAAGTGGAAGTACCTATAAATAAGTCTTTTGTTTCATTAGGTAAAGCTATGTTGAACTTATTTTGGGGATGTAGATAAAAGAGGTTTAAGCTAATTTGCATTCTATGGCATCGGATGGGCACAGCGAGTAACAAAGTCCACAGTTATCGCATTTATCTTCGCTAATTATTGGCGGTTTTAATCCTCTATCTATTATTGCTTTATATGGGCATACTCTAATACATACTTTGCAAATAGTACATTTGCTTTCGTTAACTATGTACCTATACATTTTTGTTCTATTTAGTTTATCAAGCGGAATTACATTGCCTAACGCTTTTCCGCGAAATTCATCTGTACTTGTAAAGCTGTGTTTCTTCATCCAGCTCTTTAATTCGTCTAGCATAACTTTTATCGCATCATAGCCTTGAACAATAATTGTTGTACAGACTTGAGTAGCCCTAGCACCTACTAGTATAAACCTAGCTATATCTAAACCTGAGGAAATACCTCCAGAACCTATCACAGGAACATTTCCTAGCTCTTTCACTATATAGTATGTCCAAGCTAAACTTATCGGTAGTTGCCAAGGCCCTCCATACCCACCTAGACCACCCCATAGAATTGGTTTCATAGATTCAACATCTATTACCAACCCCTGGAATCTAGCTGTTGATACTAAGATATCTACACCTGCTTTAACCATTGTTTTTGCTACTTCAAGCGGATTAGCTCCGTGCGGCGTTAGCTTTCCTATGACTGGAAGGTTTGTATTCTCTTTAACTCTTTTCACTATGTTTACAACAATCTCAGGGTTTGAAACAACTGCTCTGCCCATTAGCTCTGGACGAGAGGGGTCAACATGTGGGCAGGAGAGGTTAAGCTCTAATGCGTCCGCCCCTGCCTCAGTCATTAGTTTCGCTAATTTCTCCCATTCTTCGTATGTTCTCCCCGCTATACTGGCTATAACAACTCCTTCAAGTTTCTTCTTCTTTATTTCGTTTTTTGCACGCTTCATGAGTTCAACCCATTGCTCTGGGGGGTGCTGGGACATTAGGTCTATTGAATAGAATGAGTAGAACTTTGTTCTCGCTAAAGCGCTGTACTTATCAATTATGTACATCCTTGGTTTTGGCTGTACCTGCATATTAACGTCGTAGGTTATAGTCTTTGTTACAACACCTCCTGCTCCAGCCTCTAGACCTCTTACAATATCTTCATCGTCTTTAACAGAAGGGCCTGAGGCTATTATGAGGGGGTTTGGGAGCGAAAGGTTTTTATGTAGTTCGACCGCAAGGTTTAATTCCATGCTTTAAAACCCTATATTAGCTTCAGCTGTTTTAATACTGCTCTAATCTTCTCCCTCTCCTCGTTTGATATAGGCTGTAGAGGTGGTCTAGCGTAAGTTGTTTCGAGAACACCCATCATAGTTAGTGCTTCTTTTAGTCTTACCCTATAGTTTCTCACAGGTGGAGCAAATATTACCTCCTCTAGAGGTAGTATTAATTCCCAAATCTCAAGAGCTTCTGGGTACTTCTTTTTAGCTACAAGGTTGAACATCTCTACCTGCTCTTTAACGGCTATGGTTCCAAAGCCTAGTAACCCTCCTTCTGCTCCTAAGACAAGGGATTCGTATATGAAGTTGTCGTTTCCTGTAAGAACCATTATCTTATTCTTGAGTTTATTGATGGTTCTTACTATGTCGATGAATTTCTTTGCATCGAAAGAAGCTTCTTTAATAGCTACAACTGTTTTTAAGGAGGATAGCATCTCTATAGCTTTAACACTATATTCAACTCCTCCTAGGGCTGGCTGGAGGTTGAAGGCTATTAGCGGAATCTCTACATTATCGGATAGAGCTTTATGGTAATGGTATACAACGTCTTCGTTTGGGTAACCTATAAACGATGGGTGCGGGAATACAAGTAGAGCATCTGCACCTACTTCTTTTAGTTGTTTAGCTGTTTCAACTGCGTCCATAGTGTTTATAGCTTGTAGCCCTGCTACAACAGGTACTCTTCCCTTTACGATTTGGCTTACGAATTTAATAAGCTCGAGTTTCTCGTGTTTATATAGCGAAGGTCCTTCGCCTGTATCTACAGCAACAGCAAGTCCACCTATATCGAACGATAGTAACCACTTAAGGTATTTCTCCATCTGGTCAAAGTCTATACTGTAGTCAGCTTTCATAGGCGTTAGTATCGCTGGAATTAAACAGTAAGGCTTAAATGGATTTGATATTTTATTAGACATTATCGCACCTGCTTAAGGCTAGGGGTTTCTAGGATAAAAGTTTTACTTTATATTCGTAACAGGTCAACGCTAGACATAGCTTCATACCCTTGTTGTACAACAATATTGAGTAGCACTTGAAGACTTAAGCAAAGATGTTGAATAGCTAAGCTATGATTTGATTATGTAAAGGTAGTTTTATAGGTTGTTTTGTAGTTGATGAAATGTACAACGCTCTTACTATCTCAAGGCTTTTTAACCCTTCCTCTCCATTTATGGGGAAATCTCTATCTTCCCTTAACGCTATCAAGAAATCTTTAAATAACCGCGTGTGAAGTTCGTGTTGAATTTTTAGAGTTTCAGGTATCGGCGTTAATGTTTTATCTATATCTATACCTACATCCGATTTAAGTACACGTAGCTCGTCGTTATATAACTCAGCAAATCCTTTTGAGCCAAAGATTTTTATCTTTGTGTACTGATAAGAAGGTGGTCTTGTGCATAAGCTAGCTACCATAGATGCGTATACCTTGTTCTTAAATTTTATCAACGCTATACCTATGTCCTCGACGTTTATCGAGGGATGCATAAGGTTATCTATGTATCCGTAAACTTCCTCGGCTACACTACAGCTAAACCACTGCACTAGGTCTACTGTGTGTATCGCTTGGTTTATCATTACTCCTCCACCTTCTGTGCTCCACATACCCCTCCAGCTTCTGGCAACCTCGTCCCTTAGATAGTACGTTAACTCCTCTCTCCACCACATAACCTCTGCTTGTATATAATGTATATCCCCTAGTAATCCGTTGTCTAAGTACCTCTTAAGCTGCTTCACATCATCTGCATACCTATGTTGGAAAATAACGCCTAGCTTAACACCTTTCTTCTTAGCCTTGGATATCATTTCTTTTGCTGCTGTAACGCTTACAGCCATAGGTTTTTCTACAATTACATGTTTTCCGTATTCCATGAATAGCATTGCCTGACCGTGGTGTAGATAGTGCGGAGTAGCAATAGATACAACATCTATTGTGTTATCTCTAGCTATTTCGCTTAACGATGTGTATACCTTACAACCGTAGATACTTCTATAATGCTCAGCTTTACTAGAACTCGATGTGAGAATGCCTATGGTATCTACATACCCTTCTCTTTTTAGCTCAGCAAAAGCTTTTACATGTGTTTCGCCTATCATCCCTAAACCTATTACACCTACATTGAACTTCTTCACCGTAATTCCACCTTGTTAATACATGGGATTAAGTAAGCTATAAGTAGAGGGCTAGGTATCTATGTAATCATATTTGTTTGAGGTAAATTTAACTTTATATAGGTGGTCAAAAAGTATCGAACCTAGGTAGATGCAGATGAAATTAGCTATAGTATCCGATGAAATAACGCAAGACTTTGAGCATGCCCTTAAGGTTATAAAGGAGCTAGGTGTTGAACTAGTTGAGATTAGAACTCTATGGAATAAGAATATTGTTGAGTTATCGGATACCGAACTAGATAATGTAAAGAATTTACTGAAGAAGTATGGGTTAACAGTATCCCATGTAGCTTCCCCAGCTTTCAAGATATATATTGGTGATAAGAGAGGCTTTGAGAATCACTTAAAGATTATACGTAAAGCTATTGAATTGACTAAGCTATTCGATTTAAACTACACTAGGATTTTTACCTTTTGGTGGCAGGGAAGCCTCGACCTCTACCTAGATACACTCATCGATAGGATTCGCTATGCACTTGATATAGCTAAAGATGAAGGCGTCTACCTAATCATAGAGAACGAGTACTCATGTTTCGTTGGGACAGGTTTCGAAACCAAGGTAGTACTAGATAAAATCGGGTCACCGTGGTTAAAGGTGTTATGGGATCCTGGTAACGCATTCTTTGCAAGAGAAACACCGTATCCAATTGGGTACAACTACGTTAAGGATCAAGTTATGTATATGCATTTAAAAGATGCCGTTGTCGATGAACGGGGAAGATTTATTTGGAGACCTATTGGTAAAGGGGCAATCGATTACTACGGGCAATTAAAAGAGGTTGCGAAAAAAGATATAGTTGTTTCTCTTGAAACCCACTACACTCCCCAGGGCGGAACTAAGGAGGATGGCACAAAAGAATCTTTTAAAGGTCTTATGGATATAATGAACAAGGTAATGGAAGAACTAGGTTTATCTTTATCCTAGTTTTTAACTGGTAAAGATATTATGTTTCCGTAAAGCGATTGATTGTATCGTTTTTTATTAACTTTAACAACTTTTTCTCTAGGGTTATCATCTTGAGTGTATATAGCTAGCGAATGTTCATTCCATACTATAACTTCTTCCCTAGGATCTCCTACTACATCCCATACATAGACTTTAGGCCCCCATTCGCTATCTATCCACATATTGTGTTCGAATGTAACTAGTTGGTTTCCGTAGATATCATATAAACCGTTGTGAGACGCTATCAATTCGTAGCCATTCCCAATCCAGTTAACAGGTATCCACCCAAATACTTTATTGAAAGCTGCAAATATTAATTCTCCACTTAAATCAAATACAAACTGGTTCATTCCACCCCAGAACGTTTGTGCTACTATTAGAGGACTTGGTATAGACGGATCAAAGTAAGCTAGCGATAGAACTTGTGCGTGACCTAGGTGCCACTCTTTAACTACTTCGCCTTTTTCTGCATCTACGAAGTAGAAACCCCCATCCTGGTTCGCTATAGCAATGTATGCTCTACCACTGAATTCGTACGCAACAGCGCTATCACAGTGATCGTAGAGATCTAGCCTCCACATTACCCTACCGCTGTCATCTATTAGGGCATCTCCTGCGAAAATCTCATCCCTGCCATCACCATCTACATCTATTACTAGCGGTGTATGTATTAGTTTACCTGCATAGCTCCACAGCTCCTCAAGCGTATCTGTGTAGATCCATAGGTTGTTGTAGCGGTCCTTGAAAACGATATCCCTGGGTTTCCCTAAACCTCTAATATCTGCAAAGACTATTTGATCCCCTAGAACTCTTTCAAAGAATGTTTCTGGGCCCTCCATATATCCCCCACCTTCCCTAGCCCTAGGGGTACTCGTACTCGCTAGTACATTACCTGTAACACCATCGATAATCATCAGCTTAAAGTTTCTAGCAACAACTACTTCGTCCTTACCGTCCCCGTTGATATCTATAACACCTACAGGTAGCTCTGATTCTGCTGAGAAATTCCTAGGATCTGGCCTACCTATTTGCCAAAGAATGTTACCGTTTAGGTCTACTGCCGTTAAACACGTTATATGCCTATAGATGTTATGGTGGTATTTCTCCCCTGTAACAATGTTATCGTTTTGAGCAAAAACAAACTCTGGAACCCCGTCACCGTTTAGATCGCCTATCCTCATAATTCTTGCCGCGTAACTCCCTAGCTTAATATACTTGTACATACGAGCGCCCGGTATATGCATCCCATTAAATGGTGATTTACGGTGCTCTAGTACCACCCCTTTAGGTACTTCGCTTAATATTTTAACATACTTTATACATACCTCGCCTTCGCCTTGCCCTACTACGTAGATCCTCAAATATTTAGTACCCTTAGGTGTTTTGAAGAAACTGAACACCTTCTTCCAGATATTACTACATCCCGCTAAAGCTATGTCACCGCACCTAAATCTACCAAGGCTTATACATGGTTTATATCCACATCTCCAGTCAGTTCTAAAGAAGGTTTCGCTATTGTCTCCCCAGACCCATCTATCAATATTTATTTCAATCTCGTTTAGATTTTCATCGAGAAGTTCAACTCTTAAGATAAATCCGTCTACCTCTCCTTTCTTAGCGTTAAACTTACTGCTATTGAAACAATACTTAACTAGAGCCTCAACTACGTAATAGCTTTCTTCTCTAACTTTAATCAATGGTTTGTAAACTAGTATCCAGCGAGAATCACAACGGCTTTTAACTATTATGCCTAAGTTCTCTATGTAGCTAACAATTGGTTGAATGTCTGTACTCTTAATAAATGCCCAATATGTTAAGCCATCAGAGTAATCTAGGTTATACGCATTCTCTGGGCTAAATACCGGAGGTTCTACTCTGTGTAGGTATAGTATATCTTTAAAACTCATTTTTTAACTCCTTCTATTTGGGTAAACATTGTATGTAATTAAAATAAGTTAAGTTTGGTGTAGTTTTGGATTTGTACTTACTGCTGTATTTTTTCTGCTGTACAATCATCCATCGATATATTCCTAACATTCTCTAATACTATTGGCTGTCCTTCAGCTGAAGTTATTCTTACCTTTGATAATTTTACATTTACTGTATTCGATATAAAGGCTCCTTTTGTAGCATTTATTCTTGTATTCTCGATAACTACGTCACTTATTGGCATCTCTGGTAATCCTGCAAGCCTTATTGCTTGCCCAGCGCTATAGCAGGCAATATTTTGTATATGTATGCCTCTTATTATTGGTGTTCTCTCCGACACTGGCTCAGGGGGGATAGGTTCGTAGAACATATCTATCACTATTGCTTCGTATACGATGTCCTTCATTACTATGTTCCTTGCTATAACGTTTTCAACTACTCCTCCTCTACCCCTTGTAGTCTTAATCCTTATACCTCTCTCTGTCCCCTCGAAAATACTGTTCTCTATAGATACATTCCTAACACTACCCGACATCTCGCTACCTATAACTAAACCCCCATGTCCCCTCTTCATTACACAATTGCTAACGAATACGTTTGTCGTTGGTATCCCTATCCTCCTCCCTTCTTCATTTTTACCGGACTTTATGACAACACAATCATCCCCTACATCAATTAAGCATCCCCTTATATATATATCGCTTGACGAATCTATGGCTATCCCATCGGTATTAGGGGAGTAATCTGGAGCTAATATGGTGACATTCTCTACTGTCACATATTTTGAATACAGTATATGGATATTCCACATAGGAGAGTTCTTGAAGGTGATCCCATGTATACGTATATTTTCTGCGTTATATAATTGAATAAGTTGCGGCCTAAAGAATTCCCGAAATTGTTCACAAGTATTCCTAGGCGGTTTAAGCCCTTTAGAAGTTAGCTCCTTGTATACTTTGTATCCCTCGAAAGCTTTTCTTGTAGGCCACCAAGTTTGTGTTTCTTCATCAATGTATCCTTCTCCGGATTCAAGTATTCTCCTCCATACCTCTTCCGGTACACGGGATTTCTTTAAGTACCACCAATGTTCTCCACGTCCATCTACTACTCCTTCGCCTACTATGACAATATTCCTAACATCTTTACCGAATATTAAAGGTGAAACCTGACATTGATGTATCCCTTCTCTACGTGTTTCAATCACAGGATATCTATCGTAGTTTGCGGCAAACTCTAGTAGAGCCCCTTTTTCAATTACCATAGCTATGTTGCTTCTCAGTATTAGAGGCGAGAATAGGGTATATTTTCCGGGGGGTATGTAAACCAAGGCTTTTTTCTTCGATGCTTCCTCTATCGCTATATTGAATGCTTTTGAGCTATCTTCATTACCTTGCGGATCAGCTCCAAAATCTAGTACACTAATTTTATGTGTGGTAATGTACAACATAATGTGTACCCTGGTGTTAGGTTGATTGCTGAGGATATATAAGTGTAGCCTTTAACTATACAATAACGTTTAAATTTCTAGGAATCCTTAAGGTTAATAACTGTAGTCTTAGGTAGATGTAGTCGGTGATAAATTGAAGAGAATAGGGGTAGCTGTTGTAGGTTTAGGAGCTATTGGGCGAAAACATGTAGAGAGCCTAAAGGAGCTTGAACAAGAAAATTTTAATGTTAAACTCATCGGTGTTATGGATGCGATAAAAGCTAGGGTTGACGATTTTGTAGCTAAATACCATTGTAGAGGATACTACTCTTATGATGATGTTGTTAAAGATCCAGATGTAGACGTTGTTTTCATAGCAACTCCCCACTATCTACACGCACAACAATCTATCTACGCTATGGAACATAAGAAGCACGTTATAGTCGAGAAACCTATGGCTATTACCCTAGCTTCAGCTAGAGAGATGGTGGCGAAGGCTAGAAATAATGGTGTTAGACTAGGAGTTATATACCAAAGACGTTATGCTGATGCTGTTCAAAAATTAAGAGATATAGTTTTAAGCGGTATGTTGGGGAAGATATTCTTAGCAGAAGCTTCGTTAATGTGGTTTAGAAGTGAGGAAGAGTACTTCCTAAGAGATGAAGTTGCCAGAAGCTGGAGGGGTATGTGGAGCACAGAAGGTGGAGGCTTGTTAATGACACAAGCAATACATGTAATAGATCTTCTACTATACATACTTGGCGACGCGGATGAAATCTACGGCTACATAAGCAATATATCTCATCCCGCTGTAACTGTTGAAGATACAGTAGCGGCAATAATAAAATTCAAGAATGGTGTTATGGCTACGCTTACTTCATCTATTTCATTCCAACCACCAGAAAAACAATACTGGAGGATAAGAATCTTCGGATTAAATGGATTTGCTGAAGTAGAAAATGAGTATTTCACCCAAATAGCTGTAAAGAATCAAACGATAGATTCTTCGTTATTAGAGAGAAAAAGAGAAAATCTACACAAGAAGTTATTTAAAGACTTTTTAACAAAATTGATGAACGGCGAAGATTTCCCTGTTAACGGAGAAGAAGGGTATAAAAGTCTAGAACTAGTGAAAGCAATATATTATGCAACTTTAACAAATAAGCCAGTAAAATTACCGCTTAATATAAGTGTAGTTATATAGTTTACGATTATGTAAATGAGATAACAGCAATAAACTTTTTATACAATTTTTTATACTAATATTCACTTAGTTTACACAGTTTACCTTGTTCTATAAATGTAAATACAAAATTAAGATATTATTACTTAATTTAAAAAATATTTTAATAATCATTTAAAATATTAATTTATTTATTTTCTCTTAACGACAAAGCCTATGGGTAGCCCTACTATAAATAATATTATTGACAATACTATTGTCCATGTCCAATCTACTTTCCTAACCTCTGTAGTTATTGTTGATAGTACAATAGTTGTTCTTTCAATTGTTGAGATAACCGTTGTTGTTACTGTTACTAATTCTGCTCCAGGTATTATGGTTGGCAACGTAGTTGGCGTAGTTGTTGGAGTAACCGTGGGTTTTGGAGATATTACTGGGGTTGTAGTCGGTGTTGGGGTAGGTGTAGCCATTATTTCGCTTATAATAGGTTTTATGAATACTTCGTAGAAGTTCACGGTGTATTTACGTACTTCGCTAGGTAGCAACGATATTAGATCCGGTGGATCGTTAGTACCTGGCCATGCATTTCTGTCTGGTTTAGATGGTCTCTTTAGAACGCCATAGAATAACCATGAATATCCGCTTGATGGTGGACCTCCGCCCCATCCACCCTCTGATATGAGGGCTCTATGTAGAGGCCATTTAGTTGGCGGCCCATAGTATGGGAATTTGTATCCTTGTACTTCAATCCATGCATCAGGTTTACCTAGTATTTCGGCCCAGTTATAGTCTATCACATTGAACGATCTTGTTCTAGCTACATATGATATCGGTATGTTTAGTACATAGTAATTCCAGAACCATACCATCTTAGATAATGCTTCCCACCATCCTTTTGTCCCTGGGAATTCTGCTTGTAATTTCGCATTTTCAAAGCTTGGATTCATGTAGATAAGTGTACCATTCTTTAACGGTAAAGGCCATGTGAAGTTAAGCTTTGTGTAAGCATAATTCGTTAGGTATCCATATCTCGTGAAGTACCCGTCAAAAGCCCTCATAGGCCCTTTGGTATTAACTAGGTGTAGTTCCCCTGTTATATCAAAGTCCCAAGCATCCCTTCTTTGGGATAACACAGCTGAAGTAACAGCTTCAAGTGTTGCATCTATACCGTGTTGTTTCCATTGATCTACCACATTATTGCATATTGTTACAAGATCTGGGTAATCACTTCTAACTAATATCGATACTTTTAGCGGTTGTCCTGTTCTTGTATCGTACCACTTGCCGTCAGCCCCTCTCTTAAACCCTGCTTTTTCAAGTAGTTGATATGCTTTTTGTGGATTGTAGCTCCAATCATATAGGTTATCCTTAATCCAATCTGGGAACCATTCTGAAGAAGACTGGCCTGTGATATAATCCTTAAACGGCATGTATCCGGCTGGATAAGCTAGTGCTGCTGCTGTAACATTTGTTAGCAATGCTAGTGCTTGGCGAACTTCAGTTATATTGAATGGATATCTTCTGAAGTTAATCCACATACCTGTAACTCTGTACTCGTATACGTAGGCTATCCTCGTTTTTGCTGATTGCTGGTCAATAGTAATTGCTGAAAATGGTGATAACTGATAACCTGAGGTTAGTATAGATCCTTTTAAGAATATTTCGACCATTTGTGCTTCTGCAGCTGTTAAGTGTATTATCAGTTGATCTGCTACATCAGGTAGATATTTCTTCCATCTGCTACCTGGGTTTACATACCATACAATTTGTGCTGGCGTTATTTTTGTTGGGTCTGGCCAGTATACCCCATTACACCACGGTTTATCGATGAATAGGTTTCTCACTTCATTTTGTAAACTTGTAAGATCAAATACTTTAGGAACATCACCTACAGGAACATCTGCTACTCTTTCAGCATATTTTCCAAATATATCATACGGTGTTGTTATTGCTTGTGATAGAATTGTTGGAAAACCGAAGTACCATAGCGAACTCTTGAATTCAAACCTAAAACTCTTAGTGGGATCGTTAATGAGAGGTGCTTCAACAGAATATATAGTGGCGTTGAATACTATTCTAACAGCTGTATCATTGATCACTAAGACTTCTTTTAACCATGGTATAAAGTTTCTAAATATCTTCCACTGAATTATGAAGTAAGTCCATACATCCTTGGCTGTAACAGGTACAAATTTTTCCCCATTGAACCAAAATTCATCACCCCACAGCACTATATCCATATAACCTTCCTTCAGGTTTACACTAAAGCTTCTTGCCAGAAATGGAAATATTATACCTTCCTCTGCATCAAGTATCGCGAATAAGTTATTGTGACAGAAACCTCTTGCTGCGCCACCTAGTATTCCCCCAGATGCAAAGGGGTTCCAGTTTATTGTAGCAGGTATTGTACCAGATCTAGGGTGGTCTATAGCACTTAACTGCAGATCTTCAGCTCTCATCCATAGTTCTTTAACTTTTAGTGCTTGAATTGGAGGTAACAGCGATATTCCTAGTAATACAATTAAAACCACTAATAATACTTTGGTAAACAATTTCGTATTAGGTATAGATACCACCTGTGATACATTTTATGTATAAGGTTTTTTAAATCTTTTTGGGTATGCTAGCAATAATCCATTTAAATATTTAGAGAACTACGGTAAAAATATCTTGATGTTGGTCTTCTAACTATTATCTTGATCTAGTAATCCTTAGCGCTGGGTTAATATATTCTTCAATTGCTCGCGCCATACTTAATAGGCTATACTGTAGGAGGATTATAGCGATTGCCGGCGACCATAAGGCTATGATAGCTCTATCGCTGTAAAGTGC
>JAWASI010000005.1:44446-50784 GCA_038892955.1 Ignisphaera sp.
TGTTTATCTGAACACCCCAGTTCTCTGACGTTAGTGGTAGGAGCCCTAGATATGCTAGACCAGTGTAATTATATATAGCGGAGGTTATAGCGAACATAAAGTTTACAGCTATAAATGGAGCGGTAATCCTTATAAGTTCGTCAAACATTATTTTCCATGATGAGAAACCGACGACCTTTGCAACATCTATAAATTCTCTTCTTTTTAGAGAAAGTATTTGGGCTCTTATGGACCTAGCTAAGCTAGCCCATGCAGTTATAGATAGTATTACACCCATTATTGCTACATTACCTTTAAGATCTGTTGGCATGATTATAGCTAATATTAGTGCCAGGAATCCTGAGGGTATTGAGAGTGCAACATTAGTTAATATCCATAGTATCACATCTACTTTCCCTCCTAAGTACCCCCCTATCATACCTACTACTACACCCAAGCCGACAGTTATAAATGCTGCAATCAACGCCACGGCAAAAGTACTTGGAATAGCTCTGACTATCGCTAAGAATAACGGTTTGCCTGCGAAATCTGTTCCAAGAATATACCACGGAAAATCTTTAAGTGATGGCGGGGCATATATGTTCTCCCAACCACCTTTTCCAGGTGGTAGAGGGGGTATGAACCCGGCTACAACAAATAAACCACCTACAACATAGAGCAGTATAACAATAAAGCTAAACGCGTACGATGGTCTAGAGAAACATATTCTTAGAAAGACTACTACGTTGTTTTTTAGCTTATCAATTTTAGGATTAACAATCATATTTCCCAACCCCACATTAGTCCTCAAGACGTGCTCTTGGATCGATTAAGGCATACGTTAAATCCGTTAATAGGTTCCCAATTATTATAGCTGATAAACTTACACAGTATATGCCCATCATAGTTGGGTAATCTCTTATACCGGAAACTGCACCTAATATTCTACCTAGACCGAGTAGTGCAAACTGGTTTTCGATCCAGACAGCACCTGTTAACATGGCGGCAAATGTCAAGGATATCCTAGTATACATAGGTAAAACAGAGTTCCTCATAACATATGCCGTAAGTATTCTACCTTTTGGAAGTCCACGTGCTTTAGCTATTGTTACATAATCTTCCCTTAGTATACCTGAGGCAAGAGTCGCCATAGGTAGTGCCCAAGAAGGTAAACTTACAATGAAGTATGCTAGTGCAGGCAACAAATGATGATGTAAAACGCTTAATAGAAACGATAGGTTTAAACCTGGGGTAACATTTATATCGTATGGACCTCTATGCGGTAGTAGTTCCCACCGTGCTCCTACGTATAGATATAGATATACAGCTATAAGCCATACAGGAATAGCGTTGATAACAGATAGAATAGCTGATGCCGATGTAAAGAATACCTTGCGGCTTCTATAGTAAGCCATTATTATACCTACGAGTATCCCTATAGGTATTGTAAGTATTAATGCATAAGACGTTAAGAATAATGTCCATGGAATAGCGTCTGCTATTATCCTGTTAACGGATACCCTGTAGTACCAGGATATCCCAAGGTTGAAGGTTAGAGTATTAAAAGTCCATTTTGCCCACTTAACAATTAAGGGTTCCTCTGGTTGAAGCCCTAGGTATGTTTGAACTTCGATCAAGCATTCATGTTGCGATCCACCTCTATTTATACAATCTAGCATTAAAGTTCTAGCAGGATCGCCAGGTGGTGCAACTAATATTATCAGCACTGTAATAGATATTGCAAGAACCCATGTTATAGCTGTTATAATAACTCGTCTTAAAATCCAACTAATACTTTGCAGCACTTGTTTACACCAAAATAGATTGCAGAGTTAGGCTTTATATGCTCTATAGACTCCATATTAATATAACTTATGGATTACAAGAAAGTTGCTTATTTCTTAGAGTAAAGCCAGCAATAGACATAATGATTTCTATCGATTTCGGCTGCAGGTGGCTGTTCTTTTCTACAAATATCCATAGCAAAAGGACATCTATTGCTAAGAACACATCCCGGAGGTTTATTTACGGGAGATGGTTGAGGGCCTTTTAATATTATTTTTCTTGTTTCTCTTGCTTTAGGGTCTGGCACAGGTATAGCTGCGATTAGTGCTTGAGTATAGGGATGGGCCGCATTGTTTATTATCTTTGATAATGGTGCCTCTTCTACAAATTTTCCTAGGTACATAATAATAACCCTTGTTTTTTCTCCAAAGAATTGTAAGAGCGATATCTCATGAGTTATAAATAGTAACGATGAATTCATCTCTTCAATTAAGTTTGCAAGCGTGCTCATTATACCAGCTTTTAGAGATGCATCAAGCATAGTAACAGGTTCATCAGCAACAACATACCTTGGGTTCAATATTATAGCCCTAGCTATTGATAGCCTCTGTCTCTCACCACCACTTAACTGAAAGGGGTATTTCTCATAGTATTTCTCTGGGGGACTTAAGCCAACTCTTTCCATGGTTTTTGAAACTAAGTCTACTACCTGATCATTAGTTAACTTAGGCATATGATAAGATACTATATCAGATAGTATATCCACAACTCTCTTATACGGGTTTAGGCTTGCGTATGGGTCTTGTGGTATATATTGTGCGTTTATTCTATATTTTTTGTATTCTTGTTTATTCATTTTTCTTATGTTTTTTCCTTGGAAATATACTTCTCCTTTTGTTGGTTTTAGTAGATCTAGTGTTATTTTTCCTAATGTTGTTTTTCCTGATCCACTTTCTCCTATTAATCCAACTACTTCTCCTTCGTTTACATCTATGCTGATATTATCTACTGCATTAAAATATAGTTTTTTAAGACCTTTTCTAATAGAGAATGTCATTGTTATATTTTTCGCTGTTATTAATGAACTCATTTAATTCACCTTTTCATATATAGCCAACAAGCAATAAAATGATTTTTCTCTAACTCAACCATTAAAGGTTCTTCCCTCCTACAGATATCCATAGCAAAAGGACACCTAGAATGAAATTTACAACCCAAAGGCAACCTCCTATAATCAATCGATACCCCGAATACAGCCCGTGGTATCTTGAATTCTCCTAGTTTTGGTACACTTGCTAATAACATTTGTGTATAAGGGTGTTGTGGGTTATAGAATATTTTGTATATATCTCCTAATTCGCATAATCTACCTGCGTACATAACAGCAACTCTATCAGCAATATCAGCTACAAGAGCAATATCGTGAGTAATAAGCATATAAGTTAAACCCATTTTATCTTTTAAATCTTTTAAAAGAATAATTATTTCTCTTTGAGTTAATACATCTAATGCTGTTGTTGGTTCATCAAGAATTACAAACTTCGGATTTAAAAATAAAGCTAATGCTATTAAAGTTCTCTGCTTCATACCACCAGAAAGCTCAATAGGATACATATTAAGAACTCTATCAGCATCAAGCTTAACAGCCTCCAACATAACCCTAGCTTTCTCAAGAATTTCTTTTTTATCATTAAACCCATGAGCTTTAGCAGTTTCAATAAAATGATCTCTAACCTTAATAGTTGGATTAAGAGCATTCAAAGCACTCTGAGGAACCATAGAAATCTCCCTCCATCGAATATACTTAGTCATATCATTTTCATTAAGTTTTACTATATCGAAAAATCTTGACGAATCTCTATAGTACAAGATCTTAGAATTTTTATCTATAGAGCCATCAGGGGGAAGAACTCGCAGTATACTATTAGCTATAGTTGTTTTTCCACAACCACTTTCACCAACTACAGCAAAAGTCTCGCCTTTGAATATGGTGAAAGAAACATTACTTACGACCTTAACACCTGAATACATAACCGATAGATTCTTTAGGTCGAGGATAGGTTGATCCATATTTTACCAACCTTACTGACTGAATATTTAAGTTCAAACTAAGGTTATTTAATATTTTATTAAAATGAGAATTCTTAATTAAACATATATATCTATACACAAAATAAGATTCGCATATTTTAACTTAGTTAATGCATTGAATTGATTAATGAATCAAACATTGACAAAACGTTAATAAGAACAATACATAGTGTCATTATTTATCTGTAGCATAAATAGCCTTAGCTACTTAGTACTTCAACTATGTTATAGCGACGTAAGATTAATTTGCATTAATTTATATATTTTTCGCAAAAAATACTACTCAGACACATAAATATCGTGGTAGCATGGAGGATTTAGTTAAAGTGATATTATCATTTGGTTATACAATAATTTTACTTGCTTTATTTTCAGTAATTCTAAGTGGTGGTGAAGTACTCCATACACCATTAATAACCTTGTTGCTTTTTTCTATAGCTATAGGCATAATTATGATTATTTTAGCTTTATTAATAGCTAAAGGCAAAATAGGCTTCTTATTTGTCAAGGGTTCGACAGAAGAAGAAAGTTGAGTATACATTTGAGTTATAGCTTATAAAATAATTAAACAATGTTTATACAAAATTTTTAAAATCTTCTAAGTTTCGCTCCTTATTGTTTATATTAATTATTTATGATTAATTCAAAAAATAAATAAATTGATATTTATATTGTATTCTATCTTTTAGTAACATAACCTATAGCTACACCAACTGCTAATAATATTACAGCTAATACTATTGTCATAATCCAGTTAACTTCTCTTGTAATTAATGTTCGTGTGAATACCGACGTTTGTGTAACTAGCTTCTCTACTATTGATCTAAACGTGTATGTTATTGTCTGTGTAATTCCGGGTGAAGTCACCGTTGGAGTAGTAGTCGGCGAAGTTACCGGGGTAGTAACAGGCGAGGTCGTTGTTGGAGTAGTAGTCGGCGAAGTTACCGGGGTAGTAACAGGCGAGGTCGTTGTTGGAGTAGTAGTTGGCGAAGGTATTATTGTTGGTGTTGGTCTTGGCCTTAGTATTTGGGATATTTGATCCCATAGAGCTTCGACAGGTATTAGTAAACCACCTTGTTCTATTGGTTTAGTCCACCATGGTACAATAGGTCTTTCACCTTTAACTCTACTCGCAAGACCAAATAGTATTGGGAAATTCGCATCTGAAAATGACTGAGCGGGCCACCACCACGGATTTGATGCATTAGGCCATCCTATCCAACGGTCATATCTTATTTGATACCATGCCCCACCTCCACTCCTTGAGTAGACTATATATGGTATATCTCTATATAAGAGCTCTTGTACTTTGCTTGCCGCATACAATCTTTCTTCTTCAAACGGTGAGCCTAGTAACCCAATCCACTTCTCCATTTCTGCATCCTTATACCAAGCGTAGTTGCTAAATGGTATTTGTAGACTATGTAATTTATCGTAGTAGGTGCTCCATGGGGTTGCCCAGTTAATGGTTATTGTTTCAGATGTATCTACAATATCCCAGCCTGCTCCTGACTGTATTAGGGATTGTATTGATGATAAAGTCATAACCCTGTAATCAATATCGAATCCTAGCGACTTTAAGTTTTCTATGAAGAGCTGTGCAACAATTTCTCTTACAGCAGCACCTGATCTGACTAAATAGGTTATTTTTAGTGGTGTTCCATCGGGTAGTTCTCTAATTCCATCGCCATTTCTATCGATTACACCTGCTTGATCAAGTATTTGTTTAGCTTTTGTTAAATCTGTTGATAATACGCATTCCTCGTTACCCCATGTAATCTTACATAGTGTTCGATTAATGTATTTGTTAAATGGTGGTTCATCTGGAATCCAAGCCATTGGGGATTTTACTCCAGCTTTTTGTAATGCTTTTTCAATATGATCATCCCATGGAAAAGCATATAACATCGCTAACCTAACAGCTCTTCTAGCCTCATCATACTGATCCCCCAGAATACCGACAACTTTACTCCTCATATTAAACGGCATAAAGTTACCATTACCTAATCTGTAGTATGGCGGTTTGGTAACATCCCATGTGTAGACCCCTTCCTTGAAGTAATTGTATATGTCCTGCATACCTCCGTTTCCATCCCAATCAGTATCTCCTCTACGGATTGCTGTTACTCTTGGTGTATCCTCTGCCATCCACACTATGAGGTATTTTGGTCTTGGTAATCCAAATATTACTCTACCCCACCAAGTATCAACACGTTCAAAGTATATGTATCCTGCAGCTTCATCTATTGATATAACTCTATAGGGGCCAGATGTAACCATTTTAGCTATATCTGTATTCCTCCAAGTAGTTATTTGACCAGAAGCATTAATTGCTTCAAATATATGCTTAGGATAAACCCTCAATGTAATCCAACAACCAACGAACTGTATATACCCTATAGCACCCCTCTCATAGGACGTTCTATTCATTTTTAGCTCAACTGTTTTATCATCGATCTTCCTCATCCCCTCCAGAACCTCAG
>JAWASI010000005.1:50794-61471 GCA_038892955.1 Ignisphaera sp.
CCTCAGGTATACATCCAGATCCAGGCCCTCTTTTCGCAAATAATCCAAGCCTAATCGTTGTTATAACATCATCAGCTGTTATAGGCCTACCATCACTCCAAACAGCTTCAGGTCTTATGTATATCCTCACAGTATAAGCATCAATCCACTCATATCCTTTTGCTATCATTGGTATAAAACCTCTTTTACCATAGCTTTCTCCTTCAAGGAATAGCGGTAGGTAGAGAATATTTTGAGGGCTAAAAGATCCTGAATATTCATTCCATCTAATAGTTGCTCTACCTCTAGCGAATATTAAAGTTTCTTCACGTGGCATTTGGGCTTGTGTTATTGGTATTATATGGAGCAACATTACCGTTAGTAGTAACACTAACAAAATGACCTTAGACGATTTAATCACCATGTTTCCCCATGTTATGTAAGATTCTGCGAACATATTTAAGTTTTTATGATTAAAATTATAGTTTATTTTACTGCATGGTTACTTTGATTAAAGACTTGCAGCAAGAATCTTAGTGAAAAACTTCTTAATCTATTTTGTTAGATTTGTTAGATTTAGAGCCTATGATATTTGGTCAAAAAATTACTCTATGTCTTTCCATTTAAGGTATATACTTGGAATACTTCCTATTAACATCTTAGTGTACTCATGTTTTGGGTTTCTAACAACTTCATCTGGTTTTCCTTCTTCAACTATTTTGCCTTTGTACATAACAAGAATTCTATCTGCGAGTGCACTAGCTAAGTTCATGTCGTGGGTGATGAATATTACTGAGGTACTGTACATATCCCTTAAATCTACAATTAATTTCATTATTTCTCCTCTTAGGGATGCATCAATCATAGAAACAGGCTCATCGGCTACAACAAGTTTTGGTTTTACTATAAAACATCTAGCTATCAATATTCTCTGGCGTTGACCTCCCGAGAGCTGATGCGGATATTTACCAAGTACTTCACTTGGGTTAAGACCTACTTGCTTTAAGCTTTCAATAATTAACCTCTTACCGGTATCATCCTGTAGATCGATTCCTATAAGTCTTAGTGCTTGGTGTAAGACTCTATCTACTTTATATGATGGATTAAAAGCTGAGTAAGGATCTTGAGGAACTGGTTGAACATTTTTCCAGTATTCTACTAATTCTTCTTTGGTCCGTAAGTCTCTCCAAATATCTTTACCCTCAAATTTTATTGTACCTGATGTAGGTGGTATTAGTCTAAGTATTATCTTGGCGGTTGTTGATTTACCTGAACCAGATTCACCAACAAGTGCAACTATCTCTCCTTTTTTAACCTCAAAAGATATATTATCAACTGCTACTATGTATTGTTTTCTTACGAGCCCTGATTCGTATATTTTTGTTAAGTTTTTTACTTCTAACATTTTTACACCTAAACTATTTAATTAATGAATAAAAATACTACTTCTTTGCATAGAGCCAGCAAGCTGCAAATCTATTCTTTTCTATCTGTGTCATAGGCGGTTCTTCCCGTCTACATATATCCATTGCATATGGGCATCTAGGGTGAAATCTACACCCCAGCGGTGGATTAATTAAGCTTGGTGGTGCTCCTCCAATATATAGAACGTCTCTTACCTTAACTATCTTTTCCTGCATCATTATTTGTGCTACATCCGGTATCGCTCTAAGTAAGAGCGATGAATATGGATGGTAGGGTTTTTCTATGAATTCTTCTGTAGGTGATTCTTCTACTATTTTACCTGCATACATAACTGCAAACCTTGTCGCTATTTGTCTTGCTGCACCAATTTCATGTGTTATAAAAACTATGCTATCTACATACCCTCGTTTCTTTAAATCTAGCATAGTTTTCAGCACCATCTTCTGCGTCGTAACGTCTAGCGCTGATGTAGGCTCATCAGCTATCATTATACGAGGTCTTAGAGTTGCAACTATTCCTAGAACAACTCTTTGTCTCATACCTCCGCTTAATTCAAAGGGATATCTATCTATGACATCAGGAGGTAAACCTATTGATTGAAAAACCTTGTTTACATTTTCTATAACTTCATATTCATTGACTTCCTTGAAATGCGCCCTCATTATATCCATTACAAGTTTTCGAATTTTTAAGGTAGGCATAAGAGCGTTCATAGCGAATTGTGGTACTAAAGATATTTCGACACCCCATACGTATTTCTTTAATATATCTCTTGAAAGCTTGTGTAGCTCTAAGGTTTTTCCATCCTTTGTATTGTACTTTATACTTCCTCTTATATACTGGAAAGGTGGGGAAAAATCAGCTAATATAGCTCTAGCTAATGTTGATTTCCCACAACCGCTTTCCCCTATGATTCCAAGTACTTCGCCTTGTTTAACCTCTATACTTACACCGTCTACAGCTTTTACGTATGTTTTTCTACCTTCAATTACTTGAACATAGTATGATACAAGGTCTTGTATGTCAAGTATCTTACTCAATTAATACACCCATTCACTCTCTTCGTAATCTTGGGTTAAATATTTCATCAACAGCTGTTGAAACTAGTAACATGGAGATAACTACAAGCATTATTATAATTCCTGGCGGCCCAAACCACCACCAAGCACCTCTTAAAACCCCTCCCTGAGAGTTTGCCTGCGAGAACATCAGCCCTAGGGAGTAGCCTCCAGATGGTTGTAATCCTAGTAGACTTAGAGTTGCTTCTCCAACCATACCATTATCTATATGGGTCGCAAAGAATATTATTACGTAAGCTCCAACTGATGGCATCATGTCTTCGAATATTATCCTTAGCGTACTGTATCCTGCAACCTTTGACATGTTTATGAAATCTTCTTCTCTTAGGCTCAGCAACCTTGCTCTCAATGCCCTTGCAAAGCCAGCCCACATAGTTATCCCAAGTATTAACGCTATAGCTTCATAGCTTCTTACCGGTAGATAGAAAGCTACAACTAACGCTAATAGCATAGATGGTATCGATAGAAGGAAGCTGATTATAGCTGTTATAATGTTATCAACAATTCCGCCGAATGCTACCGATAACGCAGCAGCTACGACACCTAATATTGTGGCTATACCTGCTGATAGAAATCCTACATACAAAGATGTCCTAGTACCATACATTAATGCTGCTAGTACATCTCTGCCAGCCATATCTGTTCCTAAAGGATACTCGGGAGAGGGAGGTAAAAGCGATGGATTTCTAACACTTAGCGGATCTCTTGGATAGAACAGAGGCCCTAAATAGCTAAAGAGTACTAGACCAAGCAGTATTGATATTCCTACTATGAACCTTGTATTTCTTAGGAGCATTCTTAGCGATTCAGATGTTCTGATTTGCTTTATGAGACTTAATATTGTTTCTTTGTTTACCTTAGCCATATGGTTACACCTTTAGCTTTTTGCATAGCCTAGTCTTACACGTGGGTCTACAATTAAGTGTACTAGGTCTGACAAAAATAGCGCTAGGTATACTGTAGCAACGAGTATTATGAATAGACCTTGCAATAGCATGTAGTCGTTGTTGGTCACAGCCTGGGCTAGATACCACCCCATACCGGGGTAGGCAAAGATGTTCTCTATTAGAGCTGTTCCTGCTACAGCTCTACCTAACCTTATGGATAGGTTAACAACTTGAGGCATCATTGCGTTTCTGAAGGCATACCTCCTTATCACCTTATCGGGCATGCCTATATAATCAGCGAATACCGTATAATCAGATTTTAGCTCGTATATCATTAGATTCCTCATTGAGATAACCTGCCCGCATAGATATGGAATTGTAAGTGTTATAAATGGAAGTACATAATGTTTAGCTACGCTTAAAAGGAACTCCATGCGCCATGAAGGCATTATCAGCGGGTCGTAGGCTCTATTGGGAGGCAATACTCTAAGGTTTATAGCAAACGCAAAAATGAGCAACATTCCAAACCAGTATCCAGGTATTTGTGCAACTATAGATGAAATAAGTACAGAAATTTTCTCAAACGTAGTTCCTCGTTTATAGCCTGTAATAGCCCCCCAGTAGTTCCCTATAGTCCATCCAACAATAGTTGAAGGAACGAATAGGAAGAGGGTCCAAGGCAAAGCCCTCATAACTATGTCTATTACCTTATCGTTTAACCATATGGATATCCCTAGATCGCCTCTAAATGCATTTGCTATAAAATCTATGTACTGCTTCCATATAGGTTTACCTAACCCGAACTCTTCGAAAAGCACCTTATACAGCTCTGGAACTACTTCAGGATTTGAAAAGTAGCCCATCTCCTGGGCTAGGTTTTGTATATATAGTGCAACAGGGTTTGCTGGTATAAATCTCGGCAATAAAAACATTATCGTTATGGTGACAAAATACATTACCACTAATGTTCCTAATCGCTTAGATAAGTATATCACAAAAGGTATAACCTCTCTAGTTCTCATCCCTTAAACCCTCTTTTAGCATACTATTAATTGTCAGAGGTAATAAGTGTTTAGCAAAAATCACAAACCGATTACAAATCAAAGTACCACCTCCATCCTTTATGTAAAATAGCACCTAACAGTAAATCATCTACAAAATAAACTGTGATTGGGGTTTTGAAACGGTTTTAAGTTAATTTTTGTTACAGCATGTATATTCTCTCATTATATAACATTATAGTTAACCTTCATATAGAGTTTTCCTTTAATCTACTCCAAATCATTAAAACCTTCAACAATGGTGCTTCATAATCTGAACAGCACTATTTTATACTTTTATTAATTTACAAAAGTGTTTGGAGTTGTATGAAATTATCATTGTTTTGATTACTTAACCAAGAATCAATGTTATAGAATTTATTGTACACTACAAATACAACCTAACTAATCATGATATTTAATTAATACTCTACATAGAGATATCAATTGACATTGTATAGATGGTGATTGTATAAAACTCAAAACTCTATAAGCTAACTATGTTTACACATACATCTTTACATATCTTAAAAGTATTTTAAACAGACTTAGCTAACTACTACAAATCTCAAAAGTCTAGGCACAAAATAGTACTATGATGAAACCTGGTTTCAGCGGATATATGAAGAAGAGTTACCTCGCTGATATTTGACAACTCTTTAGTATAAAGTGTTTTGTATTCCTTTACTTTTATTATTTTTAACCATCGGATAACGCTTTGGAAATGCGAATTCACAGTATATAGATATCAATATTGTTAAAATTATTACAATGTATAAAGCAATTCTTTTTATAAATATGGTTTTGGTCGTATACATCATCAGCATAGTTATGTTTAGTAACATACTTTAAGTATGTAACCCTATAGCCTATACTATGAAATTTAATTGCCTGAAGGTATTTGATCCTAAATCTTAGCTTTGCTTTTACTATGTTATCTAAAGTATTTATTAACAACCATTAATTCTAATGGTAATTCTATTTAGTAACAATATTGTTGCATATTCGCAAAATATTCATTAAGTATAATCTTGCAGCCAAGAAATTTCTAGTTTTTTAGGTAAAAACATGAAATAATGGTTTGTGCCTACAATCCCGCGTATTGGTAACTGTACTCTAGTTCTATTGTTCTACTCATCTGTGCTTGGTAAAGTTTGTAAAATATTCCTTTCTTATTAAGTAGTTCGTCGAATGTCCCAACTTCTCCTACCACACCTTCATTTACGACTATTACTCTATCGCATGACCTTGCTGTTACAAGTCTATGAGCTATTATTATACCTGTTCTACCAGCCATAAGGTTCTTTATAGCGTTTCTAAGGAGTTCATCTGTGTAAGGATCTATGCTGGATGTTGCTTCATCTAAAACCACTATATCAGGATCTCTAAGCATTGCTCTTGCTATAGCTATTAGCTGTCTCTCACCTACAGAAAGCTTTTTACCAGCTTCACCAGCATCTGTGTAGTAACCCTTAGGAAGTTTTTCTATGAATTCGTGCACTCCAAGTTTCTTGCAAACCTCTATAACTTCTTCATCTTTTGCCTCAGGTTTTCCTATCTTTATATTGTCTAATATAGTTCCCGGAAAAAGGTATACTTCTTGAGGTACATAGCTTATTCTCCTCCTTAAACAGCTTCTTTTAACCTCCTTAATGTCTATGCCATCTATAAGTATTCTACCAACTGTAGGTTCGTAGAATTTCAGTAGAAGGTTAACAATAGTTGTTTTACCAGCTCCTGTAGGACCTACTATTGCTACGAGTTCACCTGGCTTAATATGGAAGTTAACATTCTTTAGAATAGGTACACCTTTTTCGTATTCAAACCATACATTATCGAATATTATCTCGCCTTTTAACTTCTTTAGTTCTACACCTTTATCTTCTTCGACTTCTGGAAAGTCTAGCACTTCGTAAACTCTTTCTAGAGAAGCTAATGCTTGTTGAAGTCTATCATACATACCAGCTATATTGTTTATAGGCCCCATAAATCTTCCTACATACTGAGTAAAGGCTACTACAGTACCTATGCTTACCGCTTCAATAGAGGCTAGGTATCCCCCAATTAAAAGTACTGCTATGCTTGATAACGTAGATACGAATCCTGTGGAAGACCAGTAGAGGCTAGTTAATATAGCCGCTTGTAAAGACGATTTCACGGTGTGAATCGATTCATTTAAGAATTTATCAACAAATCTTTTTTCTCTATTAAATGACTTAATAACATCTATACCTGAGTACGTTTCCTCAACAATTGATGTCAGTCCACCTATTCTTCTCCTAACATCTCTATGAGCTAAACGCATCTTAGCTCCTAGATAAATTGATATAAATACAAATAGTGGAATGGATATCATAGATGCTAGAGTCAATGTCTGACTTAGTGTAAACATCATTATAAGGACGCCTATAATCGTAATTATATCGCCTATGACGTTAAGTAGACCAGATACAAATACATCTACAATAGTTGTTGTATCGTTTACTATTCTTGAAACTATATCTCCTACGTATTTATCTTTATAAAAACCGATCTTTGTTTGTAAAAGTTTAGAAAATAAACGCATTCTTAGGGAGTACACCATTTTTTGACCTATTAACTCTATGGTGTAGTTTCTAATCATCTGTATTATCCATTGAATTAATATTAGAGCTAAGTATATCAACGATAAAGTTAAGAACCCTTCAGCATGACCTACAATAAGGTACTTATCTATTGCTATACCCAGTATATAGGGTGGGTATAGAGATACTATTGTGCCTAAAATAATGGTTATTACAGCCACAATTGCATGCTTCCTATACACAAGAAATTCTCTAATAAATCTCAGTACAAGAGATTGTTTTTTAATTTGATTATCCATGAATTTGATCACCGCTTAATCCTATCATAGATACATACATCCTGTAGAATACACCTTTCTTATTGAGAAGTTCCTGAATTGTTCCTTCTTCAACTATACGTCCTGCGTTTAACACTATTATTCTATCGGCTATCTCTGCTAGAGTAGGTCTTTGCGTAACTATAACAACTGTTCTACCTTTTGCTATCTCTTTAAGGTCTTCGATTAACTCTTTCTCTGTTTCAGCGTCTAGATTTGATGTAGGGTCATCCATAAGAAGTATCTTGGGGTTATAGATTAGTGCTCTAGCTATAGCTATCCTCTGCCTCTGTCCCCCGGATAGATTTAGACCTCTTTCACCTACTACTGTGTTGTACTTATTAGGTAAAGACTCTATAAAGTCTGCAATTTTAGCAGTTTTAGCTGCATTAACTATTTCATCTAGTGTAGCATCTGGTTTTCCTAAAGCTATGTTTTCAGCTATTGTTCCGCTGAATATGAATGGAATCTGAGGAACATAACCTACTACCTTCATTAAATAGGATGGTTTTACCTTAGACAAATCTTTGTAATCTATAAGTATTCTACCTTTAGTTGGTTTGTAGAATCCTAGTATAAGTTTAAGTATAGTTGATTTCCCAGAGCCTGGGGGGCCAACAATAACGATTACTTCGCCTGGTTTAATACAGAGGTTTACATCTTTAAGTACTTCTATGTTATCTACGTAGCTAAAGCTTACGTTCTCAAATACTATCTCCCCCCTAACCTCGTTTAGTTCTAAAGCTTCTTCCTCTAGCTCTATATTTGACTCGAGTAACTCAAGTATCCTGTGCACTGATACCGATACTAGCTGGACATCGAAGAAAATAAATCCCAGCATTGATGCGGGCCACATAAGCATCACTATATACGAAAGATATGCAGCTATTGTACCAACACTCATAATCTTATTTATCACGCTGTAACCTCCATAGAGTAGAATTGCAAAGGTTGTTACCCCAAATACTAAGAAGTTGATATTCGTGAATATTGATCGTAATTTTGCTATCCCTAAACTTATGTTTAACAATTTCTTGTTCTCGACATCAAATCTTTGAGTTTCGACATCTTCTAAGCCTAACCCTTTAACAGTTTTTACTCCAGCAATATCGTTTGAAGCCATTGATGCTAAGATACCGAGTTGCTGTCTCGACATATCTATAGCAGGTCTAATTCTCATAGCGCTGAAAGTATTAGATAGTATGACAATTAGTATTGCGCCAAGGCATACAAAGGATAAAGTTAAGTTCATAGAAAACATGTAGTAGAGAGACATAGCCATGAGGAGAAGCGCATTGAGAAACATCCTAAAACCAAACGATAAGAATCCAGCAATTCTATCACTATCATTAATAACCCTTGTTATTACATGGCCAACGTTCGTGCTATCAAAGTACTTCATAGGCTGATAAACAAGGGACTCAAAGGCTTTTGCTCTAATCTTATGAACAATTTTCTGAGCCATCATTGCACCGGTATAACTTGCACCAAATCGTAGAATTGATGAGAGAGCTGATAACGCGAGTATGACAATAGATTTATCTACTACTACGTTGAACTGCTTTAACGATATACCAAGATCTATTACATCTCGTGTAACAATCGGTATCATTGTACTAAGTAGAGATGCTAAGGTAAGTAATGTTATGGAAATTATGAAAATGTGCCATTCTTCGATAACAAATCTAAAGAGTTTAAATAAATCCTTTGCACTTGCCCGAGGCCTACTTAGATATTTCTTATCTTCGTTATCCACCTTAAAGTAACACCTCTTATCAACAAACTAATCCAGCCTACTATACTTACTATACTTACCTGGTTATCTGGTAATTTGGTTATTTATAAATTAATACTGTTAGTTTAACCCTAGAAACAACAGGTTAAGAATATAACCTGATATTGCGTATATTTTGTAAGGCAGCTAAGAGGTTGCATGATGAAAATGGGGTTTACCTGAGGTATGATGTAGTCCTCGATCGCTGATTTACTGTTTTCTCTTTATGTTAAAATTTCTAGATCGATATACGCTCTCTAACCCCAGTAGTATGTGCATAATGTAGGCCTTTCTACTCTTGAACATTTTTCCACAGGATCTACATCTATACATCTCCTCCCCGTTAATGATCAAAGCTTAAAAAATGTTAAATACTTGAGGAGTGTTTGACTTTAATGTATTCTTTAACTTAGACTAATAGTTAATACATTTTTCTTTCCTAACATTAGCTACTCTAGAAATTTTGCTAACAATAAGCTAAAGCAGTAGAACCTCATTACTGCTACGGTGTACTGTTATAATATGTTATGTAATGATTATAATTGTTTGTCTCAAGTAAATGTTAACATCGCTAATAATTAATTATAGCGTTTCTACTTTTAAATTTGTCGATGTAGTGCCCCACGATGTGTCATGTCGTTGAATTCAATCTATTTAGTTAAAATACATTGTTTTATAAACATAATGATACTTAATACTTTCACTAATCTCTCTAAAATAAAATTTTTGACGCTAGCTATTAGATGGCTGATACGCTGATGCAATGTTTAGATTGGAATCCTAAGGAATTCTGTCGACTAGTAGGTATTGTTACATCTGGTTCTAAGGCATCTCTTGTGCCTGTAAGGATCTCAAAAGAGGATATTAGTTTTGTTCGAGATGAAATGCTAGTACTAGTTGAAGATGTTGATGAGGGGAGGAGATATATAGGGGTATTTAAGGGGTCTACGAAGAAGGATTTAGCGCTAGATCCAGCTACACTTCCAACATCCTTCGATCCTGAAAAAACCCATATGTATACCGCACCTTCTATGACAAGTTATGTAGAGGTACTGGGAGAGATTACATGCAGTGGAATAGAATTGAGTTTCTCTATACCTCGACCAGGTAGTTATGTGTATGCTGTTGTAGATGGCAGGAGATTTCAGAAAATTCTTGGAATTGGGGAGGGACTTAGGATAGGAGTGCATAAATTCTCCTTAATGGAGGTACCTTTAGATCCTCGAGCCTTGAGCTACCATATAGCAGTTCTGGGGGCTACAGGTACGGGTAAATCAAGGTTAACGAAGTGTATTGTTGAGGAAGTTCTTAGGTGTACCGATTATAGCGTAGTTATCTTTGATCATACGGGAATAGACTACGCAGATAAAGCTAGATGGAGCATAGATGTAGATATTGTAGATGCCTCTAAAATTGTACTTGACCTTGACGTTATTGCCCAGATTATTATTGAGGAGGTAGGTTTGACCGGATACCACGAAGAGTATGTGTATGGAGCTATTATAGAGTATGCTAAGAAAAAATTCTTAGAAGAGCTAAATCAAAATGATAAGAAGTTTCAAAATACTTCCCGATTCACAGAAGTCGATTTAGAGATTCTTTTAACTCTATA
>JAWASI010000006.1:0-25161 GCA_038892955.1 Ignisphaera sp.
TAGAAAAAACAGAAATAGGATACATAGATATAGAAACAAAAATATTTAGAAAATTAACAACAGAAGAAATAAATACATACATACAAAAAGCAGGTGTCTATTCTTGAGTAAGAAAGAATATGTTGTAGCTAGATTAAATGTAAAAGGTAAAAGATTTGAAATCCTGGTTGATCCAGATAAAGCACATATGTTTAAAGAGGGTAAGAAAACAAGCATACGTGAAATAATAGTTAGCGATTTTGTGTATAAAGATGCTCGCAAAGGATTGAAAGCTTCGCCAGAAGAATTAGAACAAGTTTTTGGAACTACAGATATAGAGAAAATAGCTGAAAAAATACTTAAGGAAGGAGAGTTACAGCTTACAGCTGAACAACGGAAACAGCTCCTCGAAGCAAAGAAAAAACAGGTAATATACTACATATCAAAATCCGCTATCGATCCCAAAACAAAAGCACCTATTCCACCGACATTAATAGAAAAAGCTATGGATGAGGCTAAGGTTGCAGTAGATTTATATAAGTCTGTGGAAGAGCAAGTACCATCAATAGTTAAAGCCATATCCCGAGTATTACCTATTAGGCTAGCGAGGGCATTGCTTGGGATTAGTGTACCACCTGAGTATTCGCATAAGGTAGCATCACAGATAATGAGATTAGGTGAAACAAAGAGAATTATGTGGGCAAATGATGGGTCACTTATTCTAGAATTAGAAATTCCTGCCGGAATACAAAATGAAGTCATAGATCAAATTAATAGGTTAACAAAAGGTACCGCAAGTGTTAAGGTGATAGCCATTGAGTAAACCTAATACAACAACTCCTACAATACTAAAAAGAACCATTGTATTACCTGGAGATGTTGTTCATATACCTTCATCTAGCGAGATACTAGATGTACATAGTTGTCTCTATAAAGACAAGGATTTGAATAGGGTTACCATTATCTCACTTTTAGACATAGAAGAAATTGGAGAAAAACTTAGATATAGGTTTATCCCATTAAAGGCTAAGTACGTACCTAGAGAAGGAGACATAGTGGTAGGGATAGTTAGAGATGCCACATTAACTTCATGGATTGTTGATATAAACTCGCCATATTATGCTGTTTTAAATGCTGCCGACTATTTGGGACGTCCTTTTAACCCTATAACGGAAAATACCAGAAAATATCTCGATGTGGGCGATGTAATTTTGGCTAAAGTAACTCAATTTGATCGTACTAGAAATCCCACACTTACTGTACAAGATAAAGATCTAGGCAAGGTTGTAGAAGGATCTTTAATAGAGATAGATCCATCTAAAGTTGCTAGAGTTATCGGTAAGAAAAAATCCATGTTAACTATGTTAGAAGAATTAACACAATGTAAAATAACCGTTGGTAATAATGGAAGAATAATTTTAAGATGTACTGATCCAGAACATGAATATATAGCAGTAGTTGCAATAAAGAAAATTGAACGAGAGTCTCATACTCTTGGATTAACTGAAAGAATTAAATCATTTATTATAGAGGAAAAGATTAGGAGAGGGTTAATTAAACGTGAAACAGGGTAGACCTAAACTCATAGATGAAAACGGAAGAAGAATAGATAATAGATTACCAGATGAACTCCGACCAATAAAGATGGAAGTAGGGGTACTAAAAAATGCTGATGGTTCCGCTTATGTAGAATTTGGTAATACAAAAATTATAGCAGCAGTATACGGACCTAGAGAAGTAGTACCTCGACACGAAGAACTTCCAGATAGAGCTCTCATACGTTGTCGCTACAGAATGTTATCGTTCTCAACATCGGAAAGAAAAAGTCCAGCACCAAGTAGAAGAGAGATAGAACTTTCAAAAATTATTAGAGAAGCACTTGAATCCGTCATTTTATCACAACAATACCCGAGAACAGCAATAGATATATTTATCGAAGTAATTAATGCCGATGGAGGGACTAGAACAGCTGGAATAACTGCTGCTTCTCTAGCATTAGCTGACGCAGGTATACCCATGCTAGACCTTGTTGCTGCTATAGCTGTAGGCAAAGTTGATGGAATACTAGTGCTTGATATTAATGAAATTGAAGATATGTATGGCGAAGCAGATATGCCTGTGGCCGCTATGCCAAGTCTAAATAAAATTACCATGATACAGTTAAACGGTGTCTTAACATTACAAGAATTCAAACAAGCAATCTCATTGGCAATGAGTGGAATAAAACGAATATATGAGCTACAGAAAGAAGCTTTGAAGAAGAAATACACCGAACTAGGTGAGCAAATTGTCTAAAACCCCGGAACAACCATTAATCCCGCGGATAAAGTATAACACGATAATAAACGTTATTGCAAGAGGGTATCATGTAGATAAAAGACCTATAACAAGCTATAGACCTATAGAAATAGTGTACAATGTAGCGCCAAAAGCCGAAGGTTCTGCCCTAGTGCGTTTAGGTAATACGCAAGTTCTTGCAGGAGTAAAATTAGATGTAGGTCAACCGTATCCAGATACGCCAAATGAAGGTGCAATAATAGTTAATGTAGAATACATACCTGCTGCATCACCTTCATTTGAACCAGGGCCTCCAGATGAAAATGCTATAGAGCTTGCACGAATTATTGATAGGTCGCTAAGAGAATCTAAAGCGATACCATTAGATAAACTGTGTATAATCCCAGGTAAGAAGGTGTGGATCATCTGGCTCGATATATATATACTAGATCATGACGGAAACCTCGTAGATGCATCGATGTTAGCAGCAATGGCTGCTCTATCCAATACCTATATACCTTATTACGAGGTCGTAGACCTTGACTCAGGTATTGTAAAAATTGATAAATTTAGAAAATCAGGGCCATTGCCCATAGATAGATATGTTGTCATAGTAACTACATATAAAATAGGAGACGCATTGGTTATAGATCCTACAGCTGAAGAAGAGCCACTAGCATCTTACAGACTTGCCGTAGCTATAGATGAAGAAAAAAGAATCGTTGGTATGCAAAAAATGGGTTTAGAAGCGTTGACTGAGAAAGAATTAGATGATATTATGACGTTAAGTATAGCTAAAGCTGATGAACTAATAGCTATTCTAAAGAAATCTCGAGGCTCAAGTTAATTTTTAAGTTAAACTCTATAGAATATTACAGAAAATCAGGGGAATAAATTATGGCTAGAACAAAGGTTGTTAAAATAGCAGGGAGGTTTGGTCCTAGGTATGGTGCAAGTCTTAGGAAGAAATGGAAAGAGGTTATGGAGCGTAGATATGCTGAATACCAATGTCCGTATTGTGCAAATAATGTAATATTTAAAAGAATAGCCTTCGGTATTTGGCAGTGCCCTAAATGTGGCACTAAATGGGCTGGGGCTGCATACACGCCTTGGACTTTGAAGAGTTAAACTGTTTTAACAAATTTTAATAAAAGACCTATATCAGAAGTTGCCTAGCCTTAGTTTCTGGGATATTTGTTGTGGAAAATAAGATAATTGTAACAACATCACGTAGACCTACACCAACTGTACGTAGATTCGTAAAGTATCTAGTAGCAGTTTTACCTAGTTCTCAATATCAAAGACGTGGTAAGCTATCATTTTCGATGCTAGCGCTACAAGCAATTGATCTTAATATAGACAAACTCATAGTTATTAGGAACAGAAAAGGTAACCCGGGATACATGGATATATATCAAGTAAATCATGTAAAAAAGGTATTTGCTAAATTCTGTACATTGTTTATTTGTGGATACTCTATCAACACACCTTATCATAAAGTACAGCCTAAAAATAAACCAAAAAATATTGTAATCTTAGAAGATGTTTTTACATCCATAGATGATGAGGAAATAGCAGAATGCCTTCTTCTAGGATTTAATATCAAAGTACTTAACAAGTTACACACACCAGTTCTTGGACATGACAATCACTACGTAGTTCTAGAAGTAGTAAAAATGTTTAGGAAAGTAGATAACTATGAGAAACCTATATATGAAATTACATTTAAAAACATTGAAAACAAAATAGTAGGACCCGTGATAAGGATATGCAAAGCGAAAGTTTACACCAAGGCGTTATAAACATATGTTTTAAACCTGAAGATGAGGAGAAATTTAAAGTAGTAATTGATAGTACATATGCGGAGTTTATACAATCAGCAGGCATTGGGAAAACATATATAGATGTTAATATGGATTTTAATAGGCTATGCTTAAATGTTACAATAAACACATACTCAGTATCACAACTTAGGGCTATAATAAACTCTGTACTATATTTAGTTCATGTAACATTATCAACGCTAAGTGTAATCCAAAAAGTCAGCTAATACCTTAGGTAAAACAACGTGTTGTTTCCTGGACACCTTCATAGACGCTTAATAATCTTGAGCGCTAAATATTCGATATCGGGGAGATCATGGCTGAGAAAATACCCCCTGAAGTGCAACAACAAGCTATAAAATATCAGCAAATACAAGCTCAGTTAAATCAATTAATTGCAGAAAAAAGTGTTTTAGAACAAGAACTTAGAGAAATTAATAGAGCTCTTGAAGTGCTAAAAAACGTACCCAACGATGCTGAAGTTTATCGTGCAGCAGGTCATTTATTGATAAAGATCAGTAAAGAAGCGGCAGAAAAAGAACTTAATGAAAGGAAAGAGCTTATCGAGCTCAGAATAAAAACTTTATCAAGACAAGAAGCTTTACTACGTCAACAACTCTCCGAAATTCAAAGTAAACTAAGCGAATACCTATCAACAACATATAAGAAACCTGTTCAATATTAAATGTTTTATTTTAGAGAATAATAATGTTGACAAAGAGTATATAAAAACAATTTTCTTAGAATTGGTTTACCTCTATGATGTTAAAACCAACTCGTATTGAAGAATTGGGGCTCAACTTAGACCACATTAATGAAAAAGATCTAGAGGAATTGATCCTATTTATAGAACAATGCTTAAATGATGAACTCAAAAAGTTGTTAGACCAAAGAATTCTAGACTACATATCTATAATAAGCGTGGAAATAGTTAACAATACAATCAACATAGCAATTGATTTAGAGGCTGATTCATATATAACACCTCGTGTTAGCCTAGAAAGTGTCCTAGACCAGGTGCTTCGTCATGTGTTTGAAAGAACAAGAGCATACTTGGTTAGAAAGTTTAGAAAAACTACGGAGTCTAATAACAAATAATAGATACACCGTTATAATACCTCACGCAAACGCTGATCCTGATGCATTGGCGGCATCTTGTGCAATAGCATACATGGTATACAAATTAAATAAAGCAGTTAATGTAAGTGTTGCTATACCTGAAGGTGTAGGTTTAGAGTGTAAAAAAATATCAGAATTATGTACAAAGAATAACATTAACGTTATTATAGTCAAAAAACTTATAGGAGATCTCTTTAGAGACCACCCACTTTGTTTTCTTGTTGATGTCGCATCAATAGAGCAAACAAAGATATTAAAAAACTATCTAGATGTTTGTAGTAATATAGTAATCATAGACCATCATGAATCTCATAACTATGAATCTATAACCAAGTATCTTAACCATACTCTACAATTTATATGTTCTGAAGTAACATCAGCATCTGAAATAGTATTTGATATTTTAAAATATTTCAACGTTAAGTTACCCAAGGATATTTTAGAGGCCCTCCTGGCAGGTATTCTATGGGATACAAAACATTTTTCACGTGCTACATCAAAGACTTTTAGACATGCATCAGAAATATTGGAGCTAGGTGCAGATTATCAACAATCTCGACAACTAGTTTCAACCATTAAACCTCCCTACGCAAAACTGGCAAAAATAAAGTGCGTTCTGAGACACAAAGGATTCAAAGCGATACTAAATGCACGTGATGTATACATAGCTGTATCAGAAATAGGAGCTTATGAATCTGAATGTGCTTCATCTCTTGTTAATATCGGATATGATATAGCATTTGTGGTATCTGAAGAAGAAACAATAAATGCTATTAGGATCATATATAGAACTAGAGAAGACGTAGAATTACTACAAAGTATAGATGTTTATAACGACATATTAAAACCTATCTTACAGAAACATGGAGGTGGAGGAGGAGGTCATAGGTCGGCTGGAGGAGCAATAGTTAATGTAGCTGATGTAAACACTATATTAAAAGAAATTATCGAAATTTTAAGTAATATAACTAAAGGCAAAATTGTGGAATTAGCCGAGCAAAGAGTATTTGATAGGTGATTTTCATATTACTTGTGTACGTTGATGAACGTGAAAGAAATTCAAAAGTACCAGAATTCCTTACAGCTAAAGGAGTTACTATTATATTTAAAGTGCTCGATGTAGGTGATTACATAGTTAACAATGTTATAGGGATTGAAAGGAAAACCGCTAATGACTACATAAATTCATTAATTGATGGAAGACTTTTCGAACAACTAAGTAGGTTAAAGAAAAGATTTGAAAGAAATTTACTAATCATTGAAGGTGATATATACAAAGCGCTTAAAGGTAGAAACATTCATAGAAATGCTATTTTAGGTTCATTTGTATCGATATTTATGGATCTAGGAATCTTCATATTGCATACTAAAAATGAAGAGGAAACAGCTGAATTAATAAAAAGGATAGGATTACATAAGGTTAAGACATCCTTCGGTTTACATATACCTCGAAAATCTGGGATAACAGATATAACAGAATGGCAAAAATTTGTTCTTCAATGTTTCCCTCATATAGGACCTAAAATAGCTCAAAGAATACTAGAATATTTTGGATCAATATATGCGTTTTGTAATGCAACTGTACACGATTTATCGCGTATTGAAGGTTTATCCGAACAAAAAGCTGCTGAGATATACCAGATAATACACTCATTTTACAAAGATTATGTAAAGGACAAATTGACACGATTAAACGAAAATCAGAAGAATATATTAGATTACGTTTCGACAAATGAAAATCGCAATCAATAAATAATCTAATTTAAAGGTATAGTCATCAAGATTAATAAGCTCTAAAGAATAAGGTTGTAGGCTAGGTAGGTACTGAATGAGATATGTTAAAACAGTTGAACAAGTGCTCAAAATTATGAGCAATATTGAACAAATTAGAAATGTTGGAATAATAGCTCATGTCGATCATGGTAAAACAACAACAACAGATAGCCTACTAGCAGCTGCAGGTATTATTTCACCTAGGTTAGCTGGTCAGGTGTTGGCTATGGACTTTCTCGACATTGAACAAAAACGTCAAATGACGGTAAAAGCAGCAAATATTAGTTTATATCATGAGTATGAAGGAAGGCCATACGTCATCAACTTAGTTGATACACCTGGTCATGTAGATTTTACTGGTAAAGTCACTAGAAGTCTAAGGATGATAGATGGTGCTATAGTAGTAGTAGACGCAGTTGAAGGAGTCATGACTCAAACCGAAACAGTATTAAGACAAGCTTTAGAGGAACGAGTTAGACCATTATTATTCATAAATAAAATCGATAGACTTATCAAAGAACTGAGAATGAGTTCTGAGGAAATAAAGCAGAGGTTTATTGAAATAATAAAAGAAGTTAATTCATTAATAGAAACATATGCTGAACCCGAATTCAAAAAGAAATGGATCTTAGACCCAGCTCAGGGAATGGTTGCATTTGGTTGTGCTAAAGATGCCATAGGTTTAACTGTACCTATGAGTAAGAAAAAAGGTGTTAGGATTGATGATCTTATTGAAGTGTACCGTTCAGGAGATAAAGATTCCTTAGAGGATCTGAAAAAGAAGATACCGTTACACGAAGCTCTCTTAGATATGGTTGTAAAGTTTGTACCAAATCCAAGAGAAGCTCAGCGATATAGAATTCCTAAGATATGGAAAGGTGATATTAATAGTGATATAGGTAGGGCATTAATGGAGGCAGATCCCAAAGCACCATTAATATTCTTTGTATGTGACATGAGATGGGATCCACATGCAGGATTTGTAGCTACAGGCAGAATATTCTCAGGAAGTGTTTCAAGCGGTCAAGAGGTTTATCTCATAAATAGTCGTACATCTCAAAAGATTTTACAAGTAGGATTATACATGGGACCGTATAGAGAAGTTGTAGATCTTATACCTGCAGGTAACGTAGCTGCAGTACTAGGACCCGACCTTGCAAGAGCTGGTGAAACTCTTGTTGATCCCAGGATGAAGGATGTTGTAACACCATTTGAGAAGTTAAGGTATGTTTCGGAACCTGTAGTAACAATGGCTGTAGTACCTAAGAAAACAACAGATTTAACTAAACTTATCGATGCATTAAAGAAAATGAGTATTGAAGATCCTAACCTGTTAGTAAAAATAAATGAAGAAACAGGTGAATACCTAGTATCCGGAATGGGTCACTTACATTTAGAGATAGTCCTAACACTACTTAAAGAAAGATTTGGATTAGAAGTTGAAACAACATCTCCCACTGTAGTCTATAGAGAAACCATTCGATCCCCGAGTCCTGTTATTGAAGGTAAATCGCCAAACAAACACAACAGACTATATATAAGTGTTGAACCTTTAAATGAAGAAACTATACGACTCATACAACAAGGTATAGTTACTGAAGATATGGATACATATAAACGAGCCAGAATTTTAAGAGATGAAGCTGGATGGGACTATGACGAAGCTAAGAGAATATGGGCTATAGATGAAAACATAGATGTACTTGTAGACATGACTTCAGGTATCCAGTACTTAAAGGAAGTCAAAGATACAATTATCCAAGGATTTAGATTAGCAGTAAGAGAAGGTCCTTTAGCTGCAGAACCTGTTAGAGGTGTAAAAGTGGTACTCCGCGATGCAGTAATACATGAAGACCCTGCACACAGAGGTCCAGCACAGATATTCCCAGCAGTTAGAAACCCAATATTTGCAGGAATACTTATGTCAAGACCAACATTACTTGAACCAATACAAAAGCTTGAAATAAAAGTACCCATAGATTATCTAGGACCGATATCAGCCGTAATAACAAAGAAAAGAGGGAAAATCTTAAACGTAGTTCACGCTGCGGGCAACATAGTTAAAATCTTGTGCGAAGTACCTGTAGCAGAATCCATAGACTTAGCAAATGAACTTCGAGGCGCAAGTGCTGGTAGAGCTTTTTGGGGTACAGAGTTTGCAGGATGGATGCCTGTTCCAGAATCTATACTATTGGATGTAGTAAAGAAAATACGACAAAGAAAAGGATTAAAGATTGAACCACCAAAACCAGAAGATTTCTTATCACTTTAGACCAACATATTTTACCACAATAAAACATTAATTGTTAACTATGTAATGAAGTCTTATCCTTCTATTTCCTTCTATTTATGCTCTTCAATGCATGTTAAATCATTAAGGAATGTTTAAAATAATTCATAGATCCTAGCTTATTCAAATTAAAATGAGATGATAAATTGATAGGATTACTATGTGGCGGGCCCGCCGGGATTTGAACCCGGGACTTCCGCCCTTTTGGGGTCTACGGGTTAAGAGCCCGCCGCTCTACCTAGCTGAGCTACGGGCCCAGATGCCACGATAAACCTACACACATTACTTCTTAATAAGCTTATCATAAATTGTTAAAGTGTAGCGCTACATAATGATTAAATTAAACATTAATATACGATGAAAGCAAAGTATAACTCTGGGTTCACTTTATGACTTTATACGATGAAGACGTACCACTAAAATTACCCCCTAAAATAAAAATTCTTGAAGCATTAGGATGTATTGGTGATCAAAGAATTAAATTATTAAATGATAAAGAGGCCTACGTAGTATCATCAGATTACACAAAGAACTATTACGTATATGTTAACCTTGATTCAAGAACAGTATTTAGTGATGATAATGGTACCAAGTTTAGGAAATACGTAGGGTACCCAATAATTGCATTTCTTATGTTAAGAGGTATTCTACCCTTCGATGAAAATCTTGCCAAAGCGTTAGCCGGTATACCATGGAGGAGATTAAATGAAGCGTATAAAAATTACCATTTAGTAGAAAAAATAGTTCTCCGAAAGGTTAAGAGTGCTGGTATCGAAGAAGCTTATGTCCAGAACTTTGCCGAAAATGTTTTAAAAAGATTAGCTTTACTAAGATTAAAATATGTTGAGCTTGACAAAATTAAGCAATGCTAAAATTATTTATTACTGGTGCTAACCTTTATAGAATCTGTGATATCGATTACCATATAATTAGCTTTGTATATTACATTATTAGGTCTAAGTTATGAAATCGTATACGATGACACCTCAATCAATTAAAGATATAGTTCAAAAAGCAGTAGCACCAATCAAAGGCATTAAACCTACCTTTAATGAGTACCATGTAATTAAGTTCCTGCTTATACTTAATGAGAGAGAACCTTTAGGACGGCAACTTTTATCTAAGTACCTAGGTTTAAGCATAACATCAATAAGAACATTGATAAAACGATTAAAGGCATTAAATCTCATAAATATTGACTCAGTAGCTGGATGTATGTTAACAGATTACGGGAGAGAGCTTGTGAATAAAATTTTGAGTATTGCTATTAAAGGCGGTGAAATCACAAATATTTTAGATAAATCTCTTCTACTTCAAGAAAAAGCCTATGTTTTTTTAATAAAAAAAGGATTAGAACGACTTAGACAATACAATGTATCTTATCTTCGAGATAACATAATAAAACATAAGGCTAAAGCTGCCATAATAATATATGTACTAGAGGATAAAGCCTACATACCTCCATATGTAGAACTTGACGAAAATAGGTTTCCTTCATTACGTAAAATAAGAAATTTATTGAATGCCACAGATTTTGATATTATCATCGTTATTTTTGCTGAAAATGAAAGTATTGCAGAAGAAGCCTTTTTTATTACGCTTTTGGATCTTAGTATACTCTAAAAGCTATATATAAAACCGCTACTAATTCATTTATTTACTATGGTGTTTTAATGTATGGAGGTAACAGAACAAAAAAGTTCAAGAATTCAGGGATTTCATAATTTATCGATAGAAGAAAGACTTAAAATAATCAAAGAGTGGGCTAATCTGACAGATCATGAAATAGCATTACTTAAAAGTTTCGGTAACCTTGACCCCAAAATAGCAACCTGCATAACGGAAAACGTTGTGGGAGCTTTTTGCTATCCGTTTTCAATAGCACCAAACTTTAGAATAAATGGAAAGGATTATTTGGTGCCCATGGTAATCGAAGAACCTAGTGTTGTTGCAGCTGCAAGCAATGCTGCACGATTTATGAGAAAAGGTGATGGTATAAAAGCCTTGGCTGATAAACAATACATGATTGCACAAATACATATAATGAAATCCCCTACTCCCAGATACTCAGCCCTAGAGATATTACTCCATAAAAATGAAATATTAGAACTAGCTAATTCCACAAATAAAACTTTATTAACCTTAGGCGGTGGTGCCAAAGATATTGAGGTTAATGTACGAGAGACAAGACGTGGACCCGTTATAACTGTACACCTAATAGTCGATGTCCTTGACGCTATGGGGGCTAATACTGTTAATACAATGGCTGAAGCTGTTGCCCCGTTCATCGAAAAAATTAGTAATGGTGAAGCTAGACTCAAAATAGTCTCCAATTATGCAGTATACAGGTTGGCAAAAGCCTGGGTAAAAATAGCAGTAGAAGATATAGGACTAGATATCGCTGAAAAAATTGTTGATGCTTCAGCCATAGCCGAAGTAGATGTTTATCGCGCTGTAACGCATAACAAAGGCATAATGAATGGTATAATAGCTGTAGCATTGGCAACAGCACAAGATCATAGAGCTATAGAAGCAGGCGCGCATGCCTATGCAGCAAAAAATGGTACATATAAACCCCTTAGTAGCTGGGATATAGAGAACGGATATCTCATAGGTACGCTGGAGATCCCCCTGCAGGTAGGAGTAGTAGGTGGTGCTACCAAAACCCACCCTGTAGCTCAAATAGCTCTTAAGATACTAAACGTGAAGACTGCCAAAGAGCTAGCAGAAGTCATGGCAGCTGTAGGTCTTGCACAAAATTTTGCTGCTTTAAGAGCGCTTGTGACATCAGGTATTCAGGCTGGACATATGAAATTACACGCTAGAAATATTGCAATAATGGCCGGTGCTACAGGTGAACTTATAGATATAATAGCTGAAACTATGATAAAAGAAGGTAGAATCTCATACGATTATGCTAAAGAGATTTTAAAGAAAATAACAAAATCAGATTACGACAAGTAAAACTACTAAAGCACAGGATATATTGGCGTATATGTTTGCTAAGGAAACTGTTTAACACTTAATTTCCTGTTAAAGATATAATAGTTATAGAAAATTGTGGATTAAGATGAAGATTCCCGCGCTCTTGACACGTGATGTGGATGAAGAAAATCGCGGCCGCCGCGGATGAACACAATAAATTTAGCTTAGCTTAAAGATGTTAGCTAAAACTATTAATACACAATGGTGATAAGTGCCTGAAACTAGAAGAAGTATACCGAAAACTTATGGACGATGATTTCAGATTCTTAGGTTTTATAATCAAAAAGATAAGACAATATGAATACATACCTATAGAACACATAGTTAAAAGATTTGAACATAAATTTTCCCAGAAAGAAATTGTAGCTCGTATAAAGAAATTGACAAGACTTAAATTGTTGTCTAAACATCCTTCAATGGAAGCTTATAGAATCACATTTTTAGGTCTGGATTGTATGTCTTTAAAGTTACTTGCAGATAAAAATATCGTTAAAGCGATAGGGGATATAATTGGTATAGGTAAAGAAAGTGAGGTATATAGAGGTTTAACAGAAAACGATGACCTTGTTGCCATAAAATTTTATAAAATTGGTAAACAGAGTTTTAGACATATCGCTAAATACCGTGGGTACTATTCTGACGATATTGAACATAGTAGTTGGATCCGTAGAAGCATTATAGCTGGAAAAAGAGAAAAAGAAGTTCTAGAGATCTTAAATAATCACACCATACCGGGTATACCAAAACTCTATGGAGGTGCTTTACATAGTATAGTTATAGAGTACATTGATGGTGTTAGACTAAACGAGATCGAACAAGTAGAAGATCCGTTAAATATTTTTGAACAAATAATTGAAATACTAAGGCGTGTATATAGAGATGCCGGTATAATCCACGGGGATTTAAGCGAATACAACATAATGATATCGTACAAAGGCGTGAAGGAACAAGTATACATAATTGACTGGCCACAGTACACTTCAGCAAACTCACCGTTCGCAATCTCATTGCTTAAACGTGATATAGAGAATATAGTTAAATTTTTTAGAAGACATTACATGTTGGAAATAGATGTTCAAGAAGTATTTAAGTATATAACCGAACAATAAATATAATACTCTATAGACTGAATGTCAAAAGCTTGCATAGCAAAAGATCTAAGGAATCTTGCATGTTAGCTCTTGGATTAGACATAGTCAAAGGTAATCCTCTTTCACGTACATCACCACCTATATATGCAGTTGTAATTGTGGATGATAATGGTAAAATTGTTGCAGAAACTTCTGAAGCACCACTTAACACCGTTATAAGATTGACATGGGATTACTCCATTAATCGTTTAGGAATAGATAATATCTATGAACTTGCACCTACATCTAAAGATATAGCAAGAATTTTAGCATTACTTCCAAGCCATACAGAAGTATACCAAGTTACAATAGATAACAACACCTTTGTGAACTTAGTATCACAAGCTTCTAAAATAGGTATAACGTTAGCATCAAAACCAAGACCTCTACAAACAGCTTATATATGCGCACTATTAGCATTGAATGGTGTAGGTGTGTTAGTAAAGGGGTTAGAACGAAAAACTAGAATAATAGTTTCAAGAGCTAGATCGACTGGGTCTGGTGGAAGTAGTACCAATAGATATGTAAGAGGGATGCGAACAGCAGTATTAAGAGCTGTTAGGGAAATCAAAGCATTGCTAGAGAAAGAAAAAATTGATTATGATATTATCATAAGGAAAAGCCTAGGAGGTTTTGATAGCGCGGTATTTACAGCCTATGTTGATAGTCAAACCATTAGAAAGCTTATAAAGCCTTACAAAGGCAATGATATACGCATAATAATAAAACCTGTCTACACCGATATCATAGTAATTAATAATAACGAAAATGATATTAAGAAAAGACCCTTGATAGTCGGTATAGACCCCGGTATTGAAACAGGGTTGGCTATAATCGATTTATCGCTAAACATATTAACTGTGGAGTCATTGAAAGGTTTAGATAGACTTGATATAATAAATAAGATATATCAACATGGCATTCCTATACTAATTGCTGTTGATAAAAATCCTCCACCAGAGAGCGCTAAGAAACTTGCATCTATGCTTGGCGTACAGCTCTATGTACCTAATGAATCGTTGGATACAGAAACAAAAGAAAAATTAATTGAATGGTTAAAAAAACGAAAACATATAAATATAAAGATAACTACAACACATGAACGTGATGCACTTGTTTCTGCATTAAAGGCCTACAAAGCCTATGAGAAGAAACTCATTGAACTTGAGAAAAAACTATTAGAAATAGATCTGGATATCGATATAGATGAAATGAAATCGCTATTATTGAAAGGATACAGCGTTAGCCATGTATTAGAATACGCCATAAATAAATATCTATCAAATATGATGGATAAAGAACTTGTTTATCACGATCACGAACATGAAAAATCTATTGAAGCTTGTAACAACTTAATACAAGGCTTAGAATCCAAAGTATATGAGTTAATTAAAGAAAACGAAATGTTGCGACAGAAACTTCGCGAAGTAGAGAACAAAATGGAAAACATGATTTTCGAGAAACGTTTTAATAAAGTTGAACAAATAGACTACGAACTAACGCGGGATAGAGAAATAGTTAAACTTAATGAGCAAATAAGACAATTACAACTAGCTACAGAAAACCTACGAAATGAAGTAAATAAACTAGTTACAGAAAGGAATAGATATATAGAACTTCTATCGGCTGTAATGATGAGAAAAGTCATTATTGTGCCTTGGATTAAAAGCTTAACTATTCACAATATACATTCTATAAAAGATTACATAGCAGTAAGTAAGATCATTGTAGTTGACGGTAATTATATTTCATATGATATCCTAAACTATCTTAAACAACTAAAAGTTATACCGATTTTCGAGAAATGCCAAAAAGATGTAGAACAGGTATTTATAGCCGAAGGTATACCAATTTTATGTGGTCTCAACATAAATAAATTAGATGATAGACTAGCTATTATTAATATAAACGAGCTAGAAGAATCCTTAATCAATGCTATAATCAGGCTGAGATCGGTTAAGAAAACTAATTCAAATATAACATTAGAGGATTTAATGAGGATAATATCCGAGTATAGAAGTAATGTCCGCTGAATTTTAGAAAAGCATTACCTTCCCTTCAATTATATCTGATGTTATATTTGCTATTCTGCTTAATACTTCATCTGCGATAACCTTGCTTTCATTAATTACATTAGATTCTAATGGTGTTTTTTCGGGTACTATTTTTATGTCTACGGCTAAGGGGTTATCTATGGGCTTACCTATTTGACTTAAAAGACCTACATATACCTCTTTTACGCCTTTTACCTCTTTGTAGATCCGATTAGCTATGATATTTGCTACAACATTAAACAGCTTACCTACATGGCTTACCGGGTTCTTACCAGCTGTCGCTTCCAAGCTCATAGGTCTCATAGGCGTTATTAACCCGTTAACTCTGTTACCTCTACCTGTAGCCCCATCATCGCCATGCTCTGCCGATGTTCCTGTTACAGTTAAGTAAAATATGTTTTGATCTGGTTTATCACCTACATTAATATGTACTTCAATATCATGGTCAGGAGCTATCTTTACAGCATGATCGAGTACGATATTCCTAGCCTCCTCTTTTATGCTTAAGTACTCATCCTTATTTCTAACCCATCTTGACACCATAGCCACGGCTACCGTCAATACTATTTTTTTGCCTACTCTAAGCCCCATAACCTTTATATCCTCTCCTAGTGCGGGGAGTTTCTTCTTCACTTGGGAATCATTTAGAAGTCGCTCTATAGATAAAACTAGATTCTCCAAGGTTGAGAGAGGTGCATAACTTATACCAAAACTTGTATCATTTGCTAAAGGAACTTTTTTAAGACCTAGTTCAAAGATGCCCCTTAGATCAATGCTTCCTTGACCAATTTTATAATCAACAATTATATGCTGTTGTGGATCAAGGTATCTAAAATTAGATTTTATCCATTCGTTAACAGCTTTTAAAACAATTGTGCCTAAAGGTACAAATTCTAATCCTTCAGCTGTTCTCACATATGATGTTGCTCTACCTGAAACGATTATATGTATAGGATGGAGAACTTCGCCACCACCAAACAATGGATTAGATTGACCTCCTACTACAAGTACCTTGTCAACATTGTGATGTAGTATAGCGTTGAAGTTCTTTAAATAATACTTACATAATTCTCTACTTACTGCTTCAGCTACTCCATCGGCTATATAATCTGGATGACCTACACCCTTCCGCTCGACGATCTCTATAGACAAATTTTCTATTCCTTGCCATACATATTCAGTTACGTATATGTTCCTCATATATCTTACCTCAATGTAATTTCTAATCCTTTTAAATCCTTGCACAGCTCTTATATAACTTTATTTACTTAATAGTTTTCACAGGGTACAGCATGATGTTGATAGTAAGTTATTGAATATTATTAGCTAGTTTACGTGCCTTAGTATAGACCTCTAAGCATACTTCAAAGTATTTGCAGAGTTTACATTCAATTCTATCTAATGAAAAATCAAAATTGACAGAACATTTTCTAGGTATCTTTGTTCTTCGACGCAATTGACGTCACCAATATTGTATGCTTCTATTATGTTAAAGATACCTGCCTTAGCTTGGCTTCTGTATAGTCAATACTAATATAGAGTATTTGGCTACCCCTAATAAAGATTTTACCATATTTAGCGATAATATCTTTACCACCATCTGTATACTCTATAGCATCCTCTAACACAACATTCATTGTTGGATCGGTCATGACAAGTTTGCCTACAAATTCTGATCCCTCCTTAACCTTTACCATAACAGTTTTGTTTGTTGAACTACGGAGTACACGGAGAGGTGTTATTGATGGCTTTACTTGTTGAGATGCCAATTTTTCTCTCCCTAATAATGTTGTTTCTACAATTTTGCCGAATAAAAGCTTAGTGGAAAAAAATAATGAGCTGAAGACTTTAATAACGTGCTAAAAAAGTTCAAGAATATGCCAGAATTCGTTGTTGTAATCGAACACCTAGAGCCCTGCATAAATAAATGGATATTGAAGGAATACGAATATGTATCGAGAGTTTATGGATCTAGGCTTATGATAACTAATGTTAAGGATGAAAACCATTTAAGGATACTATCTAAATATTTCCAAATAATTACTAAAGAATCAGTTACAGAGATACTAAGAGATCTCAACGAAGTTATTGTCTTAGACCCAAAAGCGCGTAAGACGTTAGAATCGTCAGAACTTAAATCAGTTAAATACGTCATTATTGGCGGTATCATGGGTTCGCATCCTCCGAAAAGTAGGACGTGGTTATACATAACTTCGAAATTGCCAAAAGCTAAGCCTCGTAATATAGGTCCTTACCAATATACTATTGCTGGTACTGCATATGTTTTAAGACAAATTGAAGAGGGTAAGAATGTATCTGATATAAAATTAATTTACGGATTAAGTCTAAAGAAGATTATGTCAGGAATTGAATTGGAAATACTTCTACCCTATGCCTTTCCAGTAGATGACGAAGGTAAAGTTGTATTACCTAACGATTACCTTAGAATAGTTGTCGAACATATGCCTATTTATGAGCATAGAATTTTAATCAGCGGAGAGAATAGAATATGTTATAATGGCTGAAGCAAAATACACTGAAATTCCTCGTAGATATAGGTCAAATTTTTTATTTAAGTTTAGCATAACTTTAATTATAACTATGGATACCGGGTAGAGGATTACTAAGTATATCCATGTGAAATACAAATAGTAATCCCTTAGTAGTAAAACTAATATTGAGAAGGAGTTGTCATTCAATGAAAATATCAAATATAATATCAATGCTACTAAAACCCCATAAATACCTCTGACAAACAGTATAGCTAATTGGCTTTGTAAAAACATCCTTATAATAGTGCTAGAGTATGATTTCACAAAGTATTCACCGAAGAAAAACTAGTATGAGCTGGTTAGATTTAAAAGTATGGTTAGAAGAACAAAAAAACTTAATTGAACATTCGTTCATAGATAACCTATACTATATTAAAGATGGGCCTGCATTGCTGTTAAAAATGTATAATAGCATAAAAGGAGCTACTTTTTGGCTAATAATAGAGCCTTCGAAGCGTATAAGCTTAACATTTAGCGACCTACGGATGGAGGAGATAGACGAAAAAGTTCAAAGAATTTGGCGAACACTTATAAAAGATTGCTACGTATCAAGCTTAAATCAAATACCTTGTGAGAGAATTTTATACATCGATGTTAATTGCAGGAATAATGTAAATAAAAGACTAGTTATAGAGTTACTACCTAGAGGCGTTGTATGTATATTAGATTCCCAAGAAAAAATACTGCTCTGTAATGAATACAAAAGTATGAGAGATAGAGTTATAAGAGCAGGATTTCAGTATCAACCACCACCTTCAATTACAAAATGTTTCGAAAACCCTTCTAAAATATTAGCTCAGATTCAATCAAATAACTTAGATCTAACTCGAATACTAATTAGAGAAATGGGTTTGCCTCTTGAAATAGCTGAAACAATAACTTTTCAGTGTAATTTAAGAACTAAAGAACCTACATCATTGACTAAAGATGAAGTAGAGTGTATTGATAAAGTGTACCATGAAATAGTTGCCACAAAGAAATACTATGACCCGTGTATAATCTTCGATGATCAAAATAATCCCATAGGTTTTTACCTTTATACGCCACCACAGTTCAATACCTACAACTATAGAGTAGAACATTATAAAACGATTAACGACGCAGTTAATAAGTACTTTGAAGATACGCTAAAGTCCCTCCTCCTAGCATCTGTGTCACATAAACTGAAGGAAGCCATCAACAACACTAAAAAGGCTATAGAAGGGATAGATCAATTAATAAATGAGATGAAGAATGAATTAACAAATCTTAAATCAAAAATGCATACTATCGACAACCACTATCTAGAGCTTGAACAAATACACCAATGTGTAGTAAGTAAGGTAAAGACTCTTGGCTGGGAATACATTAGTGATTGTAGCCCTATAATCGAGGTCTTACCAGAAAAAGGTGTATACAAAGTACAGATGGATAATCTATTACTTGAATTCAATGTTAGAAAAAGCTTTATCGAAAATTACAACGATATACGAAAAACCATAGCTGGTTTAGAAAAATCTATAGTAAAAGCTGAGGAAGAGAAGAGAAAGTTAATCACTAAATTGCAAGGACTTATTAAGGAACTAGAGTTTAAGGAGGAAAAAATCAAGTATAAATTAAATAGAATTAGGGAATGGTATGAGGTGTACATATGGTATATATCATCATCGGGTTTCTTAGTTATTGGAGGCAAAGATGCGTCACAAAATATCAAGATAATAAGGAAATTAGTTGAACCCCATGACATAGTAATGCACGCTGATATACATGGGGCAAGCGTCATCGTCATTAAATCACATAAGAAAAACGTAGATGAGGAAACTATTAAAGAAGCAGCAACCATAGCTGCATGCTATAGTAAAGCATGGAAACTGAAGATAATGAGCGTAGATGTATTTTGGGTCTATGGCTCACAAATATCACTATCACCACCTTCTGGCCAATATCTACCTAAGGGTTCCTTCATGGTATATGGCGAAAAAAACTATGTAAAAAATGTAGAACTTAAACTAGCAGTAGGTGTGGAGGTAACAAATAAAGGTTTTAGGATAATTATCGGACCAGAGCATGTCGTGGATAGAAGAGCAATTGCATATTTTGTTGCAATTCCAGGCGATGAAGATGCTCAGTATGTTGCTGAAGAATTCGTAGAATATTTAAAATCGAGTAACTATGAACATCTGGCCGCCATACTTGATATAAGCGAGATAGCTAAAAGATTACCAGGTAAAAGTAGCATAGTAAGAAAGGTAGTTAAGGCAGTTACACTACACTAAAAATGGTGAGCAACCATGTTAAAAGCCTCGGATATAATGGTCCCCAACCCTGTTAGAGTGCGAAGTAATGCAACTATATATGAAGGTTTAAAACTCATGGAACAACATAACATAGCTTCGTTAATTGTTGTGGATGAAATGGATCGAGTACTAGGAGTAATAACAGCAAAAGATGTAGTAATAAAAGCAGTAGCTAAAAACTTAGACCTAAAAACAACAAAAATTATCGATATTGTATCAAAACCTGTAACAGTAGTTGAACCCGAGACAACATTAAAAGACGTGATAGCCCTTATGATCGGTACAGGTCACGGTCATATACCTGTTGTGAATAAATCTGGTAGGGTGATAGGAATAGTTACTATAGATGATGTATTAAAATTCGTCCCTGAACTTCTTGAGCTAGCAGAGATAAAGAAGTAAGTAGTTTCTGTACAACTTAACTTCCGTACATCATAGCCCATTCTTCGTATTTCTTTAATAATTCCTTTGATATGCTTGGTTTACGAATCTTTAAAACTTCAAGAAAGTCCTGCATAAGTATAGGTCTCGGTTGACCTTCCATGTTTCCTGATCTAAATAGTTCTCTTAACGTTCTGAAGTAAGACTCTAAAACTATATCCCTTATATCACTGGCCGAGTACCCTTCAGTTATTTCTGCTAATACATCTAAGTTAACGTCGTCAGCTAATCTAAATGGCTTTACATAATATTCTAAGAGTTGTTTTCGAGCTTTGGTATCAGGAGGCGGAACATATATTCTTTTTTGAAATCTCCTTAGGAAACCTATATCCAATTTCCATGGTTTATTGGTTGCGGCTATAACGTATATAAAATACTTCTCTCCTTTATCGATTAGGCCATCTAATTCTTGTAGAAATTGATTCCTAACCCTAACCTCACCCCCTATCTCATGATCATAGATCCCCAAAAGTGCATCAGCTTCGTCCAGAAATATTATAACAGGTTTCGATGTACCTATCCTACGGGCATAATTAAATATCGAAGTTACTTTCTTCTCTGATTCACCTAACCACTTAGACATCAAATTAGCAGCATTAACGTGCATAAATATCCCATCGATTTCATTGACTATTGCTGCCACAATTAGTGTTTTTCCACAACCAGGTGGACCATAGAGTAAAATACCCTTATACCAACCGAATGGAAAGAGGTCTGGTCTTTTATATGGGTAGATTATTGTTTCCACAATAGCTTGTTTTACATTGTCAAGACCTATAACATCTTCAAATTTTACATTAGGTTTCTTCGTAACTATGAATTCTTTAACTGCTTCCTCTACGTTAGCATTATCCGTATTGCCAATAGCTATAGCTATTTGATTCTCCTTTTCTAATTCCTCAGCTTTCTTAGAGCAAGATTCAGCAAGGTTTTTGTATATGCTTTGAGAAATAGTTTCTTTATAATTATTGCTTAGTAATGCGAATATTTCAGCAGCTTTTCTATAGTTTTTCGCTGCATCTAATCTGTTGCCTACCTTTTCATTAATTATAGCTTCGTTTAGGTATTTCCTAGCTAAACTTTCGAGATACTCTTTACTCATGCAATTCAACCTTTTAGTTAGATATAGTAACAAGGTTACGTGAGAATCATTAATAAAAACTTTAGTCTAAGTAATTTTAATTAATCCTGCTTGTTCTAATCGCTTAAGAGAACCTAGAATCTCATCCCTTGAGACCCCAAACCTCCTTATACATTCATTTATATCTAGTACTCCATTATTCTTCACAATAAATTGATATACTGCTATATCTAGTTTGCTTAAAATATTGAATGCTGTAGGCGCAGCTACTGTTACAGTACTCTTACTGCCAACAAATGATTCCTCTTGCTGAATATACTTTGCTACATTTTGGTTTATAGCTTCTATCATAACTTTTAGTTGTGATGGTATAGGTTGTAAGCTTATTTTCATATTTTCTTCTGCTTTTATCTCAGCTTCTTTAATTATCTCTTCTATTTCCTTTGTGTTTATAGCAACGTTTATACTTGTTTCGGGAGCCTGCGTTGATGATACAAGAGTATTGACATTGCTAACTATCGAATCAACCACTGAAGCTAGTTCTGGCATAGAATTGTTGAACATATGCTTTAACTCTGAGAGTATACCAATAGCTAAACCTAAGGGTTTCTTCATATCGCTAACTATATCCATAGTCTTTAATCTTTCCAAAAGTCTCTCCGTAGCTAACAAAGACACATTTACAACTTTCACTAACTTTCTAACTTCGACTATTTCTGCGGCATAAATTGCTGCTCTATCTCTATCGTTATAACTTAAAGCTTTGACGGCATTAGCTAATAGCTCTTCATCCCTCTCCTTTAATCTCCTCTTAATCTCTTCAAGTTTTGTCCTAAGCTCATTAATTGAAGAAATAAGGTAGACTAATACATTTCTATGTGTATCTTTAGAAGTAATTCTTATCAACCTAGTAAATGAATCAAAAATTCCTGCTGGAACAGACATATCATTCCTCCTTTACACAGCGTTACTAGCTAATTTAACTTGTTACTTTCACGACGATAGGTCCTCCTTGAGCCACTACTGGAAGTGTTTCTTGTTGCTCTTGCTGTGAAGTAGAGCTAATAACTGATGACAGTTCTTCCTCAAGTTTTGTAATAAGACTTACATGTTTTTCTAAATCTTTCTTTTCCTCTAATGATGTTTGTTTTGCATACCTCATGAAATCAGCTGAAACTTTAAACCCATTTTCTGGTAATTCTCCTGATGTATAGCTAACCATAAGGTTAGTCATAGCTTTCTCGATATGTATCACAAAGTTCTCCAAATCATATATTCTCTTCCTCATAATTTCTTTAACGTTCTTAGCGTCATTTTTTACCTTAGCGTATTCTTTATCGAATTTTTCTTTAAGTTCCTTATAAGCATGCTGTGGAATCTGACCTTTCTTATAAAGTTCTTCTAAAGCTTTTAGTCTTTTCCTTATGATATCAAGTTTCTTTTCTACTTTTTGTGCTTCTACAAGCCATTCGGGCACAATTTTAACACCATCATCTTTCACTTCCAATCTTTCTGAAGAGATAGTTTCGTAGTTGGAATCATTTACCATTATCTCCACCGCTGTAACCTTTCCATCTACTTCACTGTAAACTCCTACAACAGTACCGACTTTCCTACCATAAACATCGTATATTACTTGACCTAGGTATGGCGCCATCTTATCTAACGTTATACTCATATAATGTCCACCCATTTAGGTTCTTACACTATGGATATCTATAAAAGGTGTGACATACATTGATGTACACAAAGTAAGTTAAACTATAACCTAAAATCAATAAACTATCAAATACACAGATTTCAGTGCCAAATTGATAATGCTATAACTAAGGCATATATTAGTAGAAAAGATAACGCTAAATACCTTAAAACTTTTTGGCTTGTAACTTTAGCTAGCTCAAGTAATGCAAATATGTTTGGTCCTACAATTTTATTCCTCGTAGTCAATGTAGCCACATAAACTTTACATGGGGCAATATTATCTAAGCTTGATTTTAGCGCTGTTTCAACTGCTTTAACAAGGGCATCGTTTAGCTCTACTGCATGGTATGGAATATCAAAGGATATCCCTGAGCAACTATGATCGTCAGCAGTTAGCACCTCTGCATCGCTATATCCTAATTCTATAGCTTTTTTTCTTAATTCATCCCTAACTCCTACCTTAGCATTATTGCCGTATAGGTATATGAGACCATATAAAGAATTGTTACACTTAATTGTTAAAACCTTTACCTTGTTGTCACATAATCCGTTTACAGCTCCTTTAACTATTGCTTCTCCATACCCTATTCCATAGGTAGTGCACGGTCGGCTAGATTTAGAAAGCGCTTCTACGAGTATGCCTACATATTTATCTAAATCGTACACAGGTTTACCTTCAACATTATGAGTATCGATTATCGCTACATCTTCAAAACCGTATACATTGCTTAGCTCATAGCTTTTTATCTGTACCTCGTACGGTATATCGTCGTTGCCTACTATGGGAGTTGATATTAATACGTAGGCCGAGTTATTAGTTTGTATAATAAATGCATCAAAATATCTACTGTAAACTCTGAAAGGTTCATATAAAACATCTTCTTTGAACCCTTCTCTAGACATAATTTTATTTAGAATTGACTGTCCATAACTTTGACCTTCATAAGAGCTGATCAAGTTCCTTTCATGTGAACCTGCGCCATGCAATACAAAAGATTTTATATTCATTTTTTCAAATAGACCATCTATTACATGTGGAAGAGCTGCACTACCTACATTTCTAAAGGGCCCAAAATGAATTTCTGGAACAAGTAAAGCTATATAGTTAGAACCTAAGTCGAAGAACATTACATGAGTCTTTATATGATCTTCAAAACCTATTCTATTCATTATGGTCGAGAAATCGCTTTCATCATGAAGAAGTATTGTTTTAACCCAGGACCCCGCAATTCTGTATACGTCAATTCCTTCTCTGTTAGATAACGTTTCTGCAAAGTATATAGATAAAACCATGGGTATCAAGGTAGATGTAAATCTTATTGCTATTGTACTGAGTATAAAACGATCCACAAATAAAGTAAACAATACCTCAATAAGTAAAGTGTAGAATGCTATAATCAATGATTTTATCCTTGAGTATGTGAACCCCCTGACGCTAAAGATACCGATTATGGGTATGGTTATGTACATAAGCCCTGATATATTCATAAATACCCCAAAGATTTCAAGAGGGATGCCGGGAACTAGGAGGAACAAAGACATATTTATGCATTGACGAAGCTTCATGTATCGCACTAGCACATATATCAGAGGAGGTAAGAATAGCCATGACATTAAATGAATTAAGAGAATTCGCAACATGAGGTCTTGTTGATTGTGCGCCAAATAATATCTAACTAG
>JAWASI010000006.1:25171-31225 GCA_038892955.1 Ignisphaera sp.
ATAAAGCTTAATGAGCATATATATAAATACTTCGAAATCTTAGAAAAAGTTGCTGGAATTCTTAACATTTTGTAGTACTTTAATGACTTCCTATCTAACATATATTAAACCCTGAACTAACTTCAGTATTTCTCTTAATTGTTCACTTGTTATTAGCTGAAACTCTGTTCAAATTTATTGCTAAGTATTTTTAACTTTTTGTAGTAGTATATGAGGTTTAGGCTTTTAACTACTTCAGCACGAAAATGATTTTAGATTACACTGCTGGGGTAATGGTTGACACGCAATGAAAACCTCCAACCAATACGATTCCGCCACAATTAAGTATAAGCTAACTGGAATCGGCATAGAAAAACTTTATGTTGTAGATGAAGATGTAGATTGTATTCTATTTCTTGGGATTTACGGAGGTAATCAGTTCTTAATCCTTGTTTCCAAGGGGAAATTTTCGTGGTACTCGAAAATAGTTCCGGCAAATATTGTGCTTGAACCCTACTGGAACTGTAAACATGTGGTATATGTACCTGAAGGACTTTACGTCTTTGCTGAAAATATTGAAGAGCTAATTAAACGCATTACAAAAGTTCTTGAAAAATACCGAAGGTTAACGAGTGGTAATCTCGTCATTACTTAAGTACGGTAAGCACAACACCTTTTTCAGGGATGATATCTAATACAAATGCACGTTTTTCATGATTCGTCATTCTCATTTTCTTAATTATAAAATACCTAGATACTTCCTTCTTTGTCTCGACATCGTCCATCCAAAGATGGAATACTCCATCAGCTATATGCTCTAGTCCGAAACCAAAGGTTGATTTAGTCGTCATAGCATATTGTGATACAAGATATGCTGTTACGTTTTCTCTATGGCTAGCGATCTTTAGCTCATAACTATACTTCCTAGCCATAGCTGGTTTATCGGCCCAAAAAGCGCTTAGAGAATCAATAATCAGTCTAACGTGCTTAACAGGGCTCTTGCTTCCTTCTTTGAGAACCCCAAGTACTTTGTAAGCTTCATGGATAGCTGCTATCAATGTCTGAATGTCAAGTGCTGCAAACCTACGTTTTCTAGCTGATTCCGTGTCCAAAGGCATAGACTCAGATATCTGACGTGCTATCTTAAGTAATCCAAATATATCTATGACAACAATGTGAGGAGGTATATCGGGTTCCTTACCGCTCGATATATCGTATATCTTGTATTGTTCGAAATCCATACCAAACAACCTAGCTTGTTTAACTACATCCCTAAATTCAGCTTCTGTAGTAACGTAAACAACAGGATCCCCTGCCTTAAGTCCCGCCCATGCAAAGTGCATACATAATATAGACTTCCCTGTACCAGGTTCTCCCGTTATTGCAATCCAAGAACCTTTAGGTACCCCACCCTCAAGTGCTTGGTCAAGCTCAGGTATTCCTGTTGATACCCTAGTTATTTTTGGTGTTTTTAGATATGGTTTAAATTCTTTTTCAGCTCTTTCATGTTTATCTTGCAACTGTTTTGAAATTTTATCTTTTGTTTCTAGTTTCTTCAATTCCTCCTCTAACTCTATTAATTCTTCCTCTGATATGTCACTAGCTGAAGACAAGAACATCACCAATTTTCCAACACAAGTATTGCTTTACCACCTAAAGTTCTTATTAGTTTGTATAACCATAATTATGGTATATGTCCTTACGTATCAACCATATCTACTTAATAATCTATTTCTACATCATATAAATAGGTAATCAATAGATGGGCTACAAAAATCTTATCGATAAAGTAGTTGAAGCAGCTTACGATTATAAGTATCTTCTGTCCAGAGGTTACCCAATTAAGTCATCCCTAGATCTAGTTGTTTCTCGATATCTGCTTAGTAAGCACGAGCGTTTACTTCTTTTTAGGTGTATACATTCAAATAAATATGTTGAAGAAATAAGCAAAAAACTTGTTTGCACTAAACTCAATGAGTATAACTTAGTATTAGATTTCTATAACGTTATTATATCCACTATAAATATGCTTAAGGGAGGAGAAGTATATTTGTGCGACGATTGTGTTCCTCGGGATTTAAGAGGTTCTAAGCTACGCAGTGATGATTATGTCTACATACCGAAAGCCCTTAAAATAATTACCCAAGTTATAGAAGCACTTGAACCAAAGCAGGTAATCGCGGTCGTCGATAAAGATGTAAGTCATAGTTTAGAGCATGCATTTAGCTTATATCTAGAGCTTAAGTCTACAGGAATAAAGTACTCATATGAATTAACATCAACGCCTGATAGCAAAATTATAAGTTACTCAAAAAGCGATTGTAGATGTGTAGTAGCATCTACTGATTCGTTAGTAATGACGAGGAGTTTAAGGGTAGCCCCTCTAACTTTCTACATTATGAATGTGCTCAAGGTCGACCCCATTTATAACTTCGTCCAAGTATTTGATTCTAAATGTTCTATATGTTCTGATAAATTCGTATAAACTGTAAATGAGGGTTATGAAGGCTACACCCAGCGGTATACTAACAACTAACGATTTAATTGTTGTTACTTCTATCTGATACTCTAAAATAATGAACATAGGAGGTATATACGTAAATCTACAAGGTCTAAATCTTGAGATATCGATTAAGGACCCCAAGACTATGTAAATCGAAATAGAGATAGAAACTATTAAAGTGATTAATTCTTTTACTAGAGTTTTGCCCATATGCACAAAATCCTTAATCAACAACAGCAACAAGGTCGATAACAGAAAGACCCCCAAAGTTAATACTAGATTTGAGGTTGTAGTACTTTCAATTAAATATAGATTACCGGTATAACTCAAGATAAGGAGGCAGAAACTAGTTGCAGATGAAACTAAGAGTATTATTATCTTTACTAGGTGGAGTAGTGTATACACATTCATAACTAGGTCTCACTCAAAACTTAATTATTATTTTCTTCCCTACATACTGTCTCTACTAACAGCTAGGTATAAAGGGTTTACGACTAGAGAACAACTATCAATAGTGGGCCCGCGGGGATTCGAACCCCGGACCACCCGGTTATGAGCCGGGCGCTCTGCCGGGCTGAGCTACGGGCCCTCTATATTACACTATAATAGGTCTTTAGGTCAGAGGTTTTATACCTAACGTTCTACAAACCATTTACATAAATACGATATTAAAGGTCGAAAATGTTGGAGGAACTATGTGTACGGAGTTTCATGTATTTTTATAGTTTCTGTATCTGTATTAGTGTAAGTGTTAATCATGTGGTTTTATAAGAAATTAAATGAAATACCTAGTGATATAGAACATATGGTAGCTATCTTAGGATTTCCCGGAATGGGTTTTGTGGGTAAAACAGTAGTTGACTATTTAAGGAATTATCTTAACACTACACCTGTTGCTCACATATATGGGTATGGTTTTCCTGCTCATCTCCTCTCCTATGAGGGTGGTATTGCTGATGTTTTGAATGTTGAAATAAGCTTCGTCAAAAAAGAGAGGCTAGGAATATTGATTATCACAGGTGAAATGCAGCCCATAAGCGATCAAGGACAGCATAGTTTAAGCAAATACCTAGCTCAAAAGCTCAAAGTATTTAACGTAAATGAGCTTATAGCAGCCGCAGCTTATGTCTCGGATACTGTATTGCATACTAGAAAGGTATATGTTGTAGGAACAGATTCTCAGATAATCAATAAGTATGTAGAGAGAGGAGCTATACCGTTAAGCGGCGGCATCATCAGCGGTCTTAATGGTGTTATAATCGGATGGGCAAAATTCTACGGATTAAATGCTGTGTGTCTATTAGGCGAGACTTGGAGAAGTATAGCCGAAATGAATTACATAGACTATACTGCCGCAAAAATGATAATAGACTTGCTCGATAAAGTATGGAATCTAGGTATAGATACCTCAGAACTCGATAAACAGGGTTTATCTGTTGAGACACACGTTAAGAGCATTATAGATCAATACATGCATAGCGGTAAAAGCACATCCACACAGGAGAGAAGACCTTACTATATAACTTAAATAATCTAACTAATTTAACTAAATAGTTTAATTTATGTTAGGATGCCTATGTTTCAGCCAGTACTTCTGCTCTATCCGCTGAACTAGGTACGGCAACACTTATTGTTGGAATGTCTATCCCTGGTTCCTCTACGACCTTAACCTCTACAACAACTTTTTTACCGCTACTTAATGCTTCTATTACTTTACTTCCTTCACTTGTTAACCTATATAGCTTATAATTACCTCTAACATATACAGGCTCCACAAGACCCAAAGCATCAAGTATATGAAAAGCTGCTAACACTTCATAACGTGGGAGACCTGTAGCTGCTATTATGTCGCTAGGGGAAGCTATCCTATCTTTAAGCGATAACAATATTTTCATTAATTTCTCGCGTGGACTCAAAATCAACACCAATGTCTATATCGATTTCTGGGAATTATTTTAGTTAAAACACACATAAAATAATTCCACGAAACGCTATATAATTCTTTAAAACAATTAGGGTGAAAGACTTCGCCGTCATAGAATTCAGGAAACCTATCATAAGCGGTGATGGTCTTAAATTTAAAACCTACAAAATCGAGGATAAGGTTCTAGTAGAACTCCTACATTCTAGACTATTAGTGCACCCTAGTATAGTGTATGACTTACACAGTAAATTTCTAAACATCGACTTAGCCCCATTCATTAAAATAGGAGATGATAGAACATTAACTACGTACTCTATAGCAGTCGAGGACTTGGTTATGGAACCCTCTCCTGTTACGTGTAGCGTATGTAAATATGTAGTCTTAGATTCAGCATCAATTATAGCTTTAGATAGTATCACAGGTAAACCTTTGAAAATTCTTAAGGTGGTACCTTATGTAGGTGTTAAAGTACTTGATATGCTTAACCATAACATCTATATAAGAGCTTTACACCCACAGTACACCTATGCACTTTATTTATCCGATAAGGGAGCTATAGGTAAGGTAGTAGCTGCAGACGCTGAAGCATACATCGAAGAAATACTCTTATGCTCTAAATATAGAACACGAGAATACAAGAACCACACCTTGTCGTTGTGTTCCAGTAGTGATAAGATTTATGCTACCGTTGGTAGCAATATTTACGGGTTTCATGTTGAATTATCAAATCATACATCTAACAATGATGTCGATCTCGACAAAGTCCATGGATATTCATTGAATAATCTATGTTTCATAAAGTTAGGGAGAAAAGGTTACGTATGTAAGTTAAAGAATATATCCTCCGCTGACACGTGCTACGAGGTAGAGAATGTATATCCCTTAGCTTTTCTAAGCGATGACGTCCTCGTAGCTTTAGAATCAAACAACTCATTATTTTTACTAGACTTAAATAGAAAACATATAGACATAATAACTAAGGTATATCCAAGTAAGCTTTTGGGTCACTTCATTGATCTTAAACATAAATACATAGTACTAACGTATGACGATGGTATGTACATACATAGTATCGAAGATAAACCAGTTTATGTGAAAATTAAGGATAATAGTGTTTTAGCATCAGTATTAGCTAACGACAAGCTTTTGGTTTTTAAGAAGAGCTGTATTGATTTATATGAGGTAGATGTTCGCTCTAACCATATATACATTGAAAAGCTCTTCTCTTCGCCGAACTACATTACATCTTGTACGACCCTTGAAGAAGACATTGTCTTATGTGTAGATAGAAAGGGGCGACTTATCATCGAACAAGTAGAGAAGTTATTTAAGATAATACCTATGGTTAAGATCTTAAGAAATAATGGAGGTATTACCCTAAACTCCTATGGAGATTTAATACCGTTACTAGTTAACCCCATATATGAAGATTCGCTATTTAGAGTAAGATCGGATAATTGTTTCTTACGTCTTGATAACCTTAACAACTTTGACGAAGTATTCTCCTATAATATTAAACCCAAAGATGTTTCATTTAGTAATACTTTTAACGAAATCCCTAAAGATTTAAACAACTTGAGGATACTGTTATTAAGGGATAGATATTTTATCTTAGGGTCCCCCGCAAAACAATCCCTAGGTGACTTCA
>JAWASI010000006.1:31235-59001 GCA_038892955.1 Ignisphaera sp.
TTCAAATTAACGATCTTTGATTACGATTATTCTAAACAGGACCGAAAGGCTACACTAACTAGAGAACGTAATTATGTTAGAGGGAATACTGGGTTTAGTAGTAAATATACCAAGGTGTACGTCGTTAAAAATAGTGAATTAATTGAATGGGGTATATCTGTAAACAAGTCTAGCATCCAGTCTATAGATGTAGATAAGATAATTCGTTACAATGGAAACAGACTTTGCCTAGCTAGCGAAAATTTGGAGAATATATTTATACAACATAAAGATCTATCATTGACGGCTTTATGTTCTAATACCATTATGAAGGGTTTTTGTGTTGATATAAGTTCTTGCGAAAGACTCCTTAAGATACTTCTTGAAGTGGGCGATGTCAGTTTATCTCTGCCTATTCAGTTTCTAACTACTCCAAAGATCTCATTTGAGGATGGCTATAGTCAAGCTGTTGTTACATTTAAACAAGGTGTACAACACATTATATTACCTAGTAAATGTGTAGAATTAACTTACGCAAGCCTTAACTTACTAAACTCTATTGTTACACTTCGAATTACTAATAAATGTCACAATGTAGGGGGAACTGTTGCTGTAGAAGACACCATATTATTTGTTGAACCTAATGAAGAAAAAGAAGTAAAGATACGCATCAATCTAAACCACATACTTAATGATAGCGGTCTACAGATCAATATCTTAGAATCCAATGGTAATAGTAGATGGTATACGCTATCTACAGACCTTAAACATGTTATACCCAAGGCCATTAGCATCGCTTTAAAAATAGCTAAAATCGTAGGGATTAGAAGCAGTGCTATCAAGATACCTAATAATGTATTCGAAAACTCTCACTAGAATTTTGGAAAGAGCTTTTGAAAAAATTTTGTTGCATAATAGTTATAACCCTGTATGTGATTATATTAAACCAGGTATCTTTACATGTCATGAAGATAAATATATTGTAGCATTGTATAGGGTCAAGGATTGGCCTATAGATGTACATACTCTAACTCAGCTAGACTATGTTTATGGTTTACGAAGGTTCCTAGAGCTTTTTCGTATTGAAGGCTGTAAGTTGGTGTTTTTAACAGATGTGGAGTACATAGATATAGATGACTACATGTCTAAACTTAATCATAAACTACAGATTAAATTAGTAGAACTTGAACTAGATAAATCAAACATAAGATTACGAGATTACGTTGAAAAACTTTTGGATATTAGGAAGAAGGTGCTAATGGGGATCAAACCTATAAAAACCTCTTGCATAATTGCCCTAGTTTGTCGTCACAACGTTAACCTAAAGGATATCGAGAAAATACCATTAGATGCTAAAAATATGCTAAACCTACACCTTGAGTTTGTGTTGGAATACGGAATTGCTGAAGCCGTAGTCAATTTTCGTCAAAGAAAAATTGCCTAGAAAAACCCTGCTCCTAGATTCCCTACCACCTACTACGTTAATGCCTTCGCATAGTGGTTTAAGTTATGGAGTGTACATAGGTATAGACCTTGTTTCTGGGGAACCTATTTTCTGGGATATCCAGAACTCATCTTCACAGCACATCATGGTAGTAGGTCCTACTGGTAGCGGTAAAACCCTGACCTTGTTATCCTTAGCTCGTAGATTCATGCTTAAGTATAACGTTAACTCTATAATATTTGATATAAAGAACGAATACCCCCAGCTTTTATCAGTTTACAAGTTAAACGATACAATAATTCTTAACCCCTTAGAAATACCCATACCTCTATGTTATTGTAATAGTAGTACTGATGAAAGGAATGCCATGGTTTCTATAGCTGTTGATACTTTGACTAAGGTTTTCTCGCTAACCTCTACTTCGAGTAAACTTATGTTTAAAGTGTTATCGGATTTCTGTAATCGATGTATAGACATAGACAATCTAACAGCTTACAGATTTGATATACTTGATAGAGAACTGACTAAAGCTATAGATGCTGTAACTCGTATTTTCAATGTGTACCCTACAACCTCTACCTATATAGGATTAATACCACAAAGAAAAGTATACATAGTTAACTTAAAGCATATTTTTCTTAGAGATAGAGCTGAAAGTGCTATAGTAGTTCTCCACATATTGAATTCTATAATGAGGTATTTAAACGTAAACCCGTTATCTACTCCGATTATATCCTTAATCCTCGATGAATTTTGGTACCTTCTTCCCTACATAGGCGATGACTTGGTAAACATGCTTACTAGGTATAGTAGAAGTTTAGGGATCTCTGTATTCGTTGCTACGCAGAACATAGATGATCTTCATCCGTATACAGAGGCTATAGCAAATAACTGCGGTATGCTCATAGCTATGAGTTCTCCCTCCATAAGTTACTGGCTTAGACTACAACGGTACTTAAACCTCTCAAAGAAAGCCATAGAGTACGTCATGTCTATTGCTCAGCAAGGTGTAGCTGTAGCTAGAATTGCACCAAGTAAAATACCTTCTATTGTTTACATAGATCCTATTGACGGCAATTAATAGAGCTTTAAAACTATAAAAAGTAGCTACCTTTTCTCTATTCCTAGCTCTTCGTATACCTCCTTAGGAGCTATCAGTCTAGCACCACGGCTTGCTTCGTGTCTCTTCTTAAGCTCTCTCTCTTTCTGCTTCTTCTTCCACTTATACTTGTGTATACCCTTTAGACCTCTAAATGCTATCATACCCCTTGACTTCCTTCCAGCCGATGTCTTTCCTCTAAACACCCTACCTCTCTGGTTTGGATTAGCTATCCAGTTAATATCGGGATCGCTTAGTACTGCTGGATGGTGAGGATCAACAAGTATGACCTCAAAGTATTTGTAGAGCCCATCTTCACCTACGTAGTAGCTGTTGAGTACCTCAAGGTTTCTATATTTTCTAGCAGCTCTTTCTTCTGCTATTAGCCGTAGATTCTTCTTAGGTGTATGACCATATATACCCATTCTCTTAGGCCTCCTACCTTTGTTCGGCCTAGGCTTCCTAAGCCCCCCTTTCCTAACTCTCACCCTGACAACAACAAAGCCAGGTTTAGCCTTGTAACCGAGTCTCCTAGCCCTCTCAAGTCTTGTAGGCTTCTCTACTCTAACTATGGATGGCTGTCTACGCCATTCAACAAGCCTCTGCCTCATGAACTTTTCGAAATCTTCCGTAGGCTCCCTCCACAGCAAAGCCATATGGTGGTACATCGATTTAGCCACTCTACCCACCTTCACACCTATTTTTAGTTCACACCAGCTAGCTAAAACTGACACTTATAGGTTTTAAGCTGTATTGAAACTACGGCTAACTGGTGTCTAAAATAGGCGCCCCTAAGATCACTATAGGGCTTTTAGGTAAAACCAACGTCGGGAAATCTACTTTCTTCTCAGCCGCCACAATGATTCCTGTGCCAATAGAGAATAGGCCTTTCGTTACTCTTGAGCCTCATACAGGAGTGGCATACGTTAGGAAAACATGTGTACACATAGAGCTTGGGCTTCCCAGGTGCACCCCTATTTCATCTCTTTGCATAAGAGGGGAACGATTTATACCGGTGGTGCTCGTCGATATACCGGGTTTAGTGAAAGATGCTTCAAAAGGACGCGGTCTAGGCAATAAATTCCTAGACTCTATTAGGCAAGCCGATGTACTTATACATGTTGTCGATATCTCTGGTTCAACAGACGAAGATGGTAGATATGTTAAGCCAGGTTATAGAGATCCGTACGAGGATATTGTAACCATAGAGAACGAGTACGAAGAGTGGATGTATGGAATAATTTCTAGGGATTGGTCCAGATTCGCTAGATCATTAGACCACATGAACGTGGGTCAAGTGATTGACTCACTTACGCAACGACTTTCAGGGCTTTCAATAAAACGCGAACACGTTGCAAAGACTTTAGCTATTACTAAGCTGGAATCGGTTAAACCTTCTAGTTGGAGAGAAGAAGAGCTTAAGCTCTTTATCCGCACGCTAAGGGTTATAGCTAAACCTATAGTTATAGCCGCTAACAAGATCGATATACCTGAGGCTAGAGATATACTCAATAGTGTAGTAAAGCGGCTACCGAATAGAATAATAGTTCCCGTTACAGCTCTTGGAGAATTGATCCTTAGGAAAGCCGCTGAAAAAAAGTTCATCGAATACCTACCAGGAGACCAAGACTTTAAGATTGTTGATAGAGCAAGTATTACACAGCAACAAATTAAAGCTCTCGAACTTGTTAGAGAGTCTATGAAGATCTTCAAAGGTACAGGTGTTCAGAGAGCTATAAACGAAGCTGTTTTTAGGGCCTTGAACATGATAGTTGTATACCCTGTTGAAGATATAAACAACTTCAGCGATAGCAAAGGCAATATACTGCCCGATGCCTACCTAGTACCTAAGGGTACTACTGCGCTAGACCTTGCATATATGGTCCATACAGACCTAGGCAAGTATTTCATATACGCTGTAGACGCTAAAAGCAAGCAGAGATTAGGTAAAGAGTATATGCTCCCAGATAACGCTGTTATAAGAATAGTTGCATCGGTGTAGCTATGTCTAAAATAGAGATTTCAAGGGTTACAATACAAGCACACGGACATGCAACAGAAAATCTAGATAAGGTTAAGCAGGCTATACTAAATATCATTCCTCCAAGCTTAAGGGATAGAGTAACAATAAAGTTTGAGGCTGTAAAAGGGTACTACGGCAATATAATCAATAGACTTAAGGTGAGCCTAGAAGAAAACGATGCTATAGAATTCGTTAAGAATCTATTTAACATCATGAGCGAAGGAGATAAACTTGCCCTAATCAACACAATCGATATCAGGTACGACAAGAAATCAAACGAAATATACATTAGGCTAAGCAAGCAAGATGCTTACCTAGGCTTTGCCACGCTATACGATGGGGACGACGCTATAAAGATTATCGTAACTTTTGCGTACAAGAAATCGCTTAGCGATGTAAAGAAGCTAATAGAGAGCTTAGCCAAAGGGTTCACAGATAATGCTATCTAACTTTTACCTCGCTTACACTCAATGCAAAGATGTAATCGATTACATGGAAATCGATATAACCTCGGTAATAGGACTTGAAGAAAATGTTATCGAAAAATGTGTACCCAACACCTTAGCTTTAAACAGTATAAACATAGTACGTGATATAATACTAGTACCACGTAGAGTGCTATATGTAAATAACGACAATATAGATGAGTGTCTAGCTTCGACAGAAAAAGCTATTATAGGCTGTATACCTCTCGATACTTCTTCTGCACGTAGGCTAGCTAAAATAGGTAAAGTATTTACAGTAGTACTAACCCCTAAGAACTATCGCTATGCTGATGAATCGCAGATAAACTTTATGGCACAATCGACTAAGCCTAAGTATGTAGAGGTACATCTATACCCTTTTGTATCGCATATACTTAGTGAAGATCTAAGTATAGATGTAGAGAAAGAACTTTATCTACTGGGTAACGTAATTGAGCACGCTTTGAGGAAAGATGTTGGCGTAGTATTATCAGCAGCTAGCATAGAGCTAAAGAAAACCCTTTTGGCCACGCATATGGACTTAATACTTTATGCGCTAGGTTTCTCCAAGAGGGAACGAAGGCTAATGCTCGAGATGTACCCTATGGATCTACTACGCCGCTGGTTAAATCTGTAGGTGTTTATCATGGGTTTAGATAACTTAGTCTGTTTGATAGCATTAATCTTATCAATTCTATCGATATCTATAATAGCCGTCACCATACCCCATATACAGAAACAAACAAAGCAACTCATAGAAGAATTTGCTGTAAGCATGCTAACACATAAGAAACATAGAAGAGTAAAACGCTACATCCTAGTAAAATTTCTCTGTTTAGATAAGGAAGACTACAACATACTATCAACCCGTATAAAGAACTGTATATACGCATTCCTAGGCCCTATACTAAGGCACAAATGCAGTATAGAGGTTGTCTCATATAGACCGACAAGTAGAAGAGCTATCATAAGAGTTCGTGGCGAAGCTGTATGCGTTACATATACACTGTTAGCGTTATCCATACAACATCTAAAGAATAGCTTAGGAAGCTGTATAGCTATACCCATAAGAACTAGCGGATTAATATCTAGGCTTAGACGCAGATACCTTAAGGCTTAACCTCCTCAAAACTTAACATTGAAATAACGTTCTCCAGAAACTCTAACGCATGTTTAAACTCCTCTACACCTTTGCTTGTTACCCGATAAAGCATTTCATCTCCAACCTTTACCTGCTCTACGAGTCCTTCACCACGTAGCTTGTATATAACACTATACACAGTTATTGCTGATGCCTTTAGCCCAAATATTTCTGCAAGCTTCTTCTTAATCTCATAGGCCCTCATAGGGCCAAAATCCATGAGTACCCTTACAACATATATCCATAAAGTTTCAACAGTTAGCTTTCTTATCAATCTCTTCAATGCTTTGGATTCATTCAAGCTTTCACCAGGTATAGGGAAGGTTACGAAAGTTTTATATATCTTGTATCATATAATCATTTATGACCAGAAATATTTACTGGTGTAAATATGGTTAGAGTTGGAATTATAGGCGTAGGGAATATCGCTGCGTTGTTTGTTCAAGCTGTAGAGTACGCTAAAAGAAATGATACACTACTCGGTGTTATTCACGAGAGTATAGGCGGCTATAGACCAAAGGATATAGAGATAGCCTATGCTGTCGATGTATCTAGAGAAAAAGTAGGGAAGGATTTAGCTGAAGCAATATTTGCGTACCCAAATACTGTTTCAAAGATTGTTGATATACCTAAAACAGGTGTTATAGTACGCATGGGTAGGATACTGGATGGTGTAGCAGAACATATGATCGATGATTTTAGACCTGCTGATTACCCAGAACCCACAGTTGATGAACTGGTTAATGAGCTGAGAAACCTTAAAGTAGATGTACTTATTAACCTACTACCCGTTGGCAGTGCTAAAGCCTCTAGATTCTACGCAGAAGTAGCCGCAAGAGCTGGTGTAGCTTTTGTTAACTGTATACCTGAATTCATAGCTAGCGACCCCGTATATCAGAAGATGTTCGAAGAGAAAGGAGCCTTAATATTAGGGGATGATATTAAAGGACAGCTAGGCTCAACTATAATTCATAGAGCTTTAGCAAGCTTAATAGCTATGAGGGGTGCAGAAATCATTGAATCTTATCAGCTAAATGTAGGCGGCAACACCGACTTTAAGAATATGCTAGCGCAAGAGAGATTAACAAGCAAGAAAATCTCAAAAACAATGGCTGTAGCCTCAACACAACCAGAACCTGAGGCTATTCTAGACCACATATTTGCAGGGCCAAGCGGATACATACCATTCTTAGGCAACACTAAAGTATCCTACATATACATTAAAGCCAAGACCTTCATGGGCTTTCCCATAACCATAGACCTTAAATTAGTCGTAGACGATAAAGCTATGGCCACACCGATACTCATAGATACCATAAGACTGGCAAAAGCGCTGATGGATAAAGGTGTTCGAGGCGCACCTGAGTGGGCATCAATGTTCTACTTTAAGTACCCACCGAAACAAGCTAAAAGCGATGAAGAATCTCTACTAAATCTATACATAAACTTAGAGAAATTAGGTATAGAGGTAAAGCCAAAGAGACTCTACCTATGGAAGTACCTAAGAGACTAAATCAAGGCAAAGCTTATATCTTAGATAAGACCTTAAACTACTTAGATGATGACGCCGCTCCAGACCAAGAACAACAATGAGGATTCCGTGACGAGCTGACGATTACAACCTAAGCCTATACACAATAGAAGGTAATGTACCATGTATAACCCTAAGCCTATAGATATCAGTACCGCTGAAATTTTCTAGAACTTTCTCGCTAACCTTTGTAGCTGAAGTTATGAACGCTATGTTTTTGAAACCTTGATCTATCAATACCTTTAAAATATCCTTGTATAACTCTTTTAACGAACCAGGCTTCATTCTATAACCATAGGGAGGATTAAAAACAGCTGTATCAAATACTACCCCAAACTCGTTCTCAACAGCTTTTATCTTAGGAACAACATACCTGGAATCCCCTACAAGAAATAATGTAGCATCGTCTACACCCGCATTCTTAGCATTAATTATAGCTCCTTCAACAAAGCGTGGATTGATATCTACCCCTATGAACACTCTATCTACCTCTTTCATACTGTACTCACATATATTCTGTAGAACCTCGATAGCTTCAGGGTAAATCCTACCGAGAACCCCCAAATGTATTTTTCCAACGGATAGACAGGGTATCTCAAGACCTTTAGATGCTAAAGCTGCTTCTATAGCTATTGTACCACCTCCACACATAGGATCTAAAATTGGTTTACCGTAGCTCCAGTTAGCTATTTTTAAAAGTGCAAAAGCTATTGTAGGCTTTAAGCCAGCGGGATGCACAAAAACTTTATACCCTCTAGCATGATAGGAACTCCGTGTCAACGATAGAGCAACAATTAACCTATCCACGTTAAGTTCAACGTAGATCTCTACATCAGGGTTATCGAGGTTCACCCTTAGCCTTGAACCTCGAGCCTCTATATACCCATCTATAACAGCCTGACCTGCTATTCTACCAATATCTATGCTTGTAAAACTATGTTCACCTATCCTTTCTGGTCTTATAGCAAAAGTCTCCCAAGGTTCGATAACCTTAGTGAAGTCTAAACCCTTAACAACTCTGTATATCGCGCTTAAGTCAGTGACATTCTCTTCGACATGAATAAGCACATAAACATTATTTGCAATACGAGACCTCATCACACCTACTATATCTTCACCTCTAGGTACCTCTATGAAAACTCTACCACTGTAAACCCCAAGAACCTTAAATGTAGCAAGGTCTTTAAGTTCGCTAAGAAGTACTTCTTCAAATCCTGTATCGCACGTAACCATCATTTTAATGTCCATTTCTATCGCCTTGAGCAACTGTTTCATTTTTCATATCTGTTCGTATTAGTTGGTATTGATCTAAACATTTATAAACACCTTATAATGGTATACGTGGAGATACTTCGATGAAGGTTGAGAGTCGCTGTAATGCTCTGAATAACGGCTCTCCCGAGCCAAGATGTGGGGTCTAGGGATCACCCTAAACGCACCAAGGGTGATACAGATCCAAGACCGATGCGAGAACAAAGATGAGGCGACGAAACCAACAAATATAAACAAATAACAGATATAAACCTATATCAGAGCTGGTTCCCTTGTATTAACCTAAGCTCGGCCTACATATGTGTTATCAAGTAAAGAGAATAAGTCAAATTACGGATGTCAGCCAGCCGCCACAACCTCATCAATCGGGAGCGGTCGGGATTAACATCATCCACTATTAGTAGCTCTACACAGAATTAATAATTTTACCTACTTGTAACATATTACATCATCTGCTTATACGCTGACCATAGGCTATGATACAATGCTTTAAATATTTATAGCCTGGGTTTCTTGTAGCCGTGTAGGGCTAGAAGTTGACCAAGAAAATACTGATTAAAATCTCGGGCAAAATCGCTAGTCCCGATAACCCCCAGTTAGTCAAGGAATACGCTGATACCATAGTAGACCTCTATAGGAGAGGCTACAGATTAGCTATAGTAGTTGGTGGGGGAAGATATGCGCGGAGCTACATAACAAGTGCAAAAATCCTTGGTTTAAATGATGGACAGGCAGATATGGTAGGCATAGAAATAGCAAGAGTTAACGCACTCCTTTTAGCATTAGCAATAGGTGACGACGCATATACCCCTATACCGAGAAACATAGACGATTTACGAATAGCGTGGAATACAGGCAAAATTACTGTTATAGGAGGTCTACAACCAGGACAATCAACAGCTGCTGTCGCTGCTGTTGTAGCTGAAAGCCTAGGTATAAAAACTATTTTATATGCAACTGATGTTGATGGCGTATATGACAAGGACCCGAGAAAATACAATGATGCTAAGAAACTCGATGTAGTTACTATAGATCAGCTAAAAGAGATTATAAGTCAAAGATTTGAAGCAGGCGGATATGAACTTCTAGATCCTATATCAATACAAATCATAAAACGTAGCTGTATAGAAGTCATAGTATTTAATGGTACTAATGCTCAAAATATCTACAAAGCTCTAGAAAATCAGATAGGTACAAGAATTAAACCATGTTGAAAACTATGCTCAAGCAATGTAGTACTATAGCAAGATGAACTATAACAACATTAATAAATAGGTTGGGTCGCTTAACTAACTAGTGTATCAACAGATACATTGATACAGTAACCTTTGGATTAGTAATAGGTCTTCGCATTAAGTAATACAACTAGTAGTCCTCATTTAAATAACCCGCGTATCGTACAAATTCAATTCATAATACAAAATAACTCGATGAAAGCTGCTACGTATTAGATCTAGCACTAGCTAAAAGTAGCCAATGTAGTTAGAATACCTAATGAGATCTCTTAAAGTTATAGCTACGGAGTTTATGTGTAGATCCACTAGTACACCTATTAGTAAATGGAATACTGGATAAGTTATTTAGCGCAATTCATTATAAAGCATAAAACTCGCTAAAGTTTTTCTACATACATTTCGGTATTCTAACTACATAACCTTACCTAAGCTAGATCTAGATCTCCAACATAGTAGCCCACGTGTAACCTTTATATGCAATCAATTCATTGTTTCTATGTATAGCATTAGATGAACTTTTTATAAGCAATCGTTGGGACTAAGCTGTAAACATGAAAACCTTGGGTTCAAAGAATCTCTTTGTGAATCATAGACTCTCATCAGCTCCTTAACTAACCTTGAATCTGCTTAACTCTACTGCTGTAAAGTTAAGCAGCACTTAACTACACCATAACCTAATGTGGACCCCACGAAACCTTGTAGCCAACATCAGTGTGCACTCAGGTTATGACCGCAAATAAAACTGAAGTACTTGATGAACTCTCTATGAGCTAACGTATATATGGTTTAATTAATATATTCTATACATAAAACTTACGTGGAATTCTAAACATATTTATTAAACTAATAGTATTCCCAGCACTAGATCTAGCTCAGCTACATAGAGGTCAAACAGATTAAAATCCCTAAGTAGAACACCCTTTAGTATAATGTATTTATAAGTATACTAGTAAACTCATCAAAGCTCTAGTACATAGAGCAAACTCTGTTCTAGTTTAAACTTATAATTAGTAAACAAATTTAATGAAATATACGTGTATTATTTACTATATCTGCAAACTTATTCCTAGTGCTTCAGAGAAATTAAGATTTTGATATCGGTGCCTAACTACTACAATACTATGGACAAAATACGTACCGAGGTTAATCCACCATGTCGTGTTTTAAAGCTGTAACATATACTACATATTATTGACGCTTAGACGTGGTGTAAACCTTAATGAGGTTTTTCTAACCCACAATGTTACCTGCCTATAAGATCTAGCTCTAGAGGATACCTAAGGATTGCTATAACGCCTCCTAGCATCTTTATCCTTTGACCCACAGGTGTATCGCTTGGAACTATAACTATATCACCATTCTTATCCACAACATCCTTCAGCGCCTTCTCAATCTTTTGTCTTGTCTCATCGAACCCGCTAACCATTTCATCAACAGCTGCCAACTTCTTTACAGCTCCGAGACCTGCTGCTAATGCAACGTTATCTACACCGTAAGCCACCATGTTTATGTCTTTAACCAAAAGTTTCTCAAACTCCTCGATAATTTTAGTTGCCTTGGCTATAGCTGAATCCCTTATTATTGAGCCAAGTACATCTCTACGAAGAAGTTCTTGTAGACCCGCATACCCACCATTGGCTACGGTATCTAGGTATACCTTAAATTCTCTACCTAAATTCTCAATGGCCTCCTTGATCTCAACCTTTAAATTGCCCGGAGAGCCTACCACAATAGCTTCCACGTTATACCTTTGGGCTACCTCAACTATTTTCCGCGCTAGTTCTTCTACTAAAATCTTCTTCTCCTCTTCAAACATTTCATCGCTTAGAGGCAACGACACATTCTTGCTCTCTACTATCTTAAGCCCTTGCATTTGAAGCAATGCTATAGCGTATTCATCAAAATCTACGGCGACCAACAAAATGTTTATAGCTCTAGTAATTTTCATAACTTCGTCTAAGAGCTTCTTATCCCAATGGCTTTTGGTTATGACCATCTCCGATCCTACGCCAACCGATATAGTATGATGTGAACCTATAACACCAAAACGATCAGGTCCCTCTAAAACAATACCATGGATCCTCAGCTTATTAGTAAACGGCTGAAACTCCGTATATTCAACCCTTACAGATAAAACCATCGGTATCCTTCTCTTCTCCGAACCAAAGCTAACATCTCTAGTAGTCAAAGCTTTAATAGTATCACCAGGCGCTAAGAGCAAGCTAAGGAGCCACAGATCATCTTCTGAATCAATTTTAACTTTAATCACACCATGCCTATCATCTAAAACCTCCAGTTGCATTAGCAACACCATCGGCGGCGGTACGCAGCTCTCTGTGTAGGTGTATAGGCTGTAACATAGGTCCCTACCCCACCGAACCTCAACTCCGTTGACCCATGAACGCCGGTGTCAGAGGTTAGGTTGCTCCCTTCCGGGCCTAGCCAATTCCCTCTGCAAAGGTGGTAGCTACCTCCTTCCGGAGGTAACCCCACCACCACCGACCCCATGGGGCGGAGGTCATCGCGGTTGGGGCGGGAACCTATGTTACAGCCTATACACCTACACAGAGTTACTGGTCCCCGTAACCCCACCGGGTTAAGGGGGTGGGTATACCCCCTAACCCTACCTGCGTACCGCCGCCAAATATCGTGATATATTTTAGAAGTTTAAAAGCGTAATCAAAATGTTGTATCAATAATATCTTAGGCCTTTCATTGAAATTAGATAAGCATAACCGTAACTAAATCAAATAGCATTTTACCTATACATAATGAACATAACCCGTTGTATTACTTAAACATCTATTAATAGATTTTTTCATTAGTTCTCATAATCTTAAACGTCATGTTTATAAGCTATGAATTGTTCTATACTATTCATGGGTGTATTAGATGGCTGCATGTACAAAAGCTGTTAAAGTTAAAACACCTGAAGGAGCTGAAAAAGATCTTACACCTAAGAAAGTATGGAGTTTAGCACCTAGAGGTAGGAAAGGAGTTAAAATAGGGTTATTCCAAGACCCAGCATCTGGTAAATACTTTAGAGCAAAAGTACCAGACGACTACCCAGAATGTGGATAACCAAATAAATTAAAACAAATAGAAATTAAAAATTTTTTAATTTCTATTTGTTTTAATTGTCCCATGCTTTCTATGGGTTCTCGACTTCTTGTTTACAGAACCCAGCTTCGGCTTTGCTATGCCTATGTATAAACAATGTTTATATACTGGGTCGCATTAGGTTATATCATACGGTGAAATACCATCGGTATTGCTTCCGAATCTCGTATACCAAGTAATTCATAATGTTAGAAAACACAATACATGGAGAAGATTTGAAACAATAAATCTTATAGCATCCGAAAATGTTATGTCTCCTCTTGCTGAAGCTGTCTACCTCTGCGATTTAATGCATAGGTATGCAGAAGGTAAGCCGGGGAAAAGATATTATCAAGGAACTATATATGTAGACGAAATCGAAATTCTAGCCCAAAACCTTATGTCTCAACTACTTAATGTTGAATTTGTTGAGCTTAGAGCTATTAGCGGAACCATAGCCAATGCAATAGCTTTTTCATCAGTTACTAAACCTGGTGATAAAGCTGTTGTAGCATCTATCCAAGCTGGAGCTCATATATCTCATACCCGAAGTGGTCTTCTAGGAGCCCTAGGGCTAGAGCCCACGGAAATTCCGTTTGATATCGATTCGTGGAACATAGACATAGATAGGGCTAGGAAGATTGTAGAAGACGTAAGGCCTAAGCTTATCATCTTAGGTGCTTCAGCTTATCTGTTCCCGCATCCAACAAAAGCTATAGCAGAGATAGCCCATAGTGTAGGAGCTACTTTGGTGCACGACGTAGCCCACGTACTAGGACTTATAGCAGGCGGTAAATGGCCTAACCCTGTACATGAAGGAGCGGATATAGCTACTGCATCAACACACAAAACATTTCCAGGGCCTCAAGGAGGTTTACTATTTACGAGTAGCGATTGTATGTATAGGGTAATTTCAAACAATGTTCTAAAGTTCGTAAGCAACCATCACTTGCATAGGTTACCAGCATTAGCTGTAACAGCTATGGAGATGATGTATTTTGGTAAAGCCTATGCCGAACAAATTGTGAGAAATGCGAAGGTATTTGCAGAAAGCTTGGCAATGGAAGGATTTAACGTAGTTGCTGAACACCTAGGGTATACAAGTTCGCATATAGTCCTCCTTGATATACGAAAACATTGTTCAGCAGCAAAGGCTGCTAAATTACTTGAAGAAGCCAATATTATAGCAAACAAGAATCTCCTACCTTGGGACCCACTAACTCCGGATAACCCAAGCGGTTTAAGGTTTGGTGTACAGGAGATGACTAGATTCGGTATGAGAGAATCAGATTTTATAGAAGTTGCTAGGTTTATTAGAGAAGTTTTAATAGATAAGAAAGACCCCGCAGAAGTAAAGAAAAAAGTTGTAGAGTTTAGAAGACAATTCCTATCAATTCAATATGGGTTTAAGCTACCTGAAGAAGTTTACAGCGATCTGCTGATCACGCTTAGACTATAGACAGAGTTTTCAAAGGTATTTAGGTGGCGCCGGGGGCGGGATTTGAACCCGCGCGGGGGAAGATCCCCCAGTGGGTCTCGAGCCCACCGCCTTAGACCTCTCGGCCACCCCGGCGCCTGTAAATACTCTAAGTTTTAGAGCTAGATTAGCGGTTTTATTAGTCTTGATGATTAAGTTGGGCGTTACACAATGCTACTTTACGACGAAGCATTAAGAAATGCACTGGCTAAGGTATTTGATGGAAACCTGGATTCCTTCCTTCAATCTCTGGCTGAACCAGGGCAGAGATACTATGTACGTGTTAACACCTTGAGGATCTCGCCTAGTAAGGTTGTTGATAGTCTTAGGTCTAGGGGTATAGAGGCTTACCTAGATGAGGAGCTAGAAGAAGCTATATACATACCTGTTAGAGGTCCTCATAAAATTGAGCTAAGGGATAAGGTAGTTATTGCCAATAAGTATGCTGCTGAATCAGTCTATATGGGCTCTCACCTGTATGCACCAGGTGTTGTTGGTTGTTCTGGAAATATTAAACATGGGGATGTGGTAACGGTTGTAGCTGAAAATAATGTTGTAGTAGGCGAAGGTGTTGCTACAATGAGCTGTGAAGAAATATTGAAGCAGCGGAAAGGTCTAGCTGTAGAGATTTTCGAATCGGTTTACAAGGTTCCGCCTATACATGATTTACCTGAGTATCGCGAAGGCTTGATATATCCTCAGAGTTTGCCTGCAATGTATGTCTCTAGGGTATTGGATCCACAACCAAAGGAATTAATAGTCGATGTTTGTGCCGCACCTGGAGGAAAAACTGGGCATATAGTTGAGTTAACCAAGGGTAAAGCTTTCGTTGTAGCTTTCGACCACTCTAGGAAGAGAATAGAGAGTATGTTGTCAGAGCTCAATAGGCTTGGTCATACACCATTTGTTGAGGTATGGAGAACTGACTCGAGGTATCTACACATAGATTTTAGCTGGGTTAAAGCTGATAAAATTGTGGTGGATCCTCCTTGCACCGCTCTAGGTGTTAGACCTAAGCTATTCGACCGAAAAACCTACGTTGATGTTTTGAACGCCGCAAACTACCAGATTCAGTTCCTTAGATCTGCTATAAAAATCCTCAAAAAGAGAGGTGTTTTGGTATATTCTACCTGTACAGTTACAGTTGAAGAAAACGAGGAGGTTATAGAGAAATTTATAGAGGAAGAAAGATGCGTGGAACCTGTGCCTATAGAGCTCTCTAGAGGCTCTAAAGGTGTTAAATCGGCTAAGTATGGCTATGCTTACTTAAGGTTTCATCCACATGAACATGGTACAGTAGGATACTTTATAGCGAGGTTAACGAAGAAGTGTTGAACGTTTGTCTATGCTTAAGTTTTTAACAGGCTTGTACTCTATCCCTAGATTTTTGAGAATCTTCTGGATATCGTAGTCGTCGGTGAACACCACAGGTTTAAAGCCTTGATCTCTGCATCTAAGAGCAAGCGCAAGAACATCTATATCTGTTTGAGATAACTTATCCAGTACCCTCATGTTCTTAGCTATGTTCTTAGCTTTCTCGACGTATTCAGGTGGAGGTGTTTCAACCTTAAACCTCCCTATGGACAACGCTATTTCAAGTCTTGAAGCGCTTTCGCTATCTTTCACCTCTTGTACTACACTAGGTGTAGTAACTATATCGCCTACATATATGTATAGCTGAAGCGATGAAAGAAATGCTGCTGTATCAAAGATGCAAATAATGGATCTAGAATTCGCATGTTTGGATACGTTTAAACGTTGTGAATCTCTTGAATCTAACAAACTTTACACCCTGCTCTGCTTTCTTAATCACAACTTTATTAGCTTGACTAAGCTTTAGCTTAGACTCTCCATCAACTATGCATAAAGCATCTTCTGTTTCGCTGATATTCACTACCTCTATAACTTTCTGAGGAGATAATACTACAGGTCTAGCGTTAGGCTGTAAAGGAGCTAAAGGGGTTATAACTATAGCTTCAAGATCTACATCTACAACAGGTCCCCCAGCTGAAAAAGTGTAAGCAGTTGAACCTACAGGTGTTGAAACTATAACTCCATCACCGTCAAACCTATATAGTAATTCCTTGTCAACATATACCTCCAATGATATAACATTAGATCTTGTATCTCTGACACTTGCTACAACGATATCATTTAACGCGTAGTAATCTTCCCCTTCTCCCGGTATAACCTTCAACATCATGTACTCGTGTATTTCGTACCTACCCTCTAATAGGTCTCTTAATCTATTCAGAGCTTCCCTAGGCTCTACATCGAGTAGAAATCCTCTTCGCCCAGCTCTCACACCTATTATCGGTATTTCCTTGTGTTTCAACCTATGGATAACTCTAAAGAGAGTTCCATCGCCGCCTACTACAACTAAGAAATCTACTTTATCAGCGTAGAGTCGAAATAGTTTAGACCAACCAATCTCCTTGGAGAGATCTTCGTCTAACAACATATCCAAGCCTAGTACGCTATGGCCGTAGCTAAGAATTTCTTGAACAATCCTGTACAGGTTTTTGTTTCCACGTTTAGCTACAACACCTATCCTCATCTACATTACCGTAGCCACATTAATTTGTGTAACTTTGTTTATCCCTAAACTCGAAAGATTTTGCAGCCTATTAGCTGATAATGCTGTACTTGGTAAACCTTTAAATAGCTAACACTTCGCTTAGGTCAAGAACGTGTATCTCCATAGTTAACATCGTATTTGGTTTTTTGAGTTTCTCTATTAGGTCCCTTCTAATGTTTTTAGAGCTCTTGTTGGCATTTATGGCTAACGTCGCAGGATCTATATAGCTACTTCTCCTAACTATAATCCTCTTGCTATCGCTTAAAACTAGGTTATCGTGTCCTTGAGCAAAAACCACATCTACAATATCGTCAGCTTTTAGTATTAGGACAACTAAGGCTGTTTTCTTCCTTAGTGCTTTCTTAAGCTCTGGATCTAATTCCGCTACCCCTTTATCTAAGTTTACACCTATTATACAATCTCCTCTTTCCGTTAAATACTCGTCTTTTGTAAGCTCAAACGTTGTAGGATGTAGAGCTTTAATTGCTTGATGTCCTTTTGCTGTAACCTTATCTCTGTATATAGGTATTTGTATGTACACCATAAGGATAATACCTTGGTAAAGCTACTAATATATCACCGAATACACTCTGCTACACATAAGGTTACAAATATGGATGAAAAATTTTATGACCAAAGAGTAGAGCTGGTTAAATACCTCAAAATGAGTGGGTTGATTAAAAGCAAAACCGTTGAAGAGGCCTTTCTAGCTATACCTAGAGAATACTTTGTACCTGAAGCACTTAGAGAATATGCATACAATGATCATCCACTGCCTATAGGCTATGGACAGACAATTAGTGCACCACACATGGTTGCAATAATGACTGAAGAACTACAGGTTGAACCACATCATAAAGTCCTAGAAATAGGAACAGGCTCTGGGTATCAAGCAGCTATACTAGCCCATATAGTCTCAAAAGGGGGTGGCCATGTATACACCATCGAACGTATACCTGAACTAGCAAAAAACGCGTTAACGAGTATAGCAAAAGCTGTACCGCAGCTACTAGAGTATATAACGATATATGTCGGGGATGGAACTAAGGGTCTCATAGAATTTGCGCCTTTTGATAGAATTATTGTGACAGCTGCTGCTCCAAAGATACCTGAACCTCTTATTGAACAACTTGCGCTAGGAGGATTAATGGTTGTACCTGTAGGCTCTAGATATGAGCAAGTACTGCAAGTTGTATCAAAGTCTAGTGAACCACCAGGACGAATTACTGTAAGGTACTCTATACCATGTGTTTTCGTACCACTAATAGGAGAATATGGATGGAAAGAGCTAGACAACCGATGATATGTGTTTGCTTAAGGCTTGGAAGCCATAGCGATATTGCAACTAGCATATACAACTACAACTACATATGATTATGTCATATATTTGTTATAGTTTGGTTTGTATAAAGAATTATTTAAACAATCAATTCATATACTAGGTTGATTAAATTTACGAATTATATAGATATCGGAAGCCGATTACATTAGGGCTAGAGCTTTTTACCATCTTACTAGTAGAAGAAGTAGATATTAATGATTTTCATTACAATAGGTTAGCATGTTCTATATTTTTAAGCTATTTCGTTAATGTTGCTTAACAAGACATTGGTCTAACAATTGTTTAAAGCTCTTGCCAAGTCCTACTCGAATACCAAATCGTCTATCTGTATATAAATAGATAAGTCTTTTTGATTGAAGTTTCCTTAAAATAGCCATTAGTTCAGATACTTGGTAGTGAAGTTCTTCTGCTATTTGGTCTAGATATAGATACGTGCTCCCCCATTCGATATAGTGTTTTATGAAGTGATTCATTAGCAGCATTTCATCTTCTAACAAATCTTTGGATTCTAGAATTTTTGTGACACAGTTTAAGGCTTTTTGAAGTGCTGTAGGCTGGAGGTTTATGTGGGTTTGTTTTCCCGTTTTGGAATCTGTTGATTTAACAACGAATTGCTGTATTTCTGTCTCGTGCTGAGGTCTCTTTAGCTGAGCCCAGTTGTTTATTGTAGACTGTACCTGTTCATTTATTAGTTTGTGTGCTAATAGGACCACATCTTGAGGCGAAACTACAGGAATTCCTAGAGACTCTATGAACATCTTAACATGTTCTTCTCCTTGCTTTGTTAATACCCAATAACCTGATCTATAGGTAACATATCCCCTCACTTTCCAATAACTTAGGTAGCTGCTAACAAGTTTACTAGATTTCCCCAAAATCTTAGCTATCTCAGAGCTTTTCATAGGTCTTAAATAGAGGAGAAGTAGGATAGCTTCTACAATTTTCGATCTAGGTCCTCTAGAGTTTACATCAGCGACATCATCTGTTTCATGAGTTTTATCATTGTATGCTATTTCAGGTAACCTATGCCTAGAGAAACTAGCATCAATGCTTAAGTCGTTGACGTCCTCAATAGAATGGTTGTAAACCAATGACTACACCTGTACCAGTATTGTACCAATATGATGTACTATAGCAAGGGTTTTGAGTTTGCGCCGAAAAGCTTATAAATAGGGTAACAGTTAAGCTAAAGAAACTTGCTGTGGAGCTTGAACTCGGGTGGGTTAGGTGAACTTTATTTAGTGAGTGGGAATCCAGGTTATCAATTGATAGAAGGACATTGAAGCAGTTGTTGAAGGAGCTTAAGAATTGGCAAGCCCATGCAACAACATTGCTCAGCCTCTACATACCTCCTGGAAGACCTATAAGCGATGTTGTTTCCCTCCTTAGACAAGAGCTTGCGATAACAGAAAATATAAAGCTTAAGAGAACAAGAGAAGCCGTTCAATGGGCTCTATCAGCGGCCATAGATAGATTAACCATGATAAGGCAGACACCTAAGAATGGATTAGTACTCTTCAGCGGTATAAATGAAGATACCAATGATAGCATAGTATTAGTGTTCTCACCACCTGATCCTGTACCTATATTCTTCTATAGAACAGATAAAGAATTTCATATAGAGTTCCTAGAGCCTATGGTTGAAGAGCAGGAGGTGTACGGTATAATCATAATAGAGAGAGATGAAGCTACAATAGGTTTGCTAAAGCCTTCAGGTATACAAGTCGTAGACGAAATAGAGTGGTATATACCGGGTAAACACCATAAAGGTGGGCAAAGTCAGCGAAGATTCGATAGAATTATAGAGCAAATGGTTGAAGAATTCTATAAGAATGTTGCCGAGAAGGTTAATCAGTACCTAGTTCCATTAATTGAGGAGAAGAAGCTCAAAGGAGTAATAATAGCAGGTCCTGGATACGCAAAATATGATTTCCTAAAAGAAGCGGATAACCTAGACTACAGAATTAAGCAGTTGATAGTAGGTGAACCAATAGATGTATCGTATCAAGGCTTTGTAGGACTAAGGGAAGTAGTTATGAAGGCAGGGGATATATTAGCTAAGCACAGGTATGTAGAGGTTATGAAGACCATTGAGGAGTTCAAATACCATATAGCAAAGGATGATGGCTACGCTGTATACGGTACAAAAGAAGTAGAAAACCTATTGAATAACGGAGCTATAGAGAAGTTATTGATATGCGAAGACCATTCAGAGATAGATAGATTTGAGAAACTAGCCCAAGATAAAGGTGCAACAGTTCTTGTAATTCCGCCAAGTCTTGAGGAGTACAAATGGTTTAAAGATACATTCGACTGTGTTTCAGGTATAGCTAGATATCCGCTGAACATGTAGGATAACTAGATTAAATAGGTTGAAGATACCTGTAGGGGCAATCCTTCCAGTACCTACTACATAAGTAAACCTCATATCGAGATAAATGTCTATCTAATGCTTTGCAGTAAGCTATTTTGAGGCCATTTTCTGTGGTGCTTATTTCGCATTCAGGGCATTGACAATCAAGGTGGGCCGGAATTGCGTGTATTGGGACGTATATTTTTGTTGATTTGTCTCTACGCGTAGCAGAAGATCTTCTAGGTATACTTTTCTGTGGCCCCTCTTCGTAGTAGTATAGACAGTTAACATACATATTATCAGAGTTACACCTATCTACAGCTACAACAGCATCTGTAGGTTCAGGAAGTTTAGGCGAAGTACATAACCCATACTGGTACCAAGGACATGGCACAGGTTTTACACCTAATCTAAGCTTTTAACCTAGCTCCTTGTAAAAGTTTAAAGATCGAAGTCAAATCAACGTCCTTCGTTATCATGGTCATCAAGTGTTCATTTGTGTTATAAACGATCTAAACCAGTTATACCACTAACTATATAAGCGAAACAAGAGGTTTTATCTTAACTGAGCTTTTATACTTAATGCATGGAACAAATATCCTGGGGATGTAGATGTCACGTAAAATCTATATGGAGAATGAAAGGCAAAACATTATCGAGTTAGACAAAGACCTAAAACTAAAAGTTCTATACGAAGATCCCGAGGTAATAGTGACAATGGCTCCTAATGAAAGTGAGCTTAAGGATATTGTCCTAGATATGCTCAAGTCTGAGCCTAAGACAATAAAAGATATACACTCCAAGTTAGCAGGTATAGCAAGCGAAGATAAGATTAGAAAGTGCTTAGCAAAGCTTGTTAACGAAGGGATAGTTATAGTAGACGAAGAAGGTAGGTATAGTGTATTAGGATCCAGTAGATTCGATGGTGAAATAAGCTAACATCTACATTAACTTGGCCGCAAAGAGGTACAGGTAACAGCGATTAATAAAGACATACCATAAATTTTCCCAGAGATTGCTTAGTATAACTAACTTACCCTAGTTCCACAATATGGACAGAACCTTGCTGTTGAAGGTATAATGTTACTACAATGTGGGCACAGTTTCTCGTTGGCCACACTATTTACTGGGTACTGCGAAGCAGTTGATTGGGCTATGATAGGCTGGTAGACGAGGTTATTAATGGGAAGCGTTGGTGTATGTGTGTGAGGGATAGTATACTGATTTATATGCTGTGATACGTTCGGAAAAACAGCATTTGTTGGGCTAAATATTCTAAGGTATTGCGCCTTTACATCGTCTTTGAGTATATGCAGATATACTTGGGTTGTACGCAGGTCTTTATGGCCTAGGAGTTGTTGAAGGAAAACAATGTTTAGCCCTTTTTTGAGGGCCTCTGTAGCAAATGTATGTCTAAATATATGTGGTCGAACTTTCTTGATATCTATACCAGCTCTCTTAGCTAAACTCTTAAGCCTTTTGTATAGACCGCTGTAGCTTAAAGGAATAACCTTCTCGTTTTGCAGAGGTCTTCTGAGGCTTATTATTTGTGAGAGGATATAGGCTGTTAAATCCCCTATGAATACCGTTCTTACCTCATCGTATTTAGCGTTCCTAACCTTTATCTCTCTAGAGATTAGGTCTATATCCTCGAAGGTTAGGCTAAGAGCTTCTTCGGCTCGAAGCCCTGTTTCTAGAAGTAAAGAGAGTATGAGTAGATCGAGGGGATCTCTAGCAGCATTGAATAGCCTAACTACTTCGTCTGGTTTTAGTACAGGTATATCTCTCTTTTTAGGTCTTTTAACAGATTGAATAATAGGGCCTAGGCCTAGCCACTCAAAGAATCTTCGAATAAACAGGGTATAGTAGTACAGAGTTACCTCTCTAGATTTCCTATCGCTATATTTAGCGTTAGAGAAGCCATTCTTGAGCCTCTCTATTCTCCAAGAATAGAAATCGTTTACTGTAACCTCCTTAACAGGTTTCCAATTCAAAAACGTAAAAAAATCATACAGCGCTGCACGGTAGCTCTTAACGGTTTTCTCATCAGCACCCGCCGCTTCTAGAGCTGTTAAGAATGTTTCAACAGCTACACGGGAATCTGATCCATCCAATGTAGGCGGTGCTTTACCAAGATCGATTCTAGGCATTATAACCCCGATACCGTTTTGCTACGGTAATACCATATTAAACCTAGGTCTACAACACCTGAAACCAATATATTTAGAGCTTTGAGGAAAAGATCACCGTCTTTGTATAGACATCTAAATCGATGAAATCTGTTTTAGGCAAAAGTACCTGGTGGTTTTATTATATTTCACAAATATTTCGTCTACATACAAAACTCTGTATTACAAAACATCTATGACTAGAGAAACCTATAACCACAGCCTACATCAAATTTTAAAACCCTATCATATAATCAGCTCAAAATTGTTATTCTAATCGCTGTCAATCCATAGATGAAGGTATTGATGAAGTTAAGCTGAAGAATAACAGCATCAATACGTCTGGCAACATATCAATAACGAATGTTAATTAAATCCTCGATATCCTTCAATAACTCTTTAAACATTACAATCCATGACAATGATAATTGCATATACCTACCAGAATTAAACCCAAGATTAGAAAAATTCAATCTCTAATTCAAAGCTCCATCGATATGGTAGCACTAGATCAATAGATATAAACAATTGCATTGGGTACAGCGTTTAAACCTATTACTTGTGCAAAACAGGTTAAAATAAGGTAGCCGCAAAGGCTAATGATGGTCGATGGGCGGTCTGAAACATGATGAACCATTGTAGAGCTAAAGCCGCGGATACGAAGAAATCCAACGAATACATGTTAAAGACTTTTAACTAGACCCGCTATGAACCTACATAGGGCCCGTAGCTCAGCCTGGTAGAGCGCCCGGCTGATAACCGGGAGGTCGGGGGTTCGAATCCCCCCGGGCCCATTATTTTCTAGCACTAGCCAAATTTGATTACATTTATAAACCTTCATAGTATAACGATGATATAGCTTAGAAAACACGTATATGCGGGGGTGCCCGAGCTCGGCCAAAGGGGGCGGGCTCAAGACCCGCTGGCGTAGGCCTGCGTGGGTTCAAATCCCACCCCCCGCACCAATCAAAATTACTCTACTTCGCTATTTCCACTAGCTTTGCAAGTTCTTTACAGCTTAGACTCTTCAGGACATATAGATTTTTAATTCTTTTAACTGATATAGATCGCGTAGTTCTTCCTTCTCTTAGTTAGGATCGTAAAACTCTTTAACGAAGTAATAACAGTTCTAAACTTTCTTCAGCATAAAAACTAGGGTCGCCTATACAGTTTCCCTACTTAACCGATATCTATAGCTCATCTAGGTTTAAAATTTGAGGAACCTTAAAACGGCTGAGATAATGTTGCATCTAAGGAGTAAATATAGTTAGTTTTACGTAGAACCAATTTCTTTTGATAGTGTGATCTATTTAGTAATTATTTCTATCTAAACTTTGTAGTTCTCCACCTACTAACTAGAAATCTTCTACCAAGTTAGTCTAAAGCTTTTAGTGGTGACAAGCGGGGATACTTGAACTGCTATACCTAGACCTTAATAACCTCACGAAAATCGTTGTAGTTAAATTCTTAAGATCTTATCTTTATGAAATTCTTGGACTTAGATGGTAAAACTAATTAAATATAATAGAGCTTACTGTGTCTTCTGTAAAAGTTTTAAGCTGTTTTAGCTACTGCGGGTGTTTGGAGGATGTATTCCCCTCTATGACGGCAGAGTAACCATCAGAAGTGAGAGGACGTACTTACTCCTCGAGGTGGGCTCTGTGGTGCCCGTCTATATAGTTCTCGATGACCCTTCGACAAGTGAGCAGGTGCTGAGGGAGAATCCGTGGCTACAATACCCATGTTATTTAAAAATACCTAAATAAACAACATGGGCAATCACTATATAAGTGAATCCTCTATACTATTGTTGAATGTGTATAAACTCATTAAATGTATTTTGTGCATGAATATAAGCTGTTTTACTATTTTATGGTGAGTAGTTGCACAAGGCGCTGAAGTATTGTTAAGAGATCTAAGACTTTAGTTTTAGTTAGCTATAGAAATCAGCATAGCAGCATAGGATATAAAATTAACTAATAGCTTATGTTGGGTGTTCAGCATTTGAGTATAGAGAGGGATGTATTGAGGATATTAATGATGGATAGAGGTTATGTTTCTGAAGCTAAGCTTGCTCAACAAATAGGAATACCGAAATCAGTAGTTAATAGTATTATGAGGGAGCTGATAGCCAAGGGATTTGTAATAGATTTCCACCCAGAGCTCGGTTATAGGCTTGCGGATTTAGATAACCTAAGCCAAGCTTATAAGTATGCAGATTACCTGGATACAGAGATAAAGTTCTACATAAACTATGTAGAGATATGCGATTCTACGCAGGATATAGCTTTAGCGCTTGCTAAAAAAGGTGCACCCGAGGGAACAGTTGTTTTAGCTGAAGAGCTTAGGCGTGGAAGAGGTAGAATGGGTAGGCAATGGATTGCGGCAAGGGGTGGTTTATGGTTATCGATTATACTTAGACCTAGGATATTCAAACATATGCACCTACTTAGTTTAGCTATAGCTACAGCTTTAGCAGAAGCAATAAATAACGTTTTAAGGGTAGATACCAAAGTTAAATGGCCCAACGATGTCCTTATTAACGAGAAAAAATTGTAGGAATACTTGTAGAGGGTAGCATTGAAGCGAACGTAGTGCATTACTTAGTTGTTGGTGTAGGGGTAAACGTAAATAATGCACTTCCACAAGAATTACGTAATACAGCTACAACACTAAAGGATGTGATAGGCGTAGAGGTTCCGAGAATACCGCTGCTACTGAACATATTAAAAAATCTAGATAACACATATGGACTACTTAAGCAAAACAAAATAACAGAAATCCTAAGAAGGTGGAGGGAACTCTCATCAACGCTAAATAGACGCGTAAAAGTTATTACAATAAATGGAGAATTTGAAGGAATAGCAGAAAACATAGAAGAAGATGGAGCCTTAGTAATCAGGATGCTAGACAATAATAAAATTAAGATTTACTCGGGAGATGTGGTACATCTACGTGAGCAGAAGCTTTAATCAACTTAACTTAATAGCTATTTAAACTATACCTTAAGTTGGTAAGCCCTTAGACATTAATCACACTATTATATCGGTATTTAAACTATAGTTCTTATGAATCATTTTTGTTGGCGTCTTCGACGTACTTTGCGATAGGTTGTTTAATTAATTTGATTCTCTATAACTATAACATAGACTATAAGGTAATGTTATAACATAACTACACTAAAATTACTTTGCTATGCGTATCCTACCCCTGATTTTTCAATACTTTACAAAATACTTTATCATAATTAGGTTTTCTTAAACCTTTTAGAGATTCTTCGATTCTGCTTATAGCTACAGTAAGGATTAGGTAAACTGTATACTATTTCTCTATCTATATTTTCACATTATCTAAGTTTTTAGATAATATTAGAGAACGTTGTAGCTCATATCTGTTGTTTTGTTGTACGGCCATACCCTGCGGTAGATTCTTCTAGACACTCAATACATTAACAGGGTATAGGAAAACTTGGTGGACCGGCCGGGATTTGAACCCGGGGCCTCTCGGGTGCAAACCGAGCGCTCTTCCAGCTGAGCTACCGGCCCACTAACCCTAAGTATATTTAGGGTAGATTTGTCGTGGGTTAAAAATACTAATCACTCTTGCTGATTTGGGGTATCTTGTTTTCGACTCTCATAAGCACTTCGTGGAATGTATTGCGTTTACACTTTGGGCAGTAATGGTATATACTCTTTGCATCTCGGATATCGAAGCTGACTTCAAGAACCCATATAGAGTTGCACGCTGTACACCTCATTAACCAACCAATTGTGGTAGTACTACTATAGCTATCCATGTTATTTCACGTTAGGTAATGCTCTAAATATTTTCCTTAAACAGGACTTATATTCGTTGATCAGAACAAATGCAATGGTTTACAGCCATGTTTAGCTTTACTTATGTAAACCCCTAGTAGTGAACCGACATTATCGAATTGCCGTACTAAAACTAATGTTTTCGACATTATGTATAATAAAACTTATAAGGTTTTGCACACCAAACTCTATCTTGCGCACTAATCCCGCGGTCCGGCGGCAAAGCTGGACACGGAGTATTTGCTCCGTGAATGAAAGGCTTGAACTCCAGCCGCGGGAATAGCATCTATATCAAAAAATATATTAAATGGGGGTCTGATCCAACCCGGGGACTAACCCGGGGAGGTCAGACCTCACGGGGTACTTTCCACAACCCAGATCACATAGTGACATACCGCCACCACTCCGCGGCTTTGCGGCCGCGACTCCGGTTGATCCTGCCGGACCCGACCGCTATCGGGGTGGGGCTAAGCCATGGAAGTCGAACGCTCCGCAAAGCGCGGAGCGTGGCGCACGGCTGAGTAACACGTGGCTAACCTACCCTCGGGACGAGGATAGTCCCGGGAAACTGGGACTAATCCTCGATAGGTGAAGGGGTCTGGAAGGCCTCTTCACCGAAAGGGTCGAACCGCTGTGAAGGTTCGACCGCCCGAGGATGGGGCCACGGCCCATCATGGTAGTTGGCGGGGTAACGGCCCGCCAAGCCGAAGACGGGTAGGGGCCGTGAGAGCGGGAGCCCCCAGATG
>JAWASI010000007.1:0-58411 GCA_038892955.1 Ignisphaera sp.
GATGAAATGTCGCTAAGTTTTACAAAGTTTTGTGCTACAAGAAATAAGATACTTGTATCAAGAATAGCTAAACATAAATCCTTAGACAAGGTATTGTCTACATCTTTATGCGACCCCATCCTATTAGGCGCCATCTACCTTTTATTTGACGTGAAATAGCTACGTTAATTCTAGGTATTACAACAACAGGCTCTCTAAGTACGACCTCTACTTCATCTTTGGTAACTTTTGTTGCGGTACTAAGCCTCACAGCTGTACCAACTGTAAGTAGCAGAGTTTCTCTGGGCTTAATAGGCTCAACAACTTCTTGAAATCTACTACCTACAGCACGTTCGAAAAGCTTATACTCTATATGTAGCGAATCCACTGGATCAGGTACATAATGACCAGCTACATTACCCACGAGCGTATCTGCTTTAGTGAGCGATGGATCTAACATTGTACCTACAGCAACTAAACCCCCGGGAATAGCTCTATTGCTTTCTTTTGTACCGTACCTAATACTAACAACTTTTGTTGTAAGAGGTACGTATCGAGTGGAACCCTTTTCCATTACTCTTACGCCAGGCTTTATCTCTATTTCATCTCCAACTTTTAGTTCACCCTTAGTTAGTCCACCGCCTATAATACCTCCAACAAGTTTATCAGGAGCTGTTCCAGGTAGGTTAACATCAAAACTCCTAGCAACAAGCATGTATGCAGGTTTGCTAAGATCCCTTTCAGGGGTCTTAAAAAGCTTAACCATTGCCATAATAAGTATGTCTATGTTTACTCTATGTAATGCACTAATAGGTATTATGGGAGCTTTAGAGTACCTTGTTGTCGACAAAAATTCAACTATTTGTTGATAATTCCTCTTAGCTTGCTCTCTATCAACTACATCAACTTTATTTTGTACTACTATAAGCTGATCTATGCCCATAATGTCTAAGGCCATAAGATGTTCGCGCGTCTGTGGTTGAGGGCAAGGTTCATTCGTCGCTATAACTAGTAGAGCTGCATCCATCAAAGAAGCCCCGGAGAGCATTGTAGCCATAAGTATTTCATGTCCAGGGGCATCCACATATGATACTGTTTTGAGAATCTCTTGTTTCAGCCCTTTTGGGCATATAGTATCAGTTCTATAAGCTTGCGGCGCTTCAAGTCCTTCGCATTTTACGAGGTATCCGTCAGCATAACCAAGCTTTATGGTCATAGATCTCTTCAATTCTTCAGAATGACGGGCTGTCCACTGACCGGTAAGAGCTTGAACAAGTGTTGTTTTTCCATGATCCACGTGTCCTACGACGCCAATACTTAGTTCAGGTATGTGACTCATATCTGTGAACCAACTATTGTTTTAGAATCTTATCTTTATTTCTCTTAAAGCCTATTTTAGTTTATTCAAAGACTAAGCAATAATAACAGTGTTTATCTGAACAATATCAGGTGAAATAGTATTACCTCTAATCAATTTTCTTCTTCTTTCACCTTTTTTCCTAGGTCTGAAACCAGTTCCCGATGATAGCAGTAGGTATTTCTTGACCGCACCATCAACATCAGCTCTCATTGGGAATCCCGCTAAATCTGCACCACCTCTAATTTCTAATGTCACATTGGGAAAACCTATTAATCTTCCATCCACTTTATCGCCAATCTTTAAACCAATCAATTTTGATGCTATATCCTCTGGAACTCTTACTTGAAAAGCAGGTGCTGCAAAGACTTCCCCAACTACTTGGCTTGAACCAACTTTATCGGTTAGAAATGCTAAAGGTACACCAACAGTCATAGCGTCTATAGAGTTATCAGTTATAGCTTTGGCCACCAGGTTTACTTTTTCTTTTGTAGCTTTATTTTTCCATATTCTTACCACAACTATACCTAAAGGTGGCCCTATTATATTTAGTATTTGTGGATTTATTCTTATGCTCGGTAAAACACGTTGTTCTTTGTGTTTATCGGTGTATTCGAGATCCTCTAGACCAACGACTTTAACAGGTACTACTCTTAAGTTTTTTACTCGGGGATCTGAAACTACTACTATGAACTCTGGCATCTTAGTTTTACACCCTTATTCACCCAGCTAATGTATCTAAGCCCTTAAAAACTATTTTGATTCAAGAAGTAAAAATACTTAAAAATACCTTAAGCAAAAGATAAGGAGAACTTAAGAGCAAAATCAAAGAAGAGGGAAAACATAATAACTTTAGTTAAAAACTTAGTTAAGGTAAAACATATATTGTTAGAGGCTTTTAAAGAATTAGTATAAGCTAATTACACCAATTACGCATTTTGATCGATAGATTGAAAAGCCTTAACTCTAATACAGAGTAATAAGAAGAGTATTAATATAATGTGAAGGCTATGTCGGCGGAGTTTACAGCTAAATTACCAGGTAAAAAATTAAGGCAACCTATAGTAGTTGTTTTAGGGCATGTAGATCATGGTAAAACAACATTACTAGATAAGATACGAGGTACAGCTGTAGTTAAGAAAGAGCCAGGTGAAATGACGCAACATGTAGGCGCTAGCCTTGTTCCGGCATCTGTAATAGAGAAGATAGCAGCTCCTTTGAAGAAGTTCATCAAGTTTAAGTTAGATATTCCAGGACTTTTATTCATAGATACCCCGGGTCACGAGCTCTTCTCAAACCTTAGAAAAAGAGGTGGTAGTGTAGCAGATATAGCTATATTAGTTATAGACATTAATGAAGGAATTAAGCCTCAAACAATAGAAAGCATAGAAATATTAAAATCTAGGAATACACCATTTATTGTCGCTGCAAATAAAGTAGACAAAATATCTGGCTGGGTTTCGTATACAGATGAACCTATAATTGAAAGCTTGAGAAAACAAAACCAACAAGTTATTAAAAGACTTGAATCAATGATCTACAGACTCGTAGGACAATTATCTGAACATGGTATAAATGCTGAATATTTTGAAAGAGTTAAAGATTTCTTAACCACAGTCCCTATAGTCCCATTATCAGCTAAAACAGGTGAAGGAATACCAGAATTACTGGCAGTTCTTGCGGGTATAACTCAGAGATATATGAGCGAAAGACTTAGGTATGCAGAGGGACCTGCTAAAGGCGTTGTACTAGAGGTAAAAGAACAACCGGGGTATGGGACAGCCTTAGATGTAATAATATACGATGGCGTTTTACGTGAAAAAGACCTCTTTGTTATTGCAGGTATTAGTGGTCCTATAGTATCAAGGGTTAGAGCGATTCTTATGCCAAGACCTTTAACAGATATTAGGGTAGCAAAAACGGATTTATCGCCAGTTGAAGAGGTTATAGCAGCAGCTGGTGTAAGAGTTATAGCGCCTAACATAGATGAAGCTATCGCAGGTTCGCCATTTTACGTAATACCTAACGAAAATGAAGTTGATAACTACAAGAAGACGGTCTTAGAAGAAGTAGAGTCCGTTAGAATTAAGAAGGATATTAATGGTGTTATAGTTAAAGCTGATACGCTTGGTACACTAGAAGCCCTAGTAGAAGCCCTATCGCGTAAATCAGTACCTATTAGGATAGCCGATGTCGGGCATCTTACGAGAAGAGAAGTTATAGAAGCATCCATAGTAGCTAAGATAGATAGATACCTAGGGGCAGTTCTACTATTCAATGTAAAAGTTTTACCTGATGCAGAAGAGTTGATCAAGAAGGAAAACATAAAGGTATTTTCAGGGAACATAATATACAAACTTGTAGAGGATTACATAAACTGGATAGAAGAAGAGAGAAGACAGGAATTAAAGAGAGAGTTAGAGTCCCTTATACTTCCAGCAAAGATAAGAATTTTACCTGGCTATATATTTAGGAGAAGCGATCCTGCTATAGTAGGTGTTGAAGTTCTAGGCGGTATTATTAAGCCCGGGACTCTGTTGATGAGAAGTGATGGAAAATCTGTTGGCGAGGTTCTACAGATACAGTACATGGGTACAACTGTAAAGGAAGCCAGAAAAGGTCAAGAGGTAGCAATATCTATTAAGGGTCATGTCATGGTTGGAAGGCATGTAAAGGAAGGAGATATATTGTATTCTGATATCCCCTTTGACCATGCAAAGGTCTTAGCAACAAAATTCAAGGTTATGCTAGACGAAGACTCTATTCAAGTACTGAAAGAAATTATAAGGATAAAAGCTTCTAAAGAACCAGAATTTGCTACTCTATTGATACAGCTATAAGATTTTATGTCTATTTACCTCTATGTGGTGTATAGTATTTGGACCAAGCTATTCTCTTTGGATCTCTACCTAGTTTGTAATTTTTAAAACATTTGCTTGAACAAAACCATAGTATAGTACCGTCATTCCTAACAAACATTAGCCCTGTTCCAGGCTCTATTTCATAACCACAAAAGCTACATGCTCTTTTTACTACCATTTTATACACCATTTACGCTGTACACATATAGCTCACTACATGGTTAAAGCTTATAAGCGCTAGTCTAAATTCGATAGTTTAGCTCGGTGTTGCATAAATGGCAAAGGTAGTGGTTGAGGATAAAACTAAGGAATATGAAATAAATGTTATAGAGAAGATAGGATATCCCGCAGAAGTAGTACAAATAATTGGTAGAACAGGTATAACAGGTGAAGTAGTACAAGTAAGGGTTAGAATACTTGAGGGAAGAGATAAAGGTAGAATATTGACACGAAATATAAGAGGGCCCGTTAGAATAGGCGATATCGTAATCCTTAGAGAAACAGAGAGAGAGGCTAGGAAGTTATCAGTTAGAAGATAAGTAATCGTCGTAATCTTCTGATTACCTTAAAAATTAATCATACTTGTTTTAAGTTGTTCTCATAATGTAATACTGATAATATATTACTGATTTGTAGAGATACAGCTAGTTAATACTAAATATTAAAATAGTGTGTTGATACGTAGGGCTGATCAATGTAGTATTTTATGAAAAAATATTGGTAAAAACATTTTTAAGGTTTTCATGTTATTGATTTTTGTCTTCTTGTTATTTCCCTGCTTTTGTTCTTAGCTCTTGATATTTGCTTACGAGCTCGTCTAAGTCAGCTTTAGCTTCTCCTGGCTCAACTATACAAGCAGAAGCGGCTGCTACTTCTATTCCTGCGGCTTCGCCTAATCTCTTTTTACTTGGTACGTATAGGTAAGGTACTTTTTTTTCTTCGCATAGTAGGGGGAGATGTGCTACGATTTCTGGTGGATCCACGTCTTCAGCTATTACTACAATCTTGCATAGACCTCTTTCTACCCCTTTTGTAACCTCATTGGTGCCTTTTCTTATTTTACCGCCTGTTTCCCTAGCTTTTTTAAGTACTTGATATACTTTCTCTGCTACTTCTGGTGGCACCTCGAATCTTACGTAAAACGGTTTGGATTTAGACATTCACGCTCTACCCTCAGCGTTATATCTGCTACCAAGGATAAGACTATACCTCAGTATTTAAGATATGCTGAAAAATACTAGTCGTGCGCATATATAATGGTTACGAGGTTTTTACTAATGCTATCGATTCGACCAAATCCGAGTCTAACTATTTGTACAATTTCACCTACATTGAGTTGTTTGAGTATACCTTCGCCTAAGCCTAGCATTTTTATAAGGTTTAATCCATGGGCCTTCAGTACCCGGACTTTTACAGTGTTTTCAGCTGGAACCCATTGAACTATTTGAGCACCTAATTTCTTAGCTGTTTCAACATCGCCACCTATATTTTCAGCAATAATTTTATTGTTTTTTTCCTCTATAAACCTGATGTTTGCAAACTCCATTAATCTAAGGAAACCTGTTTTCTTAAATAATTCAGCATCATTTGAGCTTACATAGACTTCAGGTATGGTTAATCTGTATTCTCTAAAACCTAAATTCGCTGAAGGATGGTATGGAATTCTGATAGTTATAGGTATGTTTAGGTTGGTGATAACAACTTTAACAGGGTTTACAGTAACAAAGACACGCTTAGATATGGAGTCAACAAGTTTCCTATTAACAGCAGCTATATTCTCCCAGCTAATTACAGCATCTATACCTTTAACACCAAGTTCAAGTATTAGTTGTTTTATTGTTTCAGGGGATACACCTCTTCTTCGTAATGCGGCTATAGTTCCGAATCTAATATCATCTATACCCATGAATTTATTAGGATTTGATTTTAGTTGTGTTTTAATCCATGTCTTGCTTAATATACTTCTTTCAAGTCCAACTCGACCTAGATTTACGACCTCTGGGTACTTCCAACCAAAGTACTTGTATAAATACATCTGCTTTACTGTGTTTACAGCGTGTTCTCTACCCCTGAAGATGTGGCTTATATTCATCTGGTGATCGTCTATAGCAGCAGCAAAATTATATGTAGGCCATAAAACGTATTTATCGCCTGTTATCGGATGGGGATACCTAGTTGTATCTATTATCCTAAATAATACCCAATCCCTTACAGAGGGATCAGGGTGATCTAGATCTGTTTTAAGTCTAATTACTGCTTCACCTTCTTTGTATTCTTGTGCAAATATTTTATCTAGTCTCTCTAGATTTATTGATGGGTCAGTATTTCTATGGGGACACGAAATACCCTTATTCCTTAATTCTCTAAATACTTCAGGTTTACATAGGTCTACATATGCATAGCCATCGGCTATAAGCTTCTTAAGATAATCATAGTAGATATTCATTCTTAAACTCTGAATATACTCTTCATCCCATTTTATGCCAAGCCACCTTAAATCTTCCTTAATAAGGTTGTAGGCCTCAGGCAAAGGCTTTTTTATTCGGGGATCGGTGTCTTCAAATCTTAGTATGAACTTACCTTTATACATGGTAGCATAGACGTAGCTAATAATAGCAGCACGAGCATTACCTAGATGTATAGGGAAATCAGGATTAGGAGCAAATCTTGTTGTAACTCTACCCCATGTTTCAACACCTGGTAGTGGTGGTAACGTCTTTACTTCTTTTTTCTCTTCACTTTCTATTAATGTTCCAAGCTCTTCAGAGATTTTCTTAATATCTTCGGCACTTAAACTGTTAACGTAGTTTATCACCTCTCTAACTATAACTATAACATCTCTAGCGTACTGCCGTAATTCTTTGAATTCTCCGAAAACCTTATTTGTAACAGGCTCTAGTTTTGCTTGACCATATTTTAACCTATTTATTACAGCTATAGATAATGCAATTTTACGGATTTTTTCCTTAAGTTCCTCTGGTAAGTTTAACGACATTCTCCTCACCTATAATCACTATATGTAATTCCGGTACTTCGCCAAGATGCGTTTCACCAACATAGAATACAACACCATTAACGGCGCTTCTTATAACTCTAACTTCGAATTTTTTACTTACAATATAACATAGTTTATCACCTTTACGTACTGTGGAGCCTACATCTACTATTGGAAAAATGCGGTTTCCCTTTACCTCTACGATCTCTATATCTACATCTTCATCTGCATAGAAAGCTTCTTTCTGTCCAGGTTTAAGTGTTGCAACTTTACATGAAATCTTCTTGGTTTCTAAGTTAAATACGAATTCTATAGCTCTTTCATATACAACTTCAACAAATCTTCTAAGGCTTTTCTTAGGTGTATTGTAGAAGAGCCTGCTATTAACATCAACATAAATAGCTTGTTTTTCGTTTATTAAATTATGAAAATTCTTTGATTCATTAGATGATGGAGTATAAGGTATAGATCTTATAGATCCAGAGTTATATTTTATTTTCTTTAAACATGCTTCATCAACATAAATTACGGGGAAGCTATAACTCTTTGTAATATTTTCTTCAATAATTCCTTCTCACCATAAATTCAACAACATTGTTTAACATGGTCAGAGCTTCATGGTCAATTGTATCTATTTCTCTTACAAGGCTTAAAGCTTTAGCTGCATAATTATCAGCTAGACTATTAGCAAACTCAATAGACCCTAAGCTCTTAATGAGTTCTGCAACTTCTTTAAGCTCTTCTGGTGTTGCAGCTCTATTGCCGAGAACGGTTAGGATCTTTTTCCTATCATCACTTTTAGCCTTACTTAATGCATATATAACAAGTACGGTCATTTTACCCTCCCTAAGATCGCTATAAACAGGTTTACCTAAAGTCTTTTCGTCACCTATGAGACCAAGTATATCGTCACGTATTTGAAATGCTATACCAGAGTAAATCATTGTTTCCTGAAGTTTTTGTACTAATTCTTCAGGAGCTGCGGCAAGCGTGGAACCTATTGCCGCCGAAGCTCCGAAGAGAACAGCTGTTTTTTTCGTCACCATTTCTATATAGTCATTTATATTGACGTTATAACGAGATGGTAGGAGCATGTCTAAAGCTTGGCCTTCGGCTATAGTTATGGTGGCTTTTGTCAAATGTTCCACGGCCTTTAAAACTCTTTGGGGAGGAATTCCAAGTTCTAGGGCACGTAATAAACATTTATATGCATAAGCATGTAATGTATCGCCAGCAAGAATAGCCATATCTATACCCCATAATCGGTGAACCGTTGGTACACCTCGCCTAAAGTCATCCCTGTCTATTATATCGTCATGAACTAATGTAAACGTATGCAATATTTCTACAGCTGCTGCCCCAGGTATTGCAATATCTTCGTTTCCTCCAGCAATTCTACAAGCTAAAACTGTTACCAGAGGCCTTAACCTTTTCCCACCAGCTTTTATGTAGTGAAGGGATGCATCATATAGCTCTGTAGGCACTCCTTTTATGGTATCGAATACGAATTTATCAACTTTCTCTGAAATCTTTAATGCATACTCTAGGAAAGACATAAATATTCACATACTACATTGTGTATAGCAAGATATATAAGCGTTCGGATTTCTTAACTTTAAAGTTCTTGCACAAATCCATGACGCAAGTTTTCCTAAAATAACGATAGGGGCTTTTTTCAGATCGTTAATGGTTTTTGAATTAGTTAGCAACATAGCTGTTTTAAGTTGCATTAAAATAGAGTTAACGAAATCGCTTATGGTATTGTTTACAACGTGGTATAGAAAAGGTTGAGCTATACCAATAATATCAGCCCCTAACGCAATTGACTTGGCTACATCTATACCACTTCTTATACCACCACTTCCTATAATGGTTAATCCATTGACAGAGGCAGCTTCAACTATAGATATAGCTGTCTCTAATCCCCATGTTCTGAAGGGTTCAAATGTCGTAATATAGTTGTTTTGTTTAATTCTAGAAAGTTCTATTGAGACCCAATTGGTTCCTCCAGCGCCTGCTACATCAATTATTTTTACACCTATGTTGTATAGGAGTTCAGCACATTCCTTCGAAATTCCGTTACCAACTTCCTTAATTATTATAGGAACACTTAATCTATCAATAATATTTTTAAGAGCATCTAAAGAACCTCTAAAATCTTTATCTCCCTCAGATTGTACTAACTCGTGGAGAACATTAAGATGGATAGCTAGTGCATCAGCTTCTATAGATTCTACCAACCATTCAATTATTTTTATATCGAGTTTTGCTAGCTGGGCAATACCTATATTAGCTATGACAGGTACATTTCGAGCGATTTCACGAACAACCTTATATGTATATACAGTCTCTGGATTTAATATCATTGCACGCTGACTACCTACACCTATAGCTAACCTATATTTTTCAGCAATTTCTGCTAAAGCTTTATTTATTTCATATCCTCTCTTTGTACCACCAGTAATAGCGGATATAATGATCGGCGCCCCTAGCTTAAAACCTAGAAATTCAGCTTCTAAACTTATGTCATTAATTGAAAGATCTGTAAACGGTTGGTGAACAAAAAATACGTTTTCGAGGAGTGTTGAAAGAGGTCCTTGGTTTTCAGGTCTTAATGCTAGATCTATATGGTCTTCTTTTCTTTGTTCAATACTCAAAGGAGTAGCACCCTAGTACATCGTGTTAAGAACCCACATATAGCCTCATATGTTTGACCCTCCCTTAATCCATTGAATATCAAGACATCTTTAATTCCATTGGATGCATACTTAAGTGCTAGCTCAAGTTTAAGCTTCATACCGCCTGTAACATCAACGCCTTGGGAACTGCTAAAAAGAATGTTGCTAATATCGCTAAGTTTTATTGTATCTAAAAGTTTTGCTTTAGAATCCAATGGGTCTCTGTCATAAACACCGTCTACTGTTGTAGCAAATAAAAGCTTGGATGGAATGAAAGACTTAGATAAGTACCAAGCAATTTCATCGCCAGAGACTATACGTACTGTGTCTCCAATTGCTACATCCCCGTAAAGAACTGGTACAAGTCCTAGCTTTAATGCATGCGATATTGGTTCAAGGAATAGATAAAGTTTTTCGCCTCGGGCGACCACTATAGCATGAGTATCAAACGATATTGCAGGAACCCCATAGAACATGAGCGAATCAACCACCATCATATTCAACTCTCTCATGAACCAGATTGTTTGAGTAATAGCTTCAATGCTATTTACAGACCCATGTTCGGCTACAACATAGTGCCCAAAACTTCCTCCACCATGAACAATTACAATCCTTGAATTACACTCTTTGTAAGCTTTAGATATCTCGTATGCCAACCTACTTAGTATATTATAATGAATAGAAAAGGGTTTCGACTTATCCGTTATAAGAGCGCCCCCGATTTTTATTACGACTGTCTCCAAATATTATCACCTAGTAATTGTCTTCAACCTATTTTAAAACGTACATTATAAAACTTTATTGAATTGATATCCGGTATAGGTTTAAGGGGTTCCAAAGTTTTTAGTCCTAAATTCATATTATTATATGTCTCTACTATAGTTCTAGTCTCGATATCATATAAAAGATTTAAGTGTCTCAATGTTGTTTCAGTTATACTGCCCCTATTTACTAAGTCTTGAGCTACTCTTGATACAACATGCGACGTATATTTAAGGATATAAGATGTCGATGTAATGTCAAATGGCGAGGTTATTTCAAGACATATATTATTACCACAATCGAGCCCTCCCATAAACTTAAGCTCTATGTCCATAGACCCTAACCTCACACATTCGTGGATATCTCTACATACACAAGTTTCTTGATATACATAGGCGCATCTCAGGGTAGCTATATATGATGATTCCATTGACCAGTACTTACTATCAAGAATTGCCAACATCTTAAGGTACTCATCGTAGTTTACACGTTTAACTTTAAATAAATTAAATAGTATATCCGTTGTAGTAGCTACAAAAGCCACTATATCTGGTGTACTATAATCACATTTGATCTCTAGATAGCCTTCAACACATGTATCAGATAACTCTAACAATATCATATTAATGTATCTGTTTACATGCGTTATGAGAACAGATTCCTGGTCATGTAACTGATGACCTAGATTCTTATTTTCCCTACATCGTGTTAACTTATAAAAAACCCGTAAATAACATCTGTACAGCGTTTTAGTGGCCAAAAATATGTTTCCGTAGCCTTTGAATGGTATACCAGCTAGTAGTGCAACAGGGTGTATTGTATGCGATAAAATAATCTTATTCATAATAATACATTCAAAGTAGACTGTATAAGATATCAACGTATATTATGTTGTTGCGGTCTCAAATTGTTCAACGGGTATAGATAAATTGTCGTTAGTTCCTAACATTCCTCGTTCTCTTAGTATTTGACGTGTTAATATCCAGTAAAGCAAAGCTATGGATTTTCTACCTTTATTATTACCGGGTATAGCTAGGTCAATACCTGTTAATTTATTGTCGGTGCTCACGAAAGCTACTACAGGAATACCCATCTTCATGGCTTCTATGAGAGGTTGTTCATCGACACGAGGATCAGTTAGAACAATAACTTCTGGTTCACGATAGAACTCTAGCCTTGGATTTGTTAGTGTTCCAGGGATAAATCTTCCTACAACAGGTATAGCACCTACTAGTTCAGCGAATTTTATAACAGCTTGTCTTCCGTATTGTCTCGTTGATACAACCATGATTTTTTCTTGCTCAAATTTACCAAGGAATTTACCTGCAATCCTAAGTCTTTCGTCTGTTTTCCTTATATCTAGTATGTATAAACCATCGGGTCTAACTCTAAACACAAACTTTTCCATATGTTTTGTACAGGTATGGGTTCCTATGTGTACACCTGCTTGAAGATATTGCTCTAGTGGTACTAAGAGTTCTTGTTGACCAAACGTCTTCTGTTCTTCACTCACAGATCTCCACCATTCTACTTTACGTTTCTATACCTCATTACCTCGTGGAATAAATCTATATGCGATAATAACATACGTCTGCAGCAATACCTCTTAATCCCTAGATCATCGAGTACTTTCCCAGGATTCTCACCACTGGCTACACGTTTCTTGAATTCTTCCCACTTAGTGGCTATTGGATAACCACATGTAAAACATCTGACAGGGATTATCATTAACTTCACCTATACGATTTCTGCCTAAATCTTCTAGCGCTATACCTCATCCATTTTTCAGGTTCTGTTCTTCTTGGATCTCCTGTAAGCATTGTGCGGTCGTATTCCTTGTAAAAGTCCTTCAAAGTTTGAAAACCAAAATATGTAACTAAGCCTCTTACCACAGCAACCCGTACAGCATATGCTTGAGCCATGTAGCCACCTCCTTTAACATTGACCTCTATATCTATGGTATTCCTAAGTTCTGGTAATAGAAGTAGGTAGGGTTCAATCATCTTCATCTTTGCTAACTCTATAGGCCATATCTCTACAGGTATGCCATTAACCCTAAATCTGCCAATACCAGGCCTTATTACAGCTCTTGCTATAGCTGTTTTTCTTTTTCCAACGCTTATAACAATCTTCTTTCCACTAACTATGTATGGGTATGCACCACTAACAGTTACACTACTAGATGTTAACGATTGTGGGGCTTCTTGATTTGATGTGGTGCTCATTGTGGTATAACACCCTTCCAACCCAGTTCTTTAGCTATTGTAGCTAAGGAAACAGTCTTTGTTCTACCAAGGTAATTGGCATCACAATCTAGTATCCTGATGATTAATTTCGACTTGAGTTCTTGGGGTACACCTATGTACACCTTAATTTTCTTAGCTAGTTTGTACTTAAGCCAATTATGTTTTGGAAGCATGTTCTTGATAGTCTTTTTGAATATATTTATAGGGTGCCTAGGTCTGTGAATAGCGTGACGATATGGGTTTTTATGAGTTTTTACCTTTAGCATTAATTTATAGCCTTCTATAACCATTTTCTTATCGCCGCTTACGACAGCTTTCTCTACGTTAATAACATGTACTTTGAAGCCTAATTTAACCAATTTAGCGATTATAGATGCCAATCTTCCAACTACTGCGCTTTCAGCATCTATGACTATTTCACGGGTTCTGAGTATTTCATTAACAACCTCGGGTACTAGCTGTAAATATTCAAGTTGTTTTGATGTTGCTACGATAATATTGGGCAAGCTCATATTATCACCTTTACGTTACTTCCTCGAGGATTTTCCTGAAGAAGTTCCAAGATGTGGACAACCCTTCCACCTGCGGCTTTTATTTTTTGGATTGCTGATTGAGAAAATGATGTTGCAGCTACAACTACTTTATGATCTATTTTCCCAGCACCTAGAACTTTTCCTGGTACAACTACAACATCACCTTCATTTGTATACCTGTTTATCTTAGATAAATTAACAACTACTCTTTTCCTTGTTGGTTTCTCTAAAAGCTCTGCTACATATCTCCAAATGTTGGCATTATATTTATGAGAATAACTTCTCAAAACCCTAATCGTCTTCCTTAATACATAGTTTGTAGGACCTGTTCTACTCATTGTGTAACACCCTTTTCGATACCTCCTATTAACTTTTCGAATTCGCTGAGTTCATTTAAAAGTATGTATACTGCTTCACGTATGATAGTTTCAGGTTTAAGGGAGCCAGTACTTTCTACTCTAAGAATGTACTCATCTTCTACATTATCTATATCTATAGCCTTAGTAGGACATGCTTTTACGCATTGTTTACATAATGTACAACTGTAAACATCAACAACGTTTATTGCACCATTTTCAATCTTTAGAGTTCCTCTCGGACATACTTCAATACATTTTCCACAAAGGTTACACAGCTTCTTATTTATCCTTATGTTTGCTACATATTTTGTTACAGCAATTGTCGCAGGGCTCCATTTAGCATGCTCAAGCCCTCTTCCAATTCTGGCCTTCATTTCTATAGCTATACGTTGACCTGGTGCTAGCATAACTATAGGGATATTATTGTAAGCAGGCACTAGGTAAGGATCATCGCTTCTTATATCACCCGAATAAACTGTGATATCACTTGTTGTAGCTTCAGCCTCGAGTACCATATGAACAAAACATTCTCTACATATACTTTTATCTACTCCTTCTGGTATGGATGAAGTACATTTTTCGCAGAGTTCTGGATCTACATTCCTTATCTTATCGATTACATCTTCTGTTTTTAATGGAACTAATGCTAGTCTATGAGCTAGAACTTCGTCAAACATAGATGAGGTGTTTACAACAATCATAACTTCATCAATAGCGTACGTAGGTACTTTTGCTAAAGCATATCTACGTATGGTATTTAGAAAAGCTAAAGGTGCGCCCTTAACATCAAGCTCTATAACCTCGTCTGTACGCTCTCTAACTAATAATCTCATTAATGATTACACCCTTCTACCACGTCTACCTCCAGGTCTTCTGGTCGTATCGTGGGGTATCGGAGTTACATCTTCTATCCTACCAACAATAAAACCTGCCCTAGCAAGAGCCCTAATAGCTGCTTGTGCTCCTGGACCAGGGATTTTAGGTCCGTGACCACCTGGGGCACGTACCTTTATATGTATGGCATTAACACCTTTTTCCATAGCTTCTTGCGCAAGACGGTAAGCCACCATCATTGCAGCATAAGGGCTAGGTTTCTCTCTATCAGCTCTAACAACCATACCACCGGACCCTCTTGCCACGGTTTCAGCTCCACTAATATCGGTTATATGAACTATAGTATTATTAAAAGATGCATATATGTGTGCTACACCCCATCTAAGCTCTCTTTCGGTCATAGACATAGACCACACCTCATTTAGTCATGGTTTGAATTTTTGCAGAAAATTGCTGATGTGTGTATGGTGACGTTGGATAGTAGTCTATATACTGTTCTTCGCTTCTTGACACTAGGTATCCTGGTGAAGTAACTTTCTTACCATTTATAGCTATATGTCCATGGGTAATGAGCTGTCTTGCGTGGTAAACTGTCTTGGCTAAACCCTTCTTCCATACTATAGTCTGCAGCCTTCGTTCAAGAATAGCTTCAACTGTTAGAGATAATATTTCATTTATATCTATGTCAATTCTATTTATTAAACCCATTCTGTATAGTTTTTGAGCTAATATCTCTAGTTCTTTTTTTACTTCTTCTGGTGGAAGTGAAAGTAATTGTCTTGCTCTATGTCGGATTTTTCTAAGCATTGTTTGAGCTATCCACAGCTCTCGTTTATTCCTAAGACCATATCTATAAACAAGTTCAAGTTCTTTTTCTAACCTAGACTTAATCCATGGATGTCCTGGAGACTCCCACTTCTTCCTAGGTTTCTTAGGATCACCCATCGGTTTCACCCTTGTTTTTGTTGTTGTTTCTTACGAGCTACTCCTACAGTAGGCCCAATTCTACCGGTTGTATGTGTTCTCTGACCTCTTACCTTATAACCTAATGCGTGCCTTATGCCTTTCCAGCTACGTATTTTTATCTCCCTATCGATATCTTGTCTGGCATAGAATATTAGTTCAGAGGATACTAGATGCATATCTAGCCCTGTTTCATAATCTTTTCGCCTATTTAACATCCACGATGGGAATCCAAATCTGCTAGGGCTCTTTATAACTTCTTCTATTCTTTTAACATCGTTATCACTTAGAAAACCTATAGTCATGAAGGGGTCGTATCCTAGTGTTCTACATACTGCGATAGCCATATTGTAGCCCACGCCCTTAATCCTAGCAAGCCCCCAAGCCAGAGGTAACTCTCCAGGGATATCTGTTTCAGCTATTCTCACTATATGCCTATACGTTGAGACGGTCAACATATAACACCTATTACTGTGATTTTGTTAAGTATCACCTTTGCACACATGTATCATTCATACCAGGCTTAAAAGTATCTTCGCTACTTTTAGCCTATAAATGTTTGTGCTAAAAACAAAAATTGTCATTTTAATTCTAACATATTATATAGAGAATTATAAGCTTATTCAAGTATATTCTCAAGATCTTATTAATAGAAAGCATCTATCGGGTAGAGGTATTGCATCTACACCACGATTATACAGGCGATATACATACATATATTTAAGATGCGTAAATAGCTAGAATCCTGATAACTATCTAGATGAATGTCTCAAACTCAGCTGAGACAGGTTTAATCATAGATCATCTATAAGGGGATCGGTCATCATCGTACAGCGTATAGTATATGAGGAGCTAATAAAGTTATCTAATGATGATACGACGGTCTCCTGAACTATGATGAGACTTCTCTTCGCTGAACATAAATTTGTAAAATAACACATAGAAGTGTCATCTATGTCGATAACATTTATAAACAGACCTAAAATTATACATGTATCCCATGTTTCAGGGTCTAAAGCGTTCGAGATATAACATATAAATGATTGGTAATTAAGTTAAGTAAGGTGGGTCAATATAATGAAAGCTATATATATAGTTGTAGCGTTTATCTCTATGTTACTTATTAGTTTTGGTACCATAGGTTCGCTCTTCATACTATACATTAAGGATATATATAGGCTCGAAACCATAACGTCTATAGCTCTAGCTTTCACTATATCGAGTAGTGCATCTATTATAGCCATTATCTTGGTTGGCTATCTTTATGATAAATATGGTTTATTGGTGCCAATGTCATTAGCTTTAACCTCGATGATTTTTTGGGCTTTGTGTATGTATAGCATGTCTAGGTTTACATCATGGAGTAAAGCCTCTGTATTGTGGTATACTGGAGGAGTTTTCCAAGGCTTAGTAACAGCCTCTATAATGATAGGTATAAATCCAACACTTATGAGGTTATTTCCAGCAAGAAGAGGTTTAGCTATATCAGCTTCGCAATCAGCTCAAGCATTAGCTATGGCTTTCTGGGGGTATATCGCTACATACCTAATACATTTACTAGGGTTTTTCAATGCATTAACAGTTATGGGTTTGATGGGGGCATCATCTATAGCCTTAGTAATGGTAGTGTTTAACAGAGTTTTACAAACCCCCAATGAATATAGAGATAATAAAGATAGTGGTATACCTAGGAACAGCTCCAAAAATCCTAATGGTATTGTTATAGATGTTAAGCTTGTATTGGTTTACACGATGATACTTTTTATTGCTTTATCATCTATTGTTGTAATGAACTTCTTTGCTGGTATTATAGAAGAGTCTTTCACTATAACTCTAGGGAATGTTGAGTATATCCGCTTAGAAATTGTGCCGAAGATAATGATGATTACGGGGTTTGCTCAAGCTATATCGGCCATACTCTGGGGTTATGCAATAGATAAGCTAGGAGCTTTAAAAACAATACCTATGATCTATGCTCTAGAGACAATTTCAACTACATTAGCTTACTTAGCATACAGATTAAATCCATGGATAGTATCAGGGTTCATTATATTAAGGTATATGTTCTTTAGCGCCGAACCAGTAGCACATTGGGTATTAGTGCCGTCACTTTTTGGATTAGAGAATTTAGGAAGGATATCAGGTATAATTAATAGTGCCCCTATGGTAGCATCATTAATAGCGCCAATTATAGCAGGAATTATTAAAGATAATATTGGAACTCATAGTTATATACTGTTAATATCATCGTTACTATCAGTAATATCGCTATCGGTATGCATAAACCTTAGAAGGGTAATTACTTCGAAACAGTAATTTTTAGGTTACATCATTATCTACCTAATAAAAATGCGATTTTTGTCCGTAGAGAATTGCAGAGTATAAAGCAATCTAGTGATCTTCTACTTCTACAGGTTTGGATCCATAACCACACGTTCAATTTCTACAGCTATACCTTTCTCAGACTTCACAATCTCTTCACTATCCATTAATGCTTTACCTACAGCTACAAGCTCGCCTTTTAGTGTCATAACGTATTCCATTGCGTACATTATATCCTTAGAGGATATTTAGGAGGGATTTAAAATATTCGATTGTTTGGCGCCGGGGGCGGGATTTGAACCCGCGCGGGGAGGTACCCCACCGGCTCTCAAGGCCGGCCCCTTAGACCGCTCGGGCACCCCGGCGTATATAACTTCTAACCTATCTATATGCTTTGTTTGCGTAGTTAAAAGTTTAGCTCTGTTTTCGTGCTAGGAAAACTTTATAACCTTTTTTCGATGCAAGTTTCTCCACATAGTTAAATGATCTAGACATTATTTGGTATACTTTCTCTGCACCTTTTCTAACGACTACTTGTAGAGATCCTCCTGGTAAAAGGTGATTTGGCGCCTCTAATACGATTCTTTCCACGACTTCCATACCGGCTGAGAATGGAGGATTAGAATATATAGCATTGAATTTAATTTCTTTAACAGGTTCATAGAGGTTCCCATGTAGAACCTTGACTTTGTTAGGGTCGCAAGAGTTTCTTATTACATTTCTTCTTGCAAGTTCGACAGCATCTTTATTTATATCAATCATATAAACTTCGAGCTTAGGATTAAGCTTGGCTATAACAATGCCTATTACTCCGTAACCACAGCCGAGATCTAGCACTACTCCTGATTCGGGTATTTGAGCATATTCAAGTAGAAGCCTTGTACCCTCATCTATTTCTCTATATGAGAATAAACCCGGGGTTACCTCAAATTCTACACTTACGCCTCTTATGAAATCAGATATAAGTGAATAAACGCCTTTCCGTGTTCTAGCTTTATAATAGTGATCTGAACACATTGCTGTAACACTTATTTTTGATTTTGTCTAATTTCTTGTGATTGAACACTATCTTTAGATTTTTTCCAAACTTTTGGATATATGTTTGGATCCATAACCACACGTTCAATTTCTACAGCTATACCTTTCTCAGACTTCACAATCTCTTCACTATCCATTAATGCTTTACCTACAGCTACAAGCTCGCCTTTTAGTGTCATAACGGCTACTCTAGACCCTTTCTTAATTTGATTTGATAGCATAGCTATTCCAGGTACAGCTAATTGTGCTCCATGAGCTATAGCGTCTACGGCTGTATCTCTAATCAAAACCTTCGGTAGATATGCCACTATGTATTCCATTGGTAATACATATCTTCGTACTAATGTTTCATCGCCATATCTGTTCCAAACATATAATGCTTCGGAAAGATCTTGCATTGTAACCAACTTTAGATCCTCAGTTAAATGTGCTACAGCAGTTCTCCTTAGCTCTCGCATATGAGCACCTACACCTAGGACAAGACCTATATCATGACACAGCTTACGTACATATGTGCCAGATTCACATTTAACTTTAAATAGTATGTGTCTACCCTCTACTTCTAGTACATTTATATCGTATATTTCTCGAACCCTAAGAGATCTCTTTACGGAGGATCTTAGCGGAGGTCTCTGATATATCTTGCCTATAAACATTTTCATAACTTCCAAGACTTTGTCTGTCTCTACATGATCGTGCAACTCCATAAGAGCTACATATTCTTTGTAGGAATGCATAAGTATACCAATTACTCTAGTAGCTTTCTCTAAAGCTATAGGAAGTACCCCTGTTACCTTAGGATCTCCCCGCCTAGCCCCAATAAATAATGGGACTAGGCTCTAGGGTTCCACCATGACCAGCTTTACTTAATCCAAACATCTTCTTAATCCATGCTACAACTTCGTGACTCGTTGGACCTGGTGGTTTATCCAGCAATACTAAGCCACTACTTATGTAAAACTTTACTGGGCGTTCGTAAGGTATGTATCCATATTTCTCATCGGTTTCTTCATCGTATTTTACAAGGTATTTATGCTCTATGTTTGCAATTTTATCGAGCAACTTTACAAATTCTATACCTTTTTCTTTCACTTAAGCACCACCATCTATAGTTATGTAAAATCTTATAACAGTTAAAAACTCTTAGCTGTAGAAGTTAGCTAATTAAATACAAACTATAGTTATTTCTTCAAAAGTATAGGCGATAGCCTTATCTTAATGCGTTCCTTCATGAAATCTATAAGTCCAGATTCCTCAAGAGCTTTTACAACCTCTTCGTCTGACGCTCCTTTATTAATATTTATCTTCATATCAAGGGCTTCAATATGGTTTATGTTACACCTTCTCCTTTTAACACCATTAATCGACTTAGGTCCCGTTATTAACACATAGTTATCATCTATTATATCAACTATTACACATTTACGGCCAGCTTCTCGACCAGCTATTTTTACACATATTCTACCTACTTCTATGGCAGGCATGATTATACCCCGACACTTTTTGAAACTTCTATAGGATTGGAGTAGTTTATAGGTTTTAATTGTATTACTTCGACGTTTGGGTATATAATCTTAAGAATTTGAGTTGCGTAGTGTTATTTATAAATCTTTGTAGAAAATAATTTTTATCTTGTGGTGAAGTGTGTGAGCTTAGGTATTCAACTTACAATTGAGCCAAAGGTGTTATTTGCGTACCCAAGCGCTCGAGATTTCACGAAGATCCTAAAATCGTTATCAGAGATTGTCGATGAAACTTTGCTATACGTTGATGAAACAGGTGTCCATGTTAAAGCACTTGATCCGAGTAGAGTAGCTATGTTGATAATAGATTTACCTCCAGAAGCTTTCCAAGAATTCAATTTTAGGGAGAGCACTTCTGTGGGCATAGCTGTCTCGAATTTAGTAAAGGTTTTAAAGAATTTAAAGAAAAGCGATAGACTGGTTATAGCAGCTAACGAGGAATACGTAGAGATTATTGTTGAAGGTACCTCCGGTGCAAGAAGGTATAAGTTTAGGAATATAAGTGTTCTAGCTGAAGAAATACCTGAACTCAATCCTCAATACGATATAGAGGCATCGATATTAGCATCACCACTAAAAACAGCTTTAAAAGAACTTGCAGACTCATCTGCTACAGTTGGTTTTTCTGCAACAAACGATGCCCTGCTACTCTTTGATTATGATACTAAAAAACTCTCGTATAAAATGACTATTGCGTCAGGTAATGTTTTAAACTTATTAGTAAAGAAGGAGGTTACAGCAGCATTTGATAGCGAATATATATCGAAAATTATAGAGATAATGGAGCTAAGTAACGCAGTAGACTTAAAATATGGTGCTGAAGCGCCCTTGCATGTATCAGTTGAATTCTCAGGTGGTAAAGCTCTTTACTATCTTGCTGCAAAGATATAATTAACTTAATTGAATTACTGAAATAGCTGGTTCACTTATTAACATCACATATTTGAGTAGTTTAAGATTTTTGGTTAAGCAAACTAGTACCAGAAGCTATAACTTTACGTGGGTAGAGAAGAGGGTTCTTAATACCGCATTCGGCTTTACACATACCCAAGGTTTTCATAGTATTACAGCTATAAATTAGGTATTTTTTCCTAGAACCTCTTAATCCAGCCAAATGCTCTATTTGATATCTTGCAATTTTTTCATTGAAATCAGGGCTATAACTAAAAAGCTTAAGTATAATTTCAATATCTATGCCAAAATTTATCAAAAAGGTTGCTAAGGCAAATCGTTGATGATGGGAAAGATTTTCACCTCGTATCAAAGTTCCTATTAATTCTCTTATACAGGGTGGAAATAGTTTTTGGGCTAAGTCAATTAATTCATTAACATCATTTATTTTAGAAACAGTTTCCACATCCTTAATATTTATAGCTGTTTTTATGTTGGTTCCTATAGTAATTTCGTTGGGTTGCATCAATCTCTGTACAAGTCTATTTATGGAGTTTGCAAACTCTAGATCAAATTCGTGTAGAATGCTGGTGAGCCTATGTTTAATTAACTCTCTATCCATGCATGTTATCTTTATATTCTTTAGTCTTGAGCTTACCAAGGCATAAATATGCTCTAAGAGCAATCTAAGGATCTTCTCTTTGTTCTCTAAGTATACAAAACCTTTATCTATGACAACAGCCGATAATTTCCACGGTTGTTCTGTTAGAAGTTTCCTGGTATTGCTAAGATAATCAACTAAGTGAAGCTTATATCTGTAGCATATGGTTGTTATTATATTATCTTTTGTAATACTATCATGTAATTCCTTAAAACATTTGTTTCTACTGTACTCTAACCTTATACCGAGTTTATTGCAGAACCTAACTAGGCTTTCGTCATCTAACTCAGTCAACATCTTATTTCTGTAAATTTTTGAAAACCTAAGTGCAAATCTATGAATATAAGTATCTCCTAAAGTTATCGATACAATTGCTAATACAACGTATATGTAATCTGGTAAATCAATTTTATTTAAATTGCTTATCTTTGCGCCTTCTCCATGTTCGTGGAACATAATCTCGTAGAGATCCTCAAAATTTATTTGAGTCTTTAACAACGTGTTTAATCTTACTTCGTTGATAAGAAGCTCTAACAACTTAAATAGATCGTCACATGTACTAGCTTCTAGAAATACTGAAAGCGCTTTATTCATAGTATCACTTTAAATTTCTCGTGGTTAAATCCACGCATCCTGCTTTTGCTATAGCCTCTGTAATGTATTGGTTTATTTTATCTAATAGGTTTATCTTATCTACGAATATACATGAACTACTATCATCCATGTTAATAATCCTTACAACAGTAACAGGATTTAACGGAGGGTTGGGGATTTCAGGAAAAGGTTTCTCTCTACCTATATATATCCATCTTAATCGGCCATTGTTATATATAACCTTATACCAATACTTGCCGTAGTAGTGATAAACTTTAGAGCCCTCTGGCGTTTTTTTCACAACTATATGAATAGGTTTAAGATAAACACCGTACCTTTTTATCATAGTGTTATAGCTATAGAGAGTAGTCTTGTACTCATCAATTAACTTGTTAAGAAATTTAGACGTACATTCGTTGCTTGCACAGAAAAGTAGGTAAAGATTTTCTTGTATTCTGTGCACGTTAAACCCTACATAAATAACTAGCTAACCAGATTGAGATATATTCTGTTGTACTAATTAATGAAATGAACAATGAACATAGATTACTAAATTGACTTAAGCCTAATCAAGGTCTTGAATGCGCTTAAATTTTGATGTGGTTCTCTAATGTTTTAGACTATCGAGTATAGCTTGAGCTTTTCTAACATGTTTATCGCCAATGTTTAAGGTCAGCCCTTGGTCTACTGTTAGTTCCCCAGCAATTAGTGATGTTTCTACCATATAGTTTGCTATCGATATTTCATCAACTATATCGATCTCCGAAATGGGTATAGGGCCTACGGGTGGTTTTGAGTAGTCTAAGATAATGATATCCGCAACATTTCCTCCTTCTATCGATTTGTTGCCTATGTCTAGGTTTACTGGATTATAATGGCATAAGATATCAACTATTGTTCGCGGATCTTCTAAGACTTTGTTTAGTGATGTTATTAGGACACGTGGATGTAGATTTAGAGGATCAAATGCTATAAACCCTCTTCCTTTTTTCCATAGCGTAGCACTCGTTACTGAAATTCTTTCTATTTTTGTTATCTCCTTTATTTCTGTTTGTGTTAAAACCATGAAATCCCTTGGGTTTTGCTGTACTAAATCGTTAACAACTAGGGTGTCATCTATGTAAAGCCTGGCGTTTAATGATTTAGCTAATTCTATCACATCCTTATTAATATTCTTCCTTAAGTAAAATCCAAATGATATAACACCCTTAGTTATTGCTTCGGGTTCTTTTACACTTTTCAATACATTTCTAATAATATCTTCAACATCATTTGTATCCATGTCTTCAACTGGTATAAGCATTCTAACACGGATCCAGCATTCGTTTGCAGCTAATGCTAATCCTGTCAATATTTTATGGTTTATAGGACTTACATAAGTAATAATCGATGTTACCCCATTTAATGTTAGTGAGGCTAATGCAATAGATAAAAGTGTTTGAACATCGTTTATTGTGAGCGTAGACAGTATCTCGTACTTATTCTTAGTCAAGGCTTTAAAACGAAATATATAGTCAATAATGTTACCAATACCTACGACAAAACCAGGTATTACTATCGAGTACTTCCCCTCTATAATATAGTCAGCGAATTCTAATTCTGGTGGAGGTTCACCTTCACCTACAGCGGTAATTAGACCTTTATCTACGTATAAATAGCCTCTACTTATGAATTTTTTACTAGGGTTAGCAGTATATATTGCTACGTTGTCTATTAGGATTTTCATATCTTAAGCCTCATCATCGTATTCAAAGAAAATAAATCTATGTCAATAAGCTTTAGTTCTGCACTTTCGAGACTTAGTATCTAAGTTATTTTGGCGAAATGTGTATAACAATGTATAACAACTACTTATTCCTTCCCTTTCTTTTCTCTTCCTTTTGTTTTTCAACAGCTACTACTCTTACACCAACTCCAAATAACTTCCTGAATATGACATCTAGAAACCTTACGTATGCTCCTCTTTGCCCTACTGCAGCTCCTACAGCATCTTCGTAAACCTTTATTTGTAAACTGGGTCCGGCAAAGTCTACCTCTGGTATATGTTTCCATATCCACGATGTAGGATGCACAGCTTTAACCATTTCCTTGAAGTCTAGGTTTAGCTCCACACCTCTTAATCTTTTTTCGAGCTCTTTTTCTGCACTATTTATTCTTTCACCACCTCTTCCTACAAGCCTCCCCATATGACCCTGCTTAACTATTATGATAACATCTGGTACATATTCTTGTGTTATTTCATATGTTTTCTTAGCATCAGCAAGGTCTAATACTGTTATTATATCTGCATCTGGCGCCTTAGATTTAATAACATCATATACACGTTTCTCTTCATCTGTTAAAGTTCTAGATCTTAACTTATATTCTAGTAGAAACCTAAGACCTCTTTTAGCACCTTCTCTCACTATATCTTTTATACCTAGATCTACTACATATGACTTTTCCTCGCTTAGCAGAACTTCTCTTACTATGGCGGCAGGATCGTGTCCAACCTCTCTAAGTGCTTGGAATATAGGGTCTCCTGCTACTATTAGTCTGCTATTTCTTCCAACTCTGACTATAGCTTCAATAATGCTTTCGGGCTTCATCAATTGTATATCGTCTAAAAATATTATTGCGTTATCAAATGATCTCCCCCTTAAATACCTTGGACTAGCTAATACAATCTTTCCCTCAATTATTAATGTTTCAATTTTACTCCATTCAATGTAACCGCCGATGATATCTCTCAGATAGCTCTTCATACTTTCAATAAAGACCTCGGGTGCTGTTGTAATATCGACTTCTTGCCCTGTTACTATATCAACAATAGACCTTATTATTATGAATCTCGAATGTATACCCTCCATTACGCTGTCTATACCGTAAGCTAAACTAAATAATGATTTACCTGTACCTGTAGGTCCGAAAAATCCTAGTATTTCGTAGGATTTATCTTTTAACGCATTGTACATTTCTTCTTGACCTGAGGTTAGAGGTTTTATGTTTCCCAATATACTCATACCATTACCACACCCTAACGCTATTACTTAGTATTTCTATACCCGGACTATATATTGGCATATTTAAATAACTTAAATAGTTTTTCAAGCCTCTTTTTACCTTCGATTAATACTTCGTTGGCCACAGCGATAATTCTATTGATATTGCTTGTTACCCATACATTACCGTCCTTTAGCAAGAACGAAGTCCATGTACCGCTTACAACTTCTACAACTATCCCATCAACACTCATTGATATTATACCGCTATGCTTAAAGCCAGACTCACGTGCAATTTGTAAAATTTTGCAAGCTGTGCCAAGATCCATAGCTACGAAATGAATTATTGGTCCACTGGATATCAGCCAAAATCTGTGTAAGGGTTGCTGTTGAATTATAGCCATAATTTCGTCTACAAAAATAGGTTCGTGTTTCTTAAACACTATGTAAGATTCTTCTCTTAACCATGGATAAAGGGCGTCTATTACGGTTATCCTACCACTACACGAACTTGTTGTGAAGATCTTTTCTTTAGTAAAGACATATTTTATAAAATCAACTATGTCTTTATCAATGTAACCTATTTCTATATCCTCTAGAAACCTTCTATAAGCTTCTTCTCTACGTTTTAACCAATAACTATGGTCAACCGTAAAAGGTTCTCTACACATCATTGTTGTGCCATTTTACTAAGGACTTTAGCTAATTCTTCTTTAACAATAGAAGCTACTATTTTGCCATCAGCTCGCCCTCTAAGTTCATTCATAACTTTACCCATTATAAATTGAAATGCTTTTTCACCCCTTATTTTAACAGTTTCAATGTTTTCAAATATTTTAGCCATAACTATAGCTCTAATTTCATTTTCAGATATATGCGCACTACTCGTAATTTTACTTAATTCATTGTAAGTTATCGCAGGGTTTTTAATAACAGCACTAATAATATTCTTTATAGAGTCCTTATCCCTTATATTGTATGTTTCTATGACTTTTACTATCATATGTAAATGATCGTCGCTTATAACAGACACTTCAAGGCCTTCACTCTTTAATTCTCCAAATATTGAGGTCAACAAAGTAGCTATAAGCTTAGGTTCAACATTATATGTCTTAATCAATTCTTCGAAAATATTTAAATATTCGCTGTATAGGATTTGCTTGGCGAGTTCAGTACTAAGCCCATATTTTTTTGTTAATTGCTCAAGCTTAACCTCTATCGGTGGCGGAATTAATTTTTCTGATTCAGCTAAAAGCTCATTATCTATTTTTATTGGAGGTACATCTGTCTCTGGGTACATCCTAGCTGCACCTGGTTGTGGTCTAAGGTATCTTGTAGTACCATCGTCGTTTGCGCCTCTAGTTTCTTTAGGGATACCGTAGAGCGCTTGGCACGCCCTTTCCTTTATTATTTCAAATGCTTTAAGCGCTTTTTCCGGCTCATCAACAATTAGTACGAAGGCATCTTTATCCCTTAGGTTGAGTACTTTCTTAATTATATTCACATTATCCTCGTTTATTCCATAGCTTGGTAGCTCATCGCTATGTATAATACCTTTAACACCGGACCACTGTCTTGCATAATCAGCTAGCTCTGAACCAAATCTCCTATTTGTTTGTAGCTCAACCCCTAGAAGTCCATCGAAGAATGGAAGTTTAATAGCAAAGACACGATATCCCTTGCGTAAACCACTTTGGATAATATTACTACTACAATCCTTCAAATACTCCGTAATATCGATGGGAATTTGCGACATTATTTCTTCAACCTTTGCCCCCCTTCTTATAAGCTCATCCCTTATCATTAAAAGGCCTATCAACCTTCTTGTTTCCTCCTGTATAACCTTAGGTATAAGCTCAAGCTTTTGTATACCTTTAATCTCTATTTTTGGGCTACCTTTAATCGATAGATTAAGATCTTGTCTTATAGTCCCTATGCCTCTCTTAACTTTACCTGTTAACCTAAGTAGAAAACCTATTTTCTCTGCAACACGTTTTGCTTGTTCAGGTGTTTTTATGTCGGGGGCTGTAGATATCTCTATCAACGGTATTCCTAGTCTATCTAGAGAATAAATTGCTGATCCAAAGTCTTCACCTATTTTTCTAGCAGCATCTTCCTCTAAGGCTATTGTTTGTATTCGTATAACACCTTCTTCATCCATTATATAACCCCCCAAAGCTATTATAGCCGTTCTTTGGAAACCAGTGGTATTAGATCCATCAACAACTATTTTCCTCATGACATGAACTTCGTCAACAACCATAGAGTTAAGAGCTTTAGCTATAGCTATAGCTATAATAAGTGCCTCACGATTAAGCTCATGCGGGGGCTCTTCATCTAGCTCTACAAGACATGAAGCTGCATCGGGTGCTTTATAGAGATACTTCCTACCTCTTTGTGTCTCAAATGCTGCTGCAGTATCTATCTCACCTAATTCGCTACGAGTAGCTCTAAGGTACCTTATTATAGGCTGAAATTGATTTAATTCGTGTTCCTTAACGAGCTTAGTCTCACAGTTACAAAAGAGTTTGGTTTTTGTGTCTAGTTGTTGATGAATTTCAAGACCTACAACAAGCCCTACATCTGCATAGTTTATGTACTTAGGCACTTGAAGTACGGCCTTCAACTTATATCGCCACACTAGTTCTAAAAATCTCTGTACATCTATCTTTAGTATAAATACAAGCTATTTTAACTATACATCAATGTAAGCGATACTTCTTATAGCCAAGTCAACATCAATCACAGATAATTTATCTGGGATCCTTAAGCACAAGACATTTATTGCAAGTAAGTTTATCAAGAAATATCTTCAACATAAACCACTTTAAACTATAATACTAACTAGCAGAAGTAGTAGATACTTTCTTTCTAGGAATAGATGAGGGTGGTACTACTGTTGGTATAGGCAATCCCTGTGCTTTTCTCTGCCTTATCCAGTATTCACGTCTATTCCTAATTCTCGGCACTAAGTTTCTCTTAGGCTTTGGCTGTATCTTAGGGGTTTGCCCTCTAACCTTACCAGCTTTTGTAAGCGAACCATGCGAAGGCATGAATTATCACCATTCCTATGATTATTCTAATGCTAAAACTTTATAAGCTTATCTATATTTTGAGCCGTACTATAAGATCAAGCTATAATAACTACAGTAAACATTTGAGCAGATAATAACTTATATATTCGTTAACCACATCCTAGAATTCTTGGACTCTAGGTGTTACGTGATGAATAAGAGAATATTTATAGCTGATACAGTCATAGGTTCGTTCGCTGTAGATGAGAACGGTAATATTGTTGAGAAAGCAGTCTACCCTAAAGATATAGGTGCTACAATAGAAGAACTCCTAGTGATCTCAGAAGGTAAAATAAATAATACCCTATCTCAGCTCATTGAAAGTTTGAAGACTAAGTTAGGTTTAGAAGACTATGTACTAGTGCTTGAGGATCCCGATATAGCTAGCGAGCTTTCGCAAAAAGGGTTAAAGTGCGAGGTTTCCATTGCACCAAAACCAATTGAGGTAATTCGTGGAAACCTAGCTAAGTTGGCAGTTGAACTTGGGCTATTTCCTGATGAGAAAAGTTTCAGAGAGTATATGCATCTACTATCATTAGAACTTACAAGAAGAAGACTTAGAAAATATGCTCAGAAAAGAGATTTACTAGCAGTTCAAGCGATAAGGGCGATTGATGACATAGATAAGACTCTTAATCTATTTGCTGTAAGATTACGAGAATGGTATAGCGTATATTTCCCAGAGCTCGACGACATATCTAGAGAACATAATGAATACGTTAAGATTGTTGCCGAGATTGGGTATAGAGATAATATGGACGTAAAGACTTTAACAAAACTAGGGATTACCGAGGGTAGGGCGAGAAGAATTGTGGAAGCAGCTCAAAAGAGCATTGGTGCCGATTTATCGGAAATGGACTTAACTATTATACGTCAATTTGCACACATATGGTTAGAACTCCTTGAGTTAAGGGATAAGCTCACTAATTACATAGATCAGGTTATGAAGGAGGTAGCGCCAAACTTCACAGCTTTAGTAGGTCCCCTGCTAGGTGCAAGATTACTAAGTTTAGCTGGAAGTCTTGAAGAACTTGCAAAATTACCTGCAAGTACAGTACAAGTTTTAGGTGCAGAAAAAGCTTTGTTTAGAGCACTTAGAACTGGGGGTAAACCACCGAAACACGGCGTTATATTCCAGTTCCCAGAGATAAGGAAAGCCCCTAAGTGGCAAAGAGGTAAGATAGCTAGGGCCTTAGCTACTAAGCTTGCCATTGCTGCTAGAATAGATTTCTTCACAGGTCGTTATGTAGGAGAGGAGCTCAAGAAGAAACTATATGAAAGAATTGATGAAGTAAAGAAGCTTTATCCTAAGCCGCCAAAGAAAGAAGAGAGAGAAAGAAGACCACCCAAGGTAGAGAGAAGAAGAGGTAAATAACAAGGTAAGCTTATTAGTTTTTAAGTGTAATAATGTCGTAGGTGGTATAATGTCAGAGGTAGTAAGTCTATATGAACACGAGAAGTATAAACACGTTTATGTTGTAGAGCTAGATGATGGCAGTACTAAGATTGCAACAAAGAACCTTGTACCAGGCAAAAGAGTCTATGGCGAGCACCTATACAGATGGAAGGATGGAGAATACAGGGAATGGAACGCTTATAGAAGTAAGCTAGCAGCCGCATTAGTTAAAGGACTTAAAGAGTTACCGATAAAGGTAGGTCAAAAGATATTATATCTAGGTGCAGGATCTGGTACAACTGTAAGTCACATATCAGATATCATTGGTATTGACGGGGTCATATACGCTGTTGAATTTGCTCCTAGGGTTATGAGGGAACTCATAGTTGTAGCTGACGACAGACAAAACATTGTACCGTTGCTTGAAGATGCCAGAATGCCTAAGAGATATAGGTATATAGTTGAAGTAGTAGATGGACTATATGCTGATATAGCTCAACCGGAACAAGCATCAATAGTTGCTGATAATGCTGAAATGTTCTTAAAGGATGGTGGATGGCTGTTGCTTGCAATCAAGGCTCGGAGTATCGATGTTACAGCTGAACCCAGTGAAGTCTATAGAAGGGAAATAGATACGCTAATGAATAGAGGATTTGAAATAATAGATGTAGTTCATCTTGAGCCATTTGATAAAGATCACGCTATGGTTTTCGCTATTTATTATAAACATAAATAAATCTACCTATGTATTAATTGTTGGCTCTTAAAATCATTACATTAATGGTAACACTATTACCGTAAAGTTTATTTTATTCTGATTACTATAAACAATACTTGATATAGCACATTGAATTCGAATAATAGTTATTAAGTTCAGGGCTAAAAACTGTATGGACATCGGCAATAAACTAGTTCAAATGATAGAACAGAACTTGCGGGCTTTACGTGCTGAGGTAGTTCACAAAGTAGAGTATCCTAGATCTGATAAGAAGTTACTAGACTATATAGTTAAACGAGATAATGAGACTTCATTCATTAAATTAATACAAAATGTAAGTACTGTCAGCAATTTCTTTAAGGAACTTAAAAAATTAACAAACTTCCTCAATATCAATGCACTTATAATAGCAGATAAAATTAATGATGAAAAAATACTTGATGGCGTGCTTCACATAAGAGATAGAGTTGGAATTGTGCAAACAAGAACTATCAATGAAATGGCTTATGGTGAAAGAGTATATATCTACGAATACAAAGGCATGTTTTATGTTAAAATAGATGGAAGAAAACTAAGAGAACTTAGGCACAAGAAAGGGTATAGATTGGGTGAATTAGCTAAAACTGTAGGAACAACACCAAAAGCTTTACAAATGTACGAAGAGGGTTTAATAGATATGAGTGTGGAAAAGGCTTATAGGTTTATGGAAGTGTTTGCTAAGGATTTTGAGGATGTGCTTAGGGAGGTAGATATATTCAAGGATAGAATAACAGATTCATCGGCTCATAGAAGAAACGTAACAATTAAAGAGGATAAAGTTAAGCAAAAACTCTTAAAAGTAATAATTGATCAGGGAGCCGAGGCCGAATCTTTTACATATCTTCCTTCAGATATAATTGCTAATAAGAGAGGGGCCAGGGTCTTTATTTCCTTAATTGACGACAAGATAAGTATTGACATTGCTATCGCTAAAGCCAAGGAGAATAAAATTATCTCAAATACTCTTGATGGAGTACCTATAAATATAGTTAAAGACGATACTCGGCGTGAGATAATAAAAGAGATTGAAGATTACGGAATAACCCTTAGGTATAATCATGTAACTAAGTATGGTTTAGACCTAGAGTGTGAACAGTGTTGATAGTAGCTATAACAGGGAGACCTGGTGTAGGTAAAAGTACAGTATTCAATAAGGTTGTTTATATATTAAAAACACACGGATTTATTTTCTATGGTTTTTATTGTCCAGAGGTAAGGGAGGAAGGTATTAGAGTAGGGTTTAGAATAGTAGATATAAACACTGGGGAATCAGGATGGCTTGCCTTAGCAATAGATAAAGCTCCTAAACTTGGGTACAAGATATCAGGAAGAAGAATCGGAAGATATGTTGTTGTTGAAGATGAGGCTACTAGAATAGGGGTTAACGCGTTAACAAGATATATAAGTGGTGAAAAATCTATCTTAGGAATAGACGAAATAGGTCCTATGGAGCTTTCCATTTCTATGCTTAGAAAAGAAATTATCAGAAAATTGTCAGAGGCTGAAAAAGCACTAGTTGTAGTGCATAGGAATCTAAATGATAAAGAAATTATAGAGATTTTACGAAGACAGAATGCCAAGATATATACAGTTACAGGGAACAATAGAGATAAGTTGCATTTAGTACTAGTCAACGACCTTATGTAGTAGCTTTAGGGTAACGGTTATTAATTATGAATATATGCCCCGATAAGTTTACAGAGGTAGTAGAAGGCTTAGCTAGAATATGTGTACCAGATCCAAAACTATACACAAGAAACAATGGTGTTTACGAACCTGCTTGGGCTCCGGTATTCTACAACCCTAATATGGTCGAGAATAGGGATATTGCTGTAGAAATCGTGGAATATTTAGTTAAGAATGTATCAGGTAAAGAATTTGTTGTTGTGGATCCACTGGCTGCCACTGGTGTAAGAGGTCTTAGAATAGCATTAGAGGTTAGTAAAGCTGAACAAATAAAAATCATCATGGGGGATATATCAGAAATATCAATAAAAATTATGGAGATAAACACTCGTTTAAATAAACTTGAAAACAGAATTAGTATTGAAAAAAGTGATGCAAATGAGCTAATGTATAAGTTGAAAAGACTAGGCCTAAGACTTAACTACATCGATATTGATCCTTTTGGAAGCCCTGTACCTTTTACATGTTCGGCTATATCTACCATTAAAAGAGGAGGGGTAGTTGCTTTTACGGCTACAGATTTAGCCGTCCTAGAAGGTAAACACAAAGATAAAATGTATAGAAGATACGGAGTTATAGGTTCTTTAACACCTATATCAAAAGATCTAGCTATTAGGGTACTACTATCGTATGTGGCAAGAACAGCTTTTTCATTAGATAGGTATATTGAACCACTGCTTTCCTACATCTATAAACATTATGTACGTATATATGTTCGAATAGGTGAAGGAGCTAATAAAGCTCTTAAACAAATGAATACATGTCTAAAAGCGTTAAGAATTTGCATACGCTGTAGCTACAGTTATGTGGAGAATCACGGGGATCAAAGCAATTCATGTCCTTTTTGTGGTTTTCCTACTGCTAAAGTAGCCCCTATATGGATTTGTAAAACAGTAGATAAAGATGTAATAAAATCATTAGTTGAAAATACAATGTATAAACCCTGGATACAGGAAACATCAAGACGATTGTTTAAGCTATTAAACGATTATGCAGAAATAGATATGTTGACTATAAGGCTTCCAATGATTGCAAGAGCTTTGCGTACCAATATACCACCGAAGAATAAAGTAATAGAGTGTTTAAAAAATATAGGATACAAGGTAGCTAAAAGCTACACATACACTGATGGTATTGTATCATTAGCTCCAATATATGATGTAATAAAATGTTTCAAGTATTAAGGTATATTGGGCAGAAAATATCAGAGATAACACTTTAAAGAACCCTAGCAAAGGATGCAAAGGTTTCTAACAACACCTAATTATTAAGTTTTTCGCGTTTCCGAGATTATACCTGATTTTTCAAGTATGAAGTAAGCTATTAAGGGACAATGTAGAGGATCATGGGTTCTACCAACACCACACTCAAAAATATGTCTACATTTAATACATGGTATATCTGTTAAGAGAGTAAAGACATCTAACTTACTTACAATAGAATTCGAGGTTGAAGACGATCTATCCCCTTCCAAGGTATCGTATTGGTTTTGAATAACTTCTTTCGTTACCAATACATAAGAATTTCTTCCACCATCATTTACTAGAACTCGTTCAACAAGGTTAAGCTTTATTAATTTCCTGATAATCTCTGTAATCCTCTTTGATTCTATGTCCTTTAACTCAGGGTGTTTTCGTAGTGTAGTTTGTTTGATGCCTTTTGAATTCTTTGTTTCACGTTTAATTATATTGTATACACGTAATTCCTCTGGCGAAAGCTTGTATTGGTTGTTCATATGATGCTCCCACAAATAGTAAAACTAGGGCCAAACTAGTATCTAGTATTTTTCAAAGAGTTAATAAGGTCTTAGGCGGAATATGTTCCATTACAAGGTAACGGATGTAGGGGTTCAGCTCTGGCATAGGTTTATATCGGTTGATTTCGTCATCTCCTCCTTGTTTCTCCTGCATCCCGCTTGGATTCTCATCGGGCTTAGGGGCTTTCAAGGTGACCCCTAGACCTCTACATCTTGGGTACCTCGGGGAGAGCTGTTATCTAGAATGTCGTAACGGCTCTTAATCACCCATCAAAACTACTTATGCATATCACTACATATAGAGTACTTTAAGTGTTTCCATCTACATCAACCGTTATGAACAGATATGAAACCTGAAACAACTATTCAAGGCTGATTGTTAAGCAATTAACCTTTTACACTATAGCTAGGCACCTAACCTTCTTTCTCTACTTTGGTAAGATCTTATTGCTCTATAAAGGTCTATCTTTCTAAAATCAGGCCAGTAAACATCACAGAAATATAATTCACTATAAGCTATCTGCCATAATAAGAAATTACTTATCCTAAGCTCCCCTGAAGTCCTAATAACTAAATCTGGCTCTGGAAAAGGTAAATGAGAAGTCGATAAATAGTGAATTAAAGTATCTTCTATTATATCATCGATCTTTAACCTACCTTCAAGTACATCCTTAACTACTGCTTTTACAGCTTCAAGTATTTCTTGTCTTCCACCGTAGCATATAGCTACGTTCAAGAAACGTGAATTAAAATCCGCGGTTTTCTTTTCTAGGTTTCTAGCATACTCAATTATATCCTTATCAACCATTTCAAGTTTTCCAAAAACTTTAAATTTAACCTCGTATTTTTCTAGAATTCTATCTTCTTCAAGTTCTATCAACCCTTTCTTAATAATACTAAAAAGTCTTTGGCGCTCCTCTTTCGATCTTTTTAAACAATTTTCATAAGACATTGCATACACTGTAACAATATTGATACTTAAATCGTATAGCCATTTAAGGACTTCTTTCATCTTTCTATAGCCGTATTCATGACCTTCTGTCGGATTTAGTCCATGTTCTTTAGCCCAGCGTCTATTTCCGTCAGGTATTATAGCTACATGCTTGGGCATAGGCTTTGATATTATCTGTTTTAATAGATAACGTTCATAGAGAGAATAAGCAACGTCGGTGAGAGGTTTTAACAGAGTGGTAATTCTAGGATTAAGTAAAAAATCTATGACCTTATCTATTATACTATACTTAAGGCTATTTAGATTAGCCATGTTTCCACAGTATAGCAATAGCTTTACTTTTTTTACAAACTATATCATTTTATATTATTCTAGATAAAAGCGATATATATACTTTAATTTGAGGAAAACGATACGCTTTTTATCATAGGTTTAGCTAATATTCACATTGTTGGCATTCAATTTTTGTAAGACTCTCGATAGCTTCAGTTAGGCTTCTATACTTAATATGCTTAGCATGCGATTCTGTGTGAGCTTCCAAGGTTTCTTCTTTTTGAGGCATTTTTACTCCAACATATATTACTTGTTGTCGTTTAGATTTATCTCTATAAACAGTTATACCTTTACACCCCAACATCCAAGCCAATGTGTACACTTCCCTTACGTCGTCAATTGATGCCTCGAACCTTAAGTTAACAGTTTTTGAAACCCCACCGCAAACCCATTGTTGCCATACTGCTTGGTGTAGAACATGGTATACATATTCAATATCGTATGCTGTTTTGAAGAGAATCCTTAAAGATTTAGGTATGAAGTATAAGTCGGCTACGCTACCTTTTTCAGCTACTATTTTTATAAGTTTGGGATCTTCTAGTTCATATTTTTTAAGATACTCCAGGAATATCCTATTTATCTCTATGAATGTACCTATTGTTGTATGTCTTTCAAATGCTACAGCGAATATAGGTTCTATGCTAGAGGAAGTATCAGCTATTATGCTTATGGTACCCGTAGGTGCTATGCTCGTTAATGCTGCATTTCTTATACCATATTTTTTCCTTAATTCTTCTACATATTGCCAGTTAACAGTAGGTCTCTTTTCTATAATTTTCAGCACTTTATCGCTTGGTTTATCCTTTATTTTAGCAATATTCAGCAACTCTTCAAGGGGTTTTACTGTGAGCCATGTAGGTCTATATTTTTCGGGGTCATATAAAGCAAAAGCTTTTCTCTCTTTAGCTAGTTCTATACTAGCTAAAGCAATATTGTATTCTATCCATTCAGCTAAATAATACGCTAAATATAAAGCATCAACACTATCATAGGGTATGCCGAGTTTTATAAGCATATGGTGCCATCCCATAACCCCTAAACCTATTTTGCGGGTTTTCTTTGCAGCTTCTTCGAGCTGTTTTAAAGGCCATGAGGCAGCTTCTATAACGTTGTCCATGAATCTGGCCGCAACTTTCAAATCATCAGCAAGTTTTTCCCAATCGATTTGCGGGCTCCTTTCACCGTCTATGTAAACGTATTTTTCTAAGTTAATGCTACCAAGGTTGCAGCTTTCCCACGGTAATAATGGTTGCTCGCCACAAGGATTTGTAGCATTTATTTTGCCTAGGTACCAAGTACTATGTCTGCGATTTATTGTATCTATAAATATTAGTCCAGGGTCTCCGGAGTCCCATGCGTTCCTCGCAATTTTTTCGAAGAGTTTCTTTGCGTCTATGTAACTTACAATAGCTTTTCTATCCTCAGCTATAGCCATAGCCTCGTCAACAGTTACTATAACAGAATCGTCAAGCCACACACTACCACCTCTAGCCTCAAGCTCTTTTACGACTTCTGCTTGAACCCATTCATCTGTTATATAGTTCCTAGCTCTAACGATGGCATAATAACGAGAATCATTGCCTAGATCAGACCTTAGATTTGTTTTCCTCGGGTTTACTAGGGGGATCATACCACCATTAATTGCGGCATACATAAAATAATCGTAAACACCAACACTTATGTTAAAGTTTTGAAGATTTACATCTTTCGATTTACCTGATTTAGCGTCTATGAATTTCTCTATATCTGGATGCCATACATGCATTACACCCATATTAGCTCCTCTTCTTCTTCCACCCTGCTTTATGATATCTGTATTCACGTCAAACATCTTGATAAAAGATAAGGGTCCGCTAGATAACCCATTTGTAGTTGATATGATATCGCCTTCAGGTCTTAGTTCAGAAAAATCAAAACCTGTTCCACCTCCTTGTTGAAAGATTATTGCTTGAGCCCTTAAAGCATCGTATATTCCTTCTCCGTCGGGCGTTACTATAGAGTCTCTCACAGGTATAACAAAACATGCAGAAAGAATTCCAAGTTTTGTACCAGCATTCATTAATGTTGGCGAATTAGGTAGGAAGCGTAAATCAGCGAGTAGTTCGTAAAATCTATCCTCCCAGTACTTAACAACATCGTTGCACTTATTGCTATCTCCTATATTATCCATGCAATACCTATATTCAACAGCTGCTATGGTTTTTGCAACTCTTCTAAACATCATCTGGGGGGTCTCAATAAATCGTCTGGTCTCAGGGTCTCTCAAAAGATAGCGGCTTTTTAAAACCTTAAGCGAAGTAAAACCTAGCCTCAGATCCGCAGGATCTAGTGTAAAATCTTTAGATCTATAAACATCTTTGTAAACTTGTCCTAATTCATATCTTTTAGCTACTTCAAGCCACTTTGAATCATAGATACTATTTGCGACCATTATTTTTACAATTCTTTCTGCTATTTCGTTAGATGAAATAGTTGTTGATTGTTGCTTAATTATTTCATTTATGATTTGTTTAACGATTTCTTGAACTTCTGAAGACGTACATAAATTTTGGCATGTTTTTATTAAACTATTTACAAGCTTATCTACATTGAAAGGTTCTATTCTACCGTTGCGTTTAACTACAGTTATCTGAGATAATGTTGTTACGCTTTGTATCTCTGAATCTTTTAGGGCCATACCCTAACCCTTACCTATTCGTGTTTAAGATTTGTTTCAAGGATAATAAATGCAAACACGACTCGTACTTAAGAAGATAATGTGCAAGTAATGAATTTTACTCCATCTATAGTTTATTCTAGAACCTTAACGTTTACTATATTTAAGCTAGGTATGGATTACCTAATATAGTGGTTTCAATAAGAGTAAATTTAACGATGAGGTGCAATACTCTGACCAAGAAATCACGGTCTTCACAAATTAAAAGTAAAAGGTCTCAGCAAAGTGAATCTAATGTGCAAACTACTTTACTTACATCACCTCAGACTTCAGCTGAATTACAAAAACCATCTACTTCTGTTATGGTACCAGCTTCTTCTACAACCTCGATTTCTACTTCATCTCGCAAATCCGCAACTCATAAGAAGAGGTATGCGGATACCGAATCTTGGGTTGACAAAAATTTAGAGGAGCTAATTGACACATTTAACCTAGGGACTCTTGATCTAGCTAAAGATGAGGCCAGGGTTATAGTTACTAAGTTAGTAGATATACTAAGAGGTGAAGCAGCTACATTAGATAAGGATACGATAAGGAGGCGATTTATAAGAAACCTTCAACATGTGAACCAGATTATAGCGCAATTAATTCTTGAACTACGTGAAGAACTTTCACTAAATCAACTAGAGTTTATAGTCAGCAATATAGGTGAAGCTATACTAGGATACGCTCCTAGGCTATATAACGAGATAGTAAAGCATAGGAGACATGATTTACTTGAAACTCTTAGAGCTACATGGAGAACTTATTGGGTTCAGAGAAAGTATCAACTACTCCCTGTCATATGTCCTCGTTGCGGATTTAATTCATTAATGCCAGATCTAACATGTATTGTTTGTGGTGCATCAATTAATGAAGGAGAATTGAAGAGGTATGTGGAGTTTGAGAAACTACTTCGAGATTTTGTTGAGCGTTACAGTGAAGAAGATGTAAAGAAAACTATTATGTATGGTTACATATACCTAAATAATTTAGGTCTAAAACCTCCAACTCACGAAAGAGACAAACTTGACATAGAGATCCTGTTAAGTAGCAAGGAAAAGGAGCTTCTGAAATCTCTTTTATCTAATAAAGGTGGGTAATCCCGTGGTTTGCGAATTAAGAAGTATTGGGGAAGCCAAAGAATATATACGAAAACATCGTTTAGCAGGTATAGCTATCGCAAATAAGGGTAAAAAAGATCTTTGGGACTATGTTTTTGAGCTTTTAAGAAAACTAGAAGATATATCTAAACCTACTATACCTTTTGCTGTGGTGCACTATGAAGTGGCGCTAAACATGTTAAAGCCTTTTGAAGCTGAAGTAGCCAAGAAATCGGTGTTAATAAAGCTTTACTTTAATGGCGAATGCGTTTTCGAACAAGAAGGAGTTCTAGGCACCAAGATTAACGATGAAATTACATTAAAACGAGGTATTAGAGAAACTCTTAAACTATATTCAGTTGATGTCAGGTTTATAGTTGCGTGAGATACCGTGACTAAAGTTAGTAACAACGAGAGGATTTTATGTAGTGTGTGTAGGAAAAGAGATGCTGTTTACAGACGTAGGAGTTCTGGAGAATTGCTATGTAGATTATGTCTTTTTAGAAGTATAGTTCGTCAAGTTCGTAAAGCAGTTCGCTACTATAAAATGGTCAATAAATTAAGCACAGTATTATTTGTGATAAGACCAGAAGCCGTAGAAGAATCCATAGTGAGCTTCTACATATATAAAGGGGCTACTAAAGATCTTCAATTAACATACAACGTTATATGCTTTAACAGTATAACTAATTGTAGTATCGTAAAACATTACATCGATCGAAACGTTGACAATTTCATAGAAGTAGGGCTAAACTTCAAAACATCTAACCTTGTAGAACTCATTAAGTTCGTAGAGGCTGTGGCTGTTAAAATTGCTAATAAGCATAACATTAAATTCATAGTAACTCCTCTATTCAGGGATGAGCTAACGTTACTATCTGTACTAGGTATTCTAACAACTTCTCGAACAATATTTAGCGAAGGATTGCCTATTAAGGTCGTGGATGAAATAAAAATTACAAGACCTTTTTTCTATGTAATCTCACCGGATGTATCGATAATTAAAACATTAGATAATATAGTCATAGATTCTCCGATTATAATTGAATGCGATAGATTTATGCAAAAAGCAAAGAAACTACTATTTAACTCAATAGAACTTTTGTACTCGAGCATTAAATCTGTAGAACTACTTCAATCATACGCATTTGGAACATCTACACGATGCAGATATTGTGGAGCTTTTAGTCTAGAACCAATATGTGATGTATGTAAGAAGTTTCAGATATCCATAGACGCTTCTGATCTAAGCTAGCAATTTTCATTAAGATTTATATAGAACCTCACTAAATCAACCTGTTTGGTGTAAGGTATATGGCGATGTACGGGATACCTGTACTAATACTAAAAGAGGGTACAAGCAGAACTTATGGAAGAGAGGCGCTAAAGGCAAATATAATGGCTGCTAGAATTCTTGCAGAAATACTTAGAACCAGCTTAGGTCCACGTGGACTTGACAAAATGCTTGTCGACAGTTTTGGTGATATAACAGTCACTAATGATGGTGCAACAATAGTTAAAGAAATGGAAATTCAACATCCAGCAGCTAAGTTGCTAGTTGAAGCAGCTAAAGCTGTAGATGCCGAGGTCGGCGATGGTACGACATCCGTTGTAGTACTAGCCGGATCCCTTGTAGAGAAAGCAGAGAGATTGCTTGATCAAGGTATACATCCAACAATGATCATAGAAGGTTACAAAAAAGCACTTAATAAAGCTCTTGAGATACTTGATGAAATAGCTGTGAAGATTCCAATAGGTAACCTAGAGGATCCCGAGGATAGAACTAGAGCTAAACAAGAGCTTAAGAAAGTGTTGTATGCCACACTTGCAAGCAAATATATAGCTACATCAGATGTACTTGACAAAATCATTGATATGGTTATCGAAGCAGCGTTTACAGCCGCTGAGAAGAAGCCTGATGGATATTATGATGTTAAGTTAGATATGGTAAAGGTGGAGAAGAAGAGGGGTGGAAGTTTAGCTGATAGTATGCTGGTGTACGGTGTTGTACTCGATAAAGAAGTTGTCCACCCTGCTATGCCTAGAAGAGTTGAAAACGCTAAGATAGCTTTAATTGACGCACCGCTTGAGATTGAGAAACCGGACATAACCGCAAAGATAAACATAACATCACCAGAGCAGATAAGAGCCTTCTTAGAAGAAGAAGCAAAAATACTCAGAGACTACGTTGAGAAAATAGTTAGTGTTGGCGCTAATGTTGTTGTATGCCAGAAAGGTATAGACGATGTGGCGCAGCATTACCTAGCTAAGAAGGGAATTCTAGCTGTTAGAAGAGTTAAGAGAAGTGATATGGAGAAGTTAGAGAAAGCGATTGGAGGTAGAATAGTTACTAGTATTAGAGATCTGACGGAGAAAGACCTAGGTGAATGTGGATTGGTTGAAGAAAGAAGGGTTGGAAACGACAAAATGGTGTTTATTGAAAAATGCAAGAACCCCAAAGCTGTGACAATATTGCTTAGAGGTTCAAGCGATATGTTGTTAGATGAAACTGAGAGGAGCATTAATGATGGTTTAAATGCTGTAAGGAATGTATTAAAAGATCCCAAGATAGTGCCTGGAGGAGGAGCTACGGAAATCGAGCTAGCTATGAGATTGAGGAGATGGGCTGAAACTATAGCCGGTAAAGAGCAGCTAGCGGTATTAGCTTTTGCAGAGGCACTAGAGGAAATACCAGCAGTATTAGCACAAACAGCCGGTATGGATACGCTTGAGGGGATTATGGAGTTAAGGAAACTACATGCTGAAGGAAAGACATCGGCAGGCATTGATGTACTAAATGGTAAAGTTGCTGAGAATATGTTTGATCTAAATGTGTTAGAGCCGGTAACAGTTAAGAAGCAAATACTGAAGAGTGCTACGGAAACAGCTTCAACCCTGCTAAAGATTGATGATGTAATTGCCGCATCTCCAAAGAAAGAAGAAAAGAAGAAAGAAGGAAGGAAACCAGAGGAAGAAGGAGCAACACCATCTCTCGACTAAGCCATTCTAATTCATAAGCTACATTAGTGTTGTTTAAGTGTTTTTGCATTCAATAATACTTTTTTCCCCAAAAATAACGAAAATTTTTCTAGTTTAGGTGAAAGATAGATTGTCTCCTAGGCAGCAAAAATATCCTATATTAGTTAAAAGCATCGACGACGTCGTTATAGGGCCTAAGAGGATCACCAAGTACGAACGTGCAAGAATAATAGCTGCAAGAGCTATACAGCTAGCTATGGGTGCACCACCACTTATAGACATATCTAAGGTAGAATTCAAGGATGTAGTAACTATAGCTGAAAAGGAACTTGAGATGGGAATCTTGCCTATGCTTATAAAGCGTGAATTACCGAATGGGGAATACCAGTTAATACCAGTTAAGGTATTTATTGACGTCGAGAAAAAGAGAAATGAATATATCAAAAACCTTATAAAGAATATTTTTGGAGAAGAAAGCGAGTAAGAGTAATATATTGTCCTGTCAATTCTACAAAAAGTATTATACCTTGAATTTAACTATCTCATATACCTTGTTTGGAATAGTGTATGGTGACAATCCCCAAAGGGTTTCCTAAAAATTATATCTTGGTTATTGCTGAAAAGCCTAGGGCAGCTGAGAAAATAGCCATTGCATTAGGTAACGCTGTGAAATACTATATAAACAAGGTTCCTGTGTGGGTAGTTCGAAAAAATGGTGAATACTATGTTGTGGCCTCAGCTATAGGACATATGTATAGTCTCCATACATATGAAAGAGGGTACCCTGTATTTAATTATAGATGGGTTCCAAGGTATCTTGTTGAAGTAAACGCTAGACACATTAAACGATTCCTAGAAGTTATATCAATGCTCGCTAAGAATGCCAAACTTTATATAAGTGCTTGTGATTATGATATAGAGGGGTCTGTTATATGCTATATGATTTTAAAACATCATGGGGATGAACAGAGGGCATTAAGAGCAAAATTCTCAAGTCTTGTACGTCAAGAATTAATAAATGCTTTTGAAAATCTATCAAAATTGGATTACGAAATGATTGAAGCAGGTATATGTAGACACATATTGGACTGGTTATGGGGAATAAATGTTTCAAGAGCTTTAATGGATTTGTACAACCAAGCTTTTAAAAGCCAGCGGGTTTTAAGTGCTGGTAGAGTTCAAACCCCTACATTAGCTTATGCAATAGACATAATACTTCAACGTAGGCTTTTTGTACCTAAACCGCTAGCATATCCTTCTATTTCAATAGAAATTGATGGTAAAGTTTACCACGTAGAACCACTAGACCCACCTTTCACCTTGTCTACAGAGGCAGAAACATATATTGAAAAAGTTAAAAGAGATCCTTATGCGCGTGTGGAATCAGTTTCTATTAATGTGGTAGAATATGATCCTCCTCATCCATTCAATCTACCCGATTTACAAGCGGAAGCGCATAGAATTCTAAAACTATCACCTTACAGAACCCAGGAATTAGCTGAAGATCTATACCTTGAGGCGCTAATAAGTTACCCAAGAACAAATAGCCAAAAATTACCTCCCAACCTTAACCATAAGCAAATACTTGAAAAACTATCTAAAAATCCTGTATATAAATTCCTTGTTGAAAATCTACTTAGAGAAACAAAAGGGGTACTAAAACCCAATAATGGTTCAAAAGATGATCCTGCACATCCAGCTATACATCCAACAGGAGAAGGAGACTTTAAAGGGTTAAGCAATCTTCATATAAAACTCTACGATATTATAGTTAAAAGATTTCTATCAACATTTGCCCCTCCTATGAAGATTCAATACATTAATGTAACCTTTGATATTCACGGTAGACGTTATATACTTAAGGGTGTGAGGATTATAGATAGAGGATGGTCTAAATACTATCCATACATATCCATTGAGGAAAAATTCATACCTATAAATGCTTTATCAAGAGGTATGCTCGTACCGATAGTAAGTGCAAAAAACGTCATTAGATATACTAAACCACCTCCGTTACCTACAAGGATGAAGCTTCTGAAATGGATGGAAGAGGTAGGAATAGGTACAGAGGCTACTCGAGCAGAAATAATAGAAAATTTGTTTAGACGAGGCTATATATATTCTAAATCGCGGTACATTAACGTATCAGATATAGCAATAGCGTTAATTAATATCCTTAGAAATTATGTTAAGGAACTAGTAAGCATAAGCCTAACAAGAGATTTTGAGGAAATGCTTAAGGAGATCATGGTTAAAAGAATTAGCTGTAAAGCAGTTGAAGAGAAGGCAAAAAATGTTGTAGAAGTATATGTAAAGAACATAAAATCAAATATGGATAAAATAATTCGAGATTTATATCGATACATAGAAGCAGAGGACGATATTACATCATTAAGGGATAGGTGTAGTATATGTAAAAGAACATTGTACAAAGATGGTATGTGTATATTCCATTATGAAGCATTGAACAGGATTAAAGAGTCTTATATCGATTGGCAAAAATTTGGTTTTGCATGGGATAAATACCTTAGAAAACTCATTAAACTTAATTCAACAGGTCTCTACGTAAGAGATGTTTGTAGATATCTCCTAAACAGTGTTAATACTAAGGCCTTAAGCTAGGTATACCCGTTATTTTAACAACCATATTAAATAACGATAAGGCTTTACCTATTATTCTTTCCTCTGGTATTCCTCTTATATAGTCTTTATCGTATGCCTGTTTAACATAAGGTTCAAAACCTTCAAATATATAGACGTTCTTTGTGCGACATATTTTGCTTATTCTTAACGCTATACCCCAACTAACACTATCAACAAGTCTATTATTATCACCCTTGGTAATATATAGTCTGGAATTATCTTCGCATACAGCTATCGCTATAACACGATGAATAACATATTCATCTCTATCATTCCTAAATATCACTACATCACCTAATGCTACGTTTTTGTTCGGCAATATTACAACTAGATCGTTTTCGCGAAGAATAGGAAACATGCTCTGGCCTTTCACTATAGCAAGGGTAACATATCCAAATACATAGTATGCTATATTAATGTACAGTAGGAGAACAACAAGGAATATAAGGAAAATGTTTTCTAAAATTATTGCTACACGTTTTAAATTCATTTTAACCCTCTTCGCTCATTATCTCTTCCAGATCAAGCTCTATGATGCTGCTTTGCCTAGGTTTTGCAGTAGATCCTGTAGCAGATTTTTTAATGCCCTCTATTTCTACATCTTCTCCAACTTTCATCTTTGTGACAATACCTTTCCATTTATATCCGCATTGCGAACATTGGAAACTTCCCATAATGGTTATTGTTATTCTCCCTTGGCTATCAGGTAATGGCGATACCAGTTGCCAAGTCTTAGAAGGTTGAGCTATTGCGCCGCATTGTGGACAAGTACTTCCATGACTTTTACTTCCACGTTTAGGCATTATACACACCTAATGTTAGTTTCATACCTAGAATTTAAATACTTAAATCTTTGTAAATGATTAGTTAGCGTTAGGGTGTTGGAAAGCTATGTCGAATTCGTTTGTTATAAAATATGTTGATGCAATTCAGGTTATAGACTCTAGAGGAGATCCAACGATTGAAGTTGTTGTAGAAACTGTTGGCGGAGGTATAGGTAGAGCTATAGCTCCTTCAGGTGCATCAAGAGGTAGGTTTGAAGCTATAGAGGTAAGGGATGGAGACATCAAGAGGTATAAAGGTAGAGGTGTACTGAAAGCTGTTGGAAATGTGCTAAACTATATAGCTCCGGCTATACAAGGTATGGATTCAAGAAAGCAATCCGAAATAGATAGAATACTAATTGAACTAGATGGAACCCCTAACAAAGAGAGAATAGGAGGTAATGCAATGATAGCTACAAGTTTAGCTGTATCAAAAGCTGCTGCTGATACAGCTAAGGTTCCTTTCTTTCAATATCTTGGAGGAGTAAAGGCTAGAGTATTGCCAGTACCTATGTTAAACATAATAAACGGGGGTGCTCACGCCGGAAACGAGCTAGCAGTTCAAGAATTCATGATTGTACCAATAGGTTTCGACAGCTTTTCTGAGGCAATGAGAGCTGCTATTGAGATATATAAAGAGCTGAAGTCGGTATTGAAGACGAAATACAATGCATCAGCTGTAAACGTGGGCGATGAAGGCGGATTTGCCCCTCCTATGAAAATTGTTAGAGAAGCTATAGAGGTTTTAAAGATAGCTATAAAGAATTGCGGGTATGATGTAGAGAATCAGGTTAGGATCTCCCTTGATGCTGCAGCTTCACAGTTTTATGATGAGGTAGAAGAAATATATAGGATAGACGGAAGAAAGCTAAGAAGAGAAGAGCTTATGGAGTATTGGAGAAATCTTGTAGATGAATTCAATATATTAAGCATTGAAGATCCGTTCAACGAAGACGATTTTGAAGCTTATGCAGAATTAAGGAAGATAACCAAGGATAAAATAATAGTTGTAGGCGACGACTTAACAGTTACTAATGTCAATAAGTTAAAAGAAGCGTTACTAAAGGAATCTGTAAAAGGGGTTATTGTTAAGCCTAACCAAGTTGGAACCTTAACCGAAACACTTGATTTTATAGAACTTGCAAAACAAAACGGTATTACCACGATAATTAGTCATAGAAGTGGGGAAAGCGAAGACATATCTATATCTCATATAGCTGTGGCTGTTAATGGACCATTCATAAAGACAGGAGCACCAGCTAGAGGCGAAAGAACTGCTAAGTATAATGAACTACTAAGAATAGAAAAAATGCTGGGTTCGCAAGCTATTTACGCAGGAAAACTTTTTGGAAGATAATGAGGACATCAGTCGCGGATTCATACATCATTTACAGTAAAATATATCAGTAGCGCCTCGGCGTCATCATTAATCGTTGGCACCTAAAATAACTAATAATATCTGTGAAAAATTAAGTTTTTGAAGTTTACAACTATATTACTACAAATTAGTTCTGGGGATACAGGTGGTAACAAACCTACCCGCTGAAGCTAAGGCTAAGTTCGTTAAATATATGGAGGCTAAAACCCCCGAGGAGAAGCTCCGAGCACTAGAAGAGTTCTTGGCAGCAGTACCTAAGCATAAAGGCACTGAAAACCTTGTCCGATGGGCACGACGTCGAATGTCTGAACTTCGCGAAGAAATGGAGGAAAGAAAGAGGAAGAAATCTGGTGGTGGAGGTACATCGTTCTTTATTGAAAAAGAAGGTGCAGCACAGATAGTGATCCTAGGTTTAACAAAGGTCGGTAAAAGCACTTTCCTTAAAGCTCTTACAAATGCAAATGTAGATATATCAGATGTACCATATACTACAAAGTTTCCCGTGATAGGTATGCTACAGTACGAAGACATTCAATTCCAAATTATTGAAGCACCTGCCATAATACCTGAAGGCGGTGGATGGAACACGAAAGTTGTGGGTCTAGCCAAAAATAGTGATGGCCTTGTAATAATGCTTGATGCATCAAGAGATGTTGAGCAAGATTTTAACTCAATTAATAGTTTCCTGGAGGATCATGGTTTATACATAGTTAAACCCAAAGGGTACGTTAATATTGAACGTAGCTATGGTGGGGGGATAAGGTTTGTCTACTATGGTAGGCTGCTCTGTACAGAAGAAGAAGTTATAAAACTGCTTAATACCTACAGGATATACCATGGTATAGTTAAAGTATTTGGCGAAGTTGATATCGACATAGTTGAGAAATCTCTTTTTGAGTCAATGATATATAAACCAACAATAGTTTTAATTAATAAAATAGACCTTGACCCCTCTGGTTATAGATATAAGAAAGCTAGGGAATTCATATCATCGGAAATACCTGTTGTACCTATTTCAGCTTTAAAGAGGATAGGTCTTGGAGGTATAGGTCAACTTATATTCAGAACCCTAGACTTAGTAAGAGTGTATACAAAACCTCCAACAGGTAAGCCCTCAGATAAACCTCTTGTGGTTAAAAGAGGTGCAACAGTTTTAGATGTAGCTAAAATTATACATAAAGATCTTTACGAAAAATTTGCATATGCTAGAGTATGGGGTTCATCAGCTAAGTACCCAGGTCAAAGAGTTGGCCCTTACCATGTACTTGAAGATAGAGATGTAGTCGAAATTAACATGAAAAAGTAATTGATTTTATGGATGTGGAGTACTTATAGCATTACAACTTATATCTCTGTGCATTCTAAATGTTTATCGTGGTTAACATGCATATAGAAAAGCTTGTACTTGTAACAGCAAGTTACTTACCTCAACATAAACACTTTAAGAAATTAGCAGAAGAATTATCAAAAGAACTTAATGTTGAGTTAGAGGTTAAAGAAGAAGATTATGAATATGTTTCCGTGCATGGCGAAAAAGATGAATTCGGGATGGCATGGCTTCCTCAATTATTCGCTATTGTTAATGGAAATGCTATGCCAATACTCACTAAGTTTCCAATTAACGAAAGAACACTAGATTACGATTACGAGAAAGCCAAGCAAGAAGTAAAAGAGAAACTAAGGGGTTCAGCTTTGATATAGTTTATATCGGTTGATGTCATTGCTCACTTCTTTTTCTCTGCATCCTGTTCGGTCTCTTATGGGCTTAGAGGCGTTTAGGGATACCCCAGGCACCCTAAGCTTTAAAGACTATATTATTTCTACTCTTCCTCTAATTCTTCTTCAGATTCTTCTAATTCTACCTCTGCTGAAGTAATATTCTTAGCAAGTTCAATAATATTAGAAGCTGTGGTTTCATCTACATAGGGAGCGACTATGAATACCTTGGAATCCCTAATGTTCTCTTCAATCCACTCATTTTCATAACTTACAACATATATTGGTATCTCAAACACAGCTTTATCGCCAATACGCCTTAAATTAAATCTTGCATACATTTCGTATTGCTCTTTTTTTAAAGGCAATGGCAAACCAACTTCATGTTTATGTTTAACAACAACTAAATCAGAGTGTTGCGGATTCCATAATTCTAAAGCCTTTATAACAACTTCTTTAAGAATTTGCTCTAACTCTCCTTCAGTAAGCTGTTTATCTACGATATTACCCTCTTCTGCTCTAACTATTAATATTTTCAAAGACCTCTACCCTCACAAATTTACTTTAGTTCGTGGTCCACGCTACTGAAGTATTCGAGATAATATATAAGTTTTCAATAGCGTTAATCTCTTAGCAACTCTTTTATTAGATTTATATTTTTAATAAATTGCCTTAGCTATAGAGATTAACCTGGGGCAATTATGGGATTTAATGAGGTCTTACCAGTATTCGACACAATATCTAGGGCGCTATCCGGTACTGTATCTAATATATCCACTATCCTAGCGTGGATAGGTATAATATTGATAACGGTGGTAATCGGTTACTACCTGGTAATAGGGATACTTAAAGCCGCTAAAGCGTTATTAAATATGAAAGTGAAATACTTAGGAGTACTAACTTTACTCTTAGGGTTAATTTTCATAGCTATAGCAATGGTATTACCATAAAACGCCTTCATAATTCTTTTAATAGTTAATCAAAAACGATGTTATTGATTAAAATAGGATTAAAGATATATACTTTTTAGAGAACCAGAGGAACATGTAGTAGAGATTTTGTTTATAAATAAAATAGAAATCACATCTTTAGAATCGTTATATGTTTACTTACCGAAGAAACTCAGTAAATTTCAAGCCAATGTTCATTAATTGTTTTAAATCTTTAGCTAACACGATTACGTTGAGGAGAAATTATAGTTAGCGATATAGATGATGTAGGTTAAAAGCGCTGAGATTATGATGAGGGCCCAGGGTATCTGAAGACGTGTTGGAATGAATAATGGGTTAATTCGTTAAATCTCGAGGGAGGTGGTAAATGCTATTAAAATCATTATATGATAAAGAATTGAAGTAATTTCCCTAGTTGTATCCATGCTAAATACCAACCCCTTTCCTATTTTCATTATAGCGGGTTTACCATCTACTGTTACAATTGTTTTTGTGTACTGGTGTAAACTTCTGTTAATGGTTATAGGGGTGAATGTTATTACGTTAAATTGATTGGGTAAAATAAGATTTATGATGTTATTTAAAATTATGTATAGAGGCTCCCATACAATTTCAGTAGCTACTCTGTAGCCTACATCCCTTTGATCGCATATTATTTCTATAAATCCTCCATTTAGTATTTTTTCACCTATCTCATAATCTATAAATGCCCGATCTAAGCACAGATATGGAATGCCCTTAATTGGATTAATGTCTAAGTATAGGTTAAGAGCTTTAGCAGAACCACATATATTGGTGCTTACGAAAGGTGTAACGATACCCACTTTTGCCCATACACCATCTATTATTTCGTACGTACTGTCAAATAGATTATAAGCGATGTTACTACATATGATTGCGGACAACGGCGGGAAGACTATATATCGCTTCACATCGTTAATTTTTATAGGTATCGGTGTAGGCTCAAGCAATACATATACATCTGCATTACTAGCTAAACTTAAGACAATGTGTACATAGCTACTCAATACTTTAACATTGTGTTTCACCGAATTTATTGGGAAAGACACTATCTTGCATTTCTCCTTAATCCATACCATACACTTTATCAGAACAAATTTGTCTGTTTATTCACCATAAAAATTTTTTGAACTTTAGAACAATAGCTATCTATAGATCGTAGGTGACGCTATGAGCAAAGGTACTAAATCGTTTAAAGCTTGTATAAAGTGTAAAGCATTAGTAAAACCAGAAGAAGAGAAATGCCCTATATGTGGCTCTGTAGAGTTTACTTTTGAGTGGAGCGGTATGGTGTTAGTGTTAGACCCTGAGAAATCGGAAGTAGCAAAAATGCTTAATATTAAGATTCCAGGTAGATATGCTTTAAAAATCGGAGTGTAGCTATGCATACCTCAAGTAATTAAGGTTACATGGGTGAGTCTATGGATATAGTTGAGCTAGAACGTAGACTTGGACGTAGAGGTCAAGTAGTGAAACTCGGAGAATCTGCAAGCCTTACCATAGTAAATGAAGGGATTAATAAGTTGTTAAAGAGGCTTGATGTAGATGTATATATAGAGCATATCTTCACGGGTACGCCTCAGAGATCTCTACTAAGGAGTGTTATAGCTAATATATACAGTGTTCCTGAGGATCTTGTAGTTGTAAAGAGTGTTTCTACAGAATATGGCTCTGGTGTATCAAAAGTACATATACATATATATGCAGACCAAGATTCAATGAAGAAAACAGAGCTTAAACATATTCTAAAAAGAAATGGAATGCAAATATAACCCCGGTGATATGGTATGCCTAGCGAAAGTAAGAAAAGATTTAGATCTGAACTCTATGAATATGATTACTCAGGGAGTAGAATAAGGTTAAAGAATAGAGTTTGTCCTCGATGTGGATCGATAATGGCGTTTCATAGGATTGGTAGACCTCGTTGGCATTGTGGGAAATGTAATTATACATTGTTTGTAGAGGAAAAAATAGCGTGATAGTGCTAGGTATAGAATCTACAGCGCATACCTTTGGCGTTGGTATTGTAACAGATAGTGATGAAAATTTTATACTAGTAGATGAAAGAGCTAAGTATGAACCCAAAGAAGGGGGGATTCATCCAAGAGAAGCATCAAGGTTTTTTATTGAACATGGACCAAATACTCTGGAAAAAGCACTAAAGCTCTCTAAACTAAACCCCATGAATATAGATGCTATAGCGGTTGCTCTAGGACCTGGTATGGGTCCTTGTCTAAGAGTTGGAGCTACTATAGCTAGAGCTATTTCATTGTACCTACGTAAACCGCTTGTACCCGTAAACCATGCCGTAGCTCATATTGAAATAGGGTTGAAGTTAACTAAGCTAAAAGAGCCTATTATAGTATACCTTTCCGGAGGTAATACGATGATAACCGCCTTGGTTAATAAGCGGTATAGAGTTTTTGGTGAAACACTAGATATAGCTTTAGGAAATTTATTAGATTCTCTAGCTCGAGATGTAGGATTAGCACCACCATATGTAATTAATGGGGTTCATGTTATAGATAAATGTGCAGAAAAAGGAACTAAAATACTAACTGAGTTTCCATATGTTGTACGAGGTCAGGATGTATCATTTTCGGGGCTATATACTGCTGCGATTAGAGCCTACAAAAGAGGAGAGGATATACACAATATTTGTTTAACCCTTAGAGAAATAGCCTATAATAGCATCCTAGAGGTAGCGGCAAGAGCTCTTATGCATACTAGAAGGAGGGAGATCATGGTAGTAGGGGGTGTTGCAGCAAGTCCTATCCTAAGAGAGAAGTTTGAATTAATGTCCCGAAAATATGGTGTTGAATTAGGGATTGTTCCACCTAAGTATGCTGTAGACAATGGCGTTATGATTGCATGGACAGGCCTTTTAGTGTATAGATCAGGTATCGTTATCGAACCTAGAAAAGCCGTAGTAAACCAAAGATGGCGTGTTGATGAGGTAGACATTTATTGGAGGTAGAACTTCTTTCAGATTTATTTAATGTTTTAAGCAGACTCTTATCCGAGAGAATAAGGATTATTACAGCTTTAGGTGCTGAAGAAAAGTATGTATTAAGAAATATTGATTTGCTAAGTATGGGGGCTGAAGCCATTATAGCTAGGTGTACATTTCTAGACATCGATGCAGTTATTAAATGGAGATTTCCTAAGCCATATATTCCCCCGGAGTTAGACAAAGACTTTAGGAAAACAAGGACGGCAACCGAGGCTAAAGCGCTACTAAAAGCTATTTCCCTTAACATTAACGTACCAATACCACTCTACATAGACCTAGAAGAAGGCCTAATAATAATGACGTATATCGATGGAATGGTTTTTCGTGATTTAATTGAAAAGTTAAGCAGAGATGAGATATGTAATGTATGCAGAACTATCGGGATCTACATAGCAAGACTCCACGAAAACTCAATAATTCACGGAGATGTAACTACTAGTAATATACTCATAGATAAAAATTCTGAAGACGTGTACTTAATAGATTTTGGATTAACGAACTTTGTGAACAGATTAGAAGATCAAGCCATCGATATACACATATTCTTTAGATCTGTTGAAAGTGTTCATCACTTAGTTGAAGATTTAGCTAAACAATGTTTTATTGAAGGTTATAGAGATATTAGAGGAGATTATACAGACAAGGTTCTAAAAATGGTAAACCACATAAGGAAAATGGGTAGATATGTAGCGGAAAGAAAATTAAGAAGTGTGTGGTCGCTAAAATGATTAAGCTGTACTTTGCTACAAACAACAAACATAAGCTAGAGGAAGCCCAAAAAGTACTTAATAAGTATAACGTGTACCTTGAATTAATAGATGTTAAAAAGATAGAGATTCAAAGCGATATATTAGATGATATAGCCAAGTATGCTGCACTTGAAGTTTACAAGCTAGTTAGAAAACCTATTGTAGTTGAAGATTCAGGCATGTTTATAGACGTATTGAAGGGGTTTCCTGGTCCTTACAGTAACTATGTTTATAAAACCATTGGATTAAAAGGGATTCTAAAACTACTTGAAAATGAATGCAACAGAAAAGCTCGATTTGAAGCTGTTGTTGCTCTAGCTTTAAACGATAAAGAGGTGCAGATATTTAAAGGGGTTGTCGAAGGTTTTATAGCATATGAAATACGGGGAGCTAAAGGATTTGGTTTCGATCCTATATTTGTACCAATTGAAGGAGATGGGAGAACGTTTGCCGAAATGGATGCTGAGGAAAAGAATAAGTTCTCACATAGAGGAAAAGCTTTCGAATCATTAGGCAGATGGGTTGTGGCAAATAAAGATAAGCTTATATACATGGTTGTATAGATAGGTTCGCGATAGGTGTTGTTGGGATAGCTTATGGCTGGAAAGAGGAGAGATAAAGGGCAATCTCATTCGATGCGACCTGTTAGAGTAGGTCCACCTAAATGGGTAAGGTATAGTGCAGAAGAAATAGGAGCTTTAGCAGCAGAACTCGCTAGGATGGGCTACATGCCTTCAATGATAGGGGTAATACTGAGGGATCAGTACGGTATACCGCTAGTTAAAAGCATAACGGGTATGAAGCTAGTGAAGCTTCTTGAAAAGTATGGAGTTAGATACCCTATACCCGAAGACCTCTTAAGGCTTATGGCTAGAGCCGTTAACCTACGGAAGCACCTAAAAGGTCATCCCAAGGACACAGCCAGTATGCGTGGACTAATAGAGATTGAGTCTAAGATAAGAGCATTGGTAAAGTATTACAAAAGCTTAGGTAAACTACCACAAGATTTCGAGTACGATCCCGCTAAAGCCGAGATCTGGGTTTCGCAATACTTAGGTAGAGGAACCATTGCAGAACTTCAACAATCCGCACAGCAAAAGTAGCAAACTAAACCTAAAATTGTAAAGAACTTTTCTAGGCCTAAAACATACTGAGATAACGATGTCAGCTATATACCCGGTAAACATTGTATCGTATATAAGAAGCATTAAAAATTTGTACATAGTTTTCTCGGCTGATCTAGATGCCATCATAGCATCATCTTTGTTATTGAGGGTAGCACGCGAAGAAGGGGTAGAAACATATTTAGCGCCATTCTATGAAGCATCAAAACCTTCGGATCCCGGATCTTCTGTCATATTAGTTAAAGTTCTTCAGAGAACACCAATAAGCGGAGTAAAAATCACCCACATGGATGAATTAGTAGGTAAAGACCCTAAAATAATCTCTTCATTTACTATGCACCTACTTAAGGAGTTGAAGAAACAGATAATAGTTCCTAGATTTGTAGAAATACTATCGCTCATAGCAATGCTTTCGCTAAGCAGAAGCTCTACCTACGATAAGAATATCTTTGAAGTTCATAGAGTTCTACTAGAAGAAGCGGTGGAGAAAAACCTATTCTCTATGATGGAAACATTAAGATTATTTGGCTATCCTAGGAGAGATGTTATAGAAGCTCTTGTGAAAACAGTTGACCCTTACATACTGGAGGTATCCCTAAATTACGATGGCTGCAGAAAACTTTTGGAAGAGGTAGGAGGCTCTTTATCAAGCAACGAAGCTAAATCAAAACTTATCGAAATCCTTGCATCTAGACTTTCGTCATATTGTAGATCTTGTGAACCCCTTGTAGGTCCAAAAATAGTCCTAAAAGATACTACACCAATAGATGATGTTTATGAAGCTACGTATATCTTGTACAGTTACATGGATTTACAAGGTGTTGATCCACTAATTTATATCTGTATAGATAATAGGGTAATAGATATAGCTAAAGGCGTTTTCGAATACATGTCTAAGACTATTAAAGATCTTGTTGATCACGTTATAGGTGGAGCGAATATCAAGAAATTTATAGTTAAGGGTGTTAAGGTAGGAGTTATAGATATATCAGCTACTGGCCAAATACCTCCATTGTTTACAGTGCACAGAATTTTGAGGTCTATTGGGATTACAGAAGATGTTACAGTATTCACTAACGGAAAAGAGTTCCTTCTACCTTTACCTCTAATAGCTCCTAGATGGCCCTATGATAAAGAGCTAGTTATTGAAAGAGGTTATGCCATATTTAAATCACTCCAAGATTTAGGTGAAGTATTTAAATGATAATAAGTATAGCTGTACAAATACCGACGAACTCTAAAGAAATCTGTAAGATTATTTTAGAATCGCTTGAACCAGATAATGTTGAAATACCTAAGGGTATAGCCATAGAGATGAGCTGCCATCAAGGTATGCTTGTTGTAGGAGTTAAATCAGAAGATGTAGGTATTTTAACTGTGAGGAATACCGTTGACGATATATTAGCTTACGTAAATCTCGCTCTAAAAAGCATCTCTTCTATTAATATGAGGTGAACAACTATTAAGATTTTTAAGCTATTCCACAGAAAGGGTTAAGCCAGCAGGGTAGCTAAGCTATGTCGTCAAAAAGTGCAAGATTTAGATTAACAGGCAGAGAAAGGTGGAGGCTTAAAAAATGGTATACAGTCTTAGCTCCAGCTGTATTCGGCTCTATACCTGTAACAACCACGCCTAGCGATGAGCCTTGGAAACTCCTAGGGAGAGTTGTAGAAATCACATTATATGATCTAACAGGCGATATAACCCAAGTACATGTTCATCTATATCTACAGGTATACAAAGTAGATCCTAGTAAATTTGAAGCATATACAATATTTAAAGGACACGAGTTAGCTAGAGATTATCTAAGGAGTTTAACTAGGAGGAAGAGTAGCAAGATAACGGCTATAGTCGATGTAACAACAAAGGACGGATACACTCTAAGGTCAACAATTATGGCTTGGACTACGTACAGATGTACAACTAGTCAAAGACATTCAATAAGAAAGGTTATGATGGACCTCATAACGAAGATAGCCGCCGAGAAAACATTTGATGAATTTGTATCAAGTATGGTGTTTGGAGACTTTGTTACAGATATATTCAATGAGATAAAGAAGATATACCCAATAAGAAAGGTAGAGTTTACAAAATCAAAAATATTATATGTGCCTACAAGTGAAGGCCCCAAGAAAGCGGCGATTACACCTAGACCCGGATTGCTTGAGGCTATTTTCGGAGGTTAACCGAAATTCTGTCTACTGCTTATTCTCCACAATATAAATATGTATCTTGGGTTTTAATGTATTACTTACCACGTTAGACTCTTATGCTTAATCATCTAAGTACAGTTTAGGTATATATTATGCTAGGGGTTACATTAGCTGCTGGTAAAGGTAAAAGATTAAGACCTTTAACTGAAACAAGACCTAAAGTTCTCATACCAATACTTGGTAAACCTCTTATACAATTTCACTTAGAACTTATGAGGAGAATAGGTGTAGAAAAAGTACTTATCATAGTTTCATACCTTAAGGAACAAGTTATCGATAGAGTTAAGTATTTAGCAAATGAAATTGGTGTAGATGTTGATTTTATTGATCAAGGTGAAGAACTTGGCACAGGTCACGCATTAAAAACTGTTATAGATCGTTACGAAGACGATATGGTTGTTACCTATGGGGACCTATATATCGATGTAGACCTGGTATTCAAAACTCTTTCTCCTATTATCAATAAAAGAGATAATTATATTGTTGGTGTAGACGTAGAAGATGTTTCTAGGTATGGTAAGCTGATCATAGAAAACGATGTTGTTCTAGATATAATAGAAAAACCTAATGAAAAAAGCCCTGGAACCATTAACAGCGGTATATACATACTCAGGCGCGAGACAGTTAGGCTCGTTAACGAAATAAATGTTTCACCACGAGGTGAATACGAATTAACGGATTTAGTGTCTATAGCACGTGAAAAAGGACACAACTTTAAAGTTGTGAGAATTCCAAGTAACTGTTGGCAGGATTCAGGATATCCGTGGGATTTGCTTAAAATCGTAAAACTTGAACTATCTAAGTTACAAGAAAAAATTGTAGAAGGAGATGTAGAGAACTTAGTTACGATTAAGGGTCCAGCAATAATTGAAGAAGGGGCAACAATTAAAGGGGCTACATATGTCGAAGGCCCTGTCTACATAGGTAAAAACGCTTCTATAGGTCCTAATAGCTATATAAGACCTTATACAGTCATAGAAGAGAAAGCTCACATAGGTTTCTCGGTAGAAGTAAAAGAAAGTATAATCCTTGAGAATACTCATGCAGCACATCTAACATACATTGGTGACAGTATAATTGGTGAGAAAGTGAACCTAGGTGCTGGAACACTTATAGCAAATTTAAGATTCGATGATAAAACAGTAAAGATGGTAATAGAAGGTAAAAGAATAGACACAGGGAGACGAAAAATGGGGGCAGTAATAGGAGGGTACACAAAAACAGGGGTAAACGTTTCGATAATGCCAGGGGTAAAAATAGGTTCATATACAACCATATACCCAGGAGTAGTAGTATACAGGGATGTACCCTCGTATACTGTAGTCGATAGAGATTGGAAGTAGATAAGCTCAATAACGCTTATTTAGGTTCTACAAAACCCTTTCTAATGGTTGCGGCGGTCGTCTAGCCTGGTCTAGGACGCCGGCCTGCCAAGCCGGAGATCCCGGGTTCAAATCCCGGCCGCCGCACCA
>JAWASI010000008.1:0-22243 GCA_038892955.1 Ignisphaera sp.
AACATTGTAGTATCCGTAGCTTTATCTACTCCAATAATTTTGGGATGTTCAACAATTGTGCAGAGGTTTTTCCACATCTATAAAAACATTTAAGATAACTTCTGAAGAGACACCTTTGTCTTCCTCTCTTCTTCGGATCTAACCTTAATTATGCCATAGAATATTGCACAGTTAATACAGTAACACTTTGTAACAGGATACTTCATTATTATAGCTCCTTTCTTCTCTAGTTCTTGAGCAAGCTGAGGGTCTACTGGCGAGTACATCCTGGTTACACAAATTATTTTGTCCTCCGGTACTAGCGCTCCACAGTTATCGCAATGGGTTCTCGATACAGATCCTTTGTCTCCTTTCCTACGCCCTCTATTCTCCCTCTTCTTAGGCATAATATACAACCGTATAGCTAAGTATATGTAGCTTCTTAAAAGCTTTGCTAGCTTATATAGTTTAGTATCTCTTTGCCAATACCATGTACTTTATCGCATCTATTCCGCAAAAACAACAATTCATGTTAGTAGGTTGCTGAAGTCCTAACATGTTAAGAGATGCAGGAAGTAGTTCGCCAAGAGAATCCACACCTTCTATACCTTCAAGCTTACTTCGTACGCAGTTTTCATAGCCGCACCATGGGGCAAGAACTATACAGCCTTTTCTTACTAAGTCTAAGGCTTCATTAAAGTCATTGGTAATCTTTATGTTATCCTTAAATAATTTCCATGCTTTTTCGGCTAAGTTCTTTTGTATCTCACTAAGATTTCTATCAATTTCCTCAATCAATGAGTTCAGCGGTACGGTTTTCTTTATTAACATATCTCTTCTAAATATGGTTACTGAATTATTTAGGTATTCTCGATACCCAATCTCAATTCTTATTGGTACACCCTTTAGCTCCCACTCATAGTATTTCTCTGAAGGTTTTAGATAATCCCTTTCATCTACGTACACCCTAAATCCTTTATTTATGATCATATTAGTGACATTTCTACTGTAATCTAGGACTTTTAAGTATTTATCTTGTTCTGGATGTTGAATAGGTACTACGACCACCTGATACGGAGCAACAATGGGGGGTAATACTAAGCCTTTATCATCACTATGCAATGCTATGATAGATGCTATAACTCTTTCTGAGATACCGTAGCTTGTTTGCCACGCATAATCTATTGATTCATCTTTCTTCTGTATTTTGACATCAAAGACCGTGGTAAATGTTTGCCCGAGATTATGTACTGTACCTATTTGAACAGTTTTTCCATCCGGATACAGTGTGTCAAAAGCTATTGTATATATTGCTCCGGCGAATTTATCCCATTGTGGTCTTCTAGATATTATGTACGGTATGCCTATAGAATCAAAGAATTTCCTGTAAATATCTATAGCTTCTAGGACTTGTCTTTCAGCATCCTCAAAATCTTCGTGAACCGTATGAGCTTCTTTAAACGTTGTTACCTCTCTTACCCTAATCATAGGTTTAGTCATCTTGGTTTCATATCTAAAGATACTGACTATCTGATAGTATTTTTTAGGAAGTTGCCGATAACTTTTGATCCAAAAGCTTTCCATAAAGCTAATCGATGTTTCACTAGTAGGTCTTAATACTAGTTTTACATCTAGTTCTTCTTTACCTCCGTGTGTTACCCATAGAACTTCGCCCTCAAATCCTCTAACATGTTCGCTTTCTTTTCTAAATATTGTTTCAGGTATTAGTATAGGCATAAGGATTTCTTCGTGATTAGCGCTATCAAGAAGTTTACGTATCAATTCTACTACGTGATATCTTATCTTAAACCCGTATGGAAGCCATATACCCATTCCCTTCAATGGATACCTGCCATAATCGTAAATCTCCGCGCTAGTTATTATCCAATCAAACCACTCGCTAAAGTTTTCATATCTATTAGGCATTTTTTCAGCAGACATACAGTTTCAAACCTAGATAAAATAAATACACTGTTTTTAGATTAAAAATCAAATTGTTTGAACTATTTCTTAATTATTTTTCTAGCAAACATAATGTAACCTGTGTGCCCTATCATCAAGTTAGCAGGTCTTATAGATTCTGTACTTAGTTTAATTTCTCTCAATAGCACTTCATAGCACTTAATATCTATAAAGCCGCCATGATCAACTAACGCTTTATAAAGTTTTTCAATCTGATTCATTGATGGAATAAAGAAGACGACAGGCGCCGAAGGTTTTAATGATATGTAGAGGTTATTCAAGATATTCCATGGATCACCTATATCTACGAGTGCTGCATCTAAATTCCGTTCATCAATGCCTTCGCATGCATTTTTATGCTTCAATGTAACATACTCTAGCAATCCGAGCTTCTCTATGTTGTTTTTAGCAACATCAAGGAACTCTTCTCGTACCTCATAGCCATAAACGTGACCTGTGGGTTTAACAAAATTAGCTAAAATTATAGTCGTAGATCCCGTGCCAACCCCTACCTCTAGAACTCTTAAACCTGGTGATAAACTTAATAGCAAGGCTATGAATCCCTGATCTTTTGGGTATATAACTTGTGTAACTCTTTTTAATCCCTTCTCTATGTAATCTATGAACAAAGGCTTCATTATATAGGCATCAAAACCTGTGCTTGTTTTAATTTTAGTTCCATAATTTAAACCAACTAGATTCTCTAAATTTATTCTCCCCCTATCGCAAGAGAATGTTTTGCCCCTTTCAATTTTTACGATCCATCTTCGCTTAGGGTCAAAGTATACTAGAACTTTGTCACCAAAATTAACAATATTATCATTGTAACTCAGACCTGATGTCATTCTTCATCACATCGGTAATACCAGCCTTCATCATCGTAGTCTAACATCGTAATAACGCTCATAACTTTTCATGATAATTGATTTTGTACTTAGCAAAGCAAATAATTAATTATAACACCTGGAATATATTTTCTATAAAAATACCTGGTAAAATCTAGTCTATTACTTAAAATCATCTATTACCTCTATATATCTACTTCTTATACTCCTCTCTCCAACAGTATTACTATTGGCAGACCACAACTCTCTTTTTAGTAATTCTCTAATAGCTGCTCTTATAACCTCCGACCTTGAAGCATATCTACCTAATCGCACTAATTCATCTATTGCTTCTATATATGATTCCGGCATCTTAACAGTTATTATACGCATATTATTACTCACCATAAAAAGGTTATACCAAGGACAATAATTTATAAGCTAGGGGAGATATGGAAAACAACCTCCGGCAATTTATATATAAAACTTATATAGGCCTTAATAACATAGTAGAGGTGAATTAATGAAGTTTACAGTAATCAGGTGATTGTAAATGGGTACAAAGGGCGGAAAACCTATTAGTTCTATTGAGAAAAAACAGACAAGAATTGAGAAGAAAGAAGAAAAGAAATTTGTTCGAGAGGAGAAAAAGGAAGCTAGACCCACCATTGTTGATCCATCACTTATTAAGAAAGTAGCTGAAGACATTAAGAATGCCCCCTTTGTAACTACATTTACACTTGTTCAGAGGTACGGCATTAAGTATAGTACAGCTAAAAAAATCTTAAGAGACTTAGCATCACAAAACATCATCAGTATAAATCTTAAAAGTAGGAGAGTTATAGTTGCTACACCAACAAAGGGCTCCACAAAGTAGTTGCTGAATAATTAATTAGTACATTACATATATTATTTCTTCACTATTGTAACTTCATCAGCCTCTTATATAGTATGCCAAGGTTTTGTTCAAGAACTTAAGTAATTTTCTATGAGCACTATTTAATGTCAATGAATTACGCTTATGATTAGTAGGTATAGTTATTTTTATCATCTTAGTAGATTTATCCAATATTTCGTGAACTACTACACCGTTTTCATCAACTATAACAGTAGGTATAAACGCTATTTCTTCATCCTTTCTCTTAATTGTACATCCTACACATATAACAATAGTTTTAAGTTCTAATGCTCTTGTCTTAAGAACAGCCATTACCTTATCTGATGATGTGTATGGGTAGGGATAGAATACAACTATATCTACTCCAACAATTCTCATCAATAGCGAAAGTTCGGGTAAATATATATCTTCGGCTATGAGTACACCTATATTTGTATTCTTGATTGTTACAATAGAAATTGATGATCCTTGACCATATCCTAATGGTGTGAGTATTTGACTTATGACGGCTTTTAGATTTATTGATGGTTCTACAATAAACGCTGATCTGTATAATTTAGAGCCTCGTCTCTCAAGTATAGGTCCTACAACTATATGTAAACCATACTTATTTGCCAATACCGCTAGTTGTTCCGATGTTTTACCTGGTATGGTTTCAGCTGTTTTTTTAATACGTAGATTCTTCATTAAGTCAAATATAGGTACGCCATTTATCATAGCTGGAAGTAATATTATCTCTACTCCCTCAATGCGAGCTCTCTCTAATACTTCTTCAAATTTACGAATGTTTTGCTCAGATTTCCCTAATTCTATTACTCCATGAACAACAGCTATAGTAATGCTTGAACCTTTTTGCATATATCTAAACCTTTTTCTAGTTCATTAATTATATGCATACAAACTTCTTTGAATAATTCGTAAACTAACTCCATATAATTTGCTTTACTCTCCTCTATGGCTTGTATTCTTTCATACAATTCCTTTGTCCTTTTAACGCTGACCATCCTACTTATATTATCACGAGTTAAATCTATTATTCTCTTCATATTGTCTATAATTTGCTCGTTCTTCTTATAAACATTCTTTAATATTACTAAAGTATCTTCTAGACTATAAATTCCTTCAGGAAAGTTCAAGCCTGCTAGCAATGTATAAACATAAATACCTTCCAGGCTAGGTAAAAGTAATCCACCCCTAGTCCCTATAACATATCCTCGCTTCATGATGGTGTCGACAACTTTTGCATAAGTACTAGGTCTTCCAATACCTATCTCCTTCATCCATTTAATTATATCTCCTTGAGTAGGCAACGGATAATCACTTAATATAGCTGTAACTATTTTTAAAGGTCTTACTGTAAACTCTGCGCTTGGTAATGCTACAACCTTTGTAGATGAATAGACTAAGGTATAGCCTGGATCCAAAACCTTTGTTATTACATCTATGGATTGTCTAACAACCTCTCTACCATCAACCTTAACTATAACGACATACCGCGTTTTCTCTGCAAGGGCAGGCTTCATTTGGCTTGCAATAAATCTTCTGAATATCAAGTCATATAACTTATAGTGATTACTTGTAAGTCTTATAGGTATTTCAATAACTCCTTCAGCTATCAATTCTTTTAACTTCATAGCATCTATAGGTCTTGTAGGTCTTATACCTTCGTGAGCGCCACCTGTACCCCAAGTTTTTGGTTCAAAAAGTTCTAGATAATTATTACCAAAAACATTAGCCAGATATTCACCTGCTATACTTATACCAGTCGACGATATTCTAGTAGAATCTGTTCTATGATATGTTATGAAACCTAGTTCAAATAATTCTTGCGCAATACTCATAACCTCCACGGCCTCTAACTTCAACAGCCTCTGTGCTTCGGCTATCATTTCATCTGTTGTTAATGGAGGTGGTGGGTATAGGTATTCGCTTCTTTTAATTAGTGGAACAAAGGTTACCTCGACTCTTGATGGTGATAACCTCTTAATATCTTCCTTTAGTGCCTTCTCGAGGAGGTGTTGAGGCACTTCAATTATTAAGCCATCTAAAATGAGAAGTTTACTTTTACGGACTGTTCTAGCTCTATTTAGGTAAACCTCTATTATCCTCCCTAAAACTGGTGTTTGGACTCTACCAGCGCTTAATCTTCCTTCCCTAGCCCGGGTAATTAAGTTCATAGACCTAAGTTTATTAGTTACGTACTCTGATAAAGCAAAGCCTAACCATCGATCCTCTATTCTCCTGGTTATCTGAGCTTCAACAAGAAGAAGATTTATTCCACGGGGATTTTTAAGCGCATTTAATACAGCTTTTCTTGTAACTTCATGGAACTCTGCTCTAACTATCGATTTAGCAAAAGGCGCTAACGCGATAGCTATATCATAGCCTATTTTTTCCCCCTCCGCATCAGGATCTGTAGCTATAATAACTTCGTCAACTTCTAAGGCCAATTTTTGCAATGATTCAACAATATTCTTTGAGGATTTGTACCTCAGTGATCCACATAATGGGCATTTATCGTCTTTAACGAACTGTGTACCACAATCAAAACATCTTTTTATGTAATCATATTTTGGCAAAAACAATACCTTGTTATCAGCTCTTGCTACAGCAATACCATATATGTTATCTTCTTGAAGCTCCTCCTCAACAACTTCAAAAATGTGACCACCTGTTGAGGCTATAATTAGATGCATTTCTCCTACATTTGTTTCATAAACCCTTAAACCTTCAAATTCTCTATACGCCGGTCTTCCGAAGAACGAGGCTATGGTTCTTGCTTTATTTGGTGATTCTACAATAAATAGTACAGTTCTTACTCTTAATTCTTTAGCTACATGATCAACTAATATTTTACCTTCTCTTATTTGTTTAACTAGTTCTCTATCTTCATCTATACGTTTCAAAATTTCATCTATATTTATCGAATTAAATGGTTTTAAACTAAAATCTTCAATAAAGAACCTAACTCTGTCAATTAAACCATTAATAAGCCTTTCATCGTCAACTAGAATAATGGATAGCCCTGTGGTTACACCACCAATAAAAAGTCTTGACGTTCTACCACTAGCTTGGATATACGTAGGAGCATCAGGTATAAGTATGTATAGAATTCCACTCTCTTCAACAATAGATGTTTTAGGGTATTTCTTAAGAGCTTCAATGATATCTCTGCTAGATAGAAGTGATGTAATGATGTTCTTTACTTCAATAATAGTTGAAGCTATAGGATCTTCAATTACTCTGCCTGATGCTATCTTCTCGACTATAGCTATAAGTCTTTCCGGTGATGTGCCTCTAATAATTCTCCTAAGTCTAACGATAAGTTTAACAATGTTATCTCTTTGTCCAGGATCCTGAATAACATCAGACAAAACTATAAGAAGCCTTAAGAGATTCTGGGGATTAAATCCTACCTGTGTAAGCGATATCTTATGTCTTGGTACTCCAATAAATATTGCATACCTTATCTTTTCAGGGATATCTATGCCTCTAACAAGGAGACCGTAATACATTGCAACTCCTATCAATGCTTTGTATTTACTTGCTATGAATTTCTCTAAAACATTTGGTTGTTTGCTTGACAATACCTCTATCTCTATACCCTTGTTCTTAATGAAATCCCTTAGTCTATAGGCATACTCAAGACCTTTATCCATTGGTACATATATTAATCCTCCATCGCCTAACCTTGAAATTAATTTAACCAACAATTCGACTAATTCCCCTTCTTCTTGAGGCATAGGCATGTAGGTGTCTATAACATTCCTATAGATATCAACAGCTGAACCTATGTAAAAACCTAGAAGTTCCCTAAATAGTTTAATCCTTCTACCTCTAGCTCTACTAGTTGCAGAACTTATAACTAAGACTCCGCATAATTTTCTCTTACTTAATATTGTATGCTGGATTTCTTCAAAGATTTCGCGAACGTGTTTTCCATTTTCATAACATAAACCCCTATCTTTATTATTTTCAACTGTTTCACACTTAACAAGTCTTTGTCTTAAAGATATTAATCTATATCCATTTTCAATATCTCTTTCGTTAAACCCGATAAGCATTAAAACCATATCAATAGCTTTGCTTCCTTTCATTATAGCGTCAACGTCGTCTACGAATACGAAATCTATTTTTTGTTCTCTACGTAAAAATTCTTTAAATACGTCATGAAATTTTTTCTGAAGATACTTAGAGGTTGTTATTAAGATATCAAAAGACCCTTCTCGGATAATGTTCTCTAATTCGACTTTCTTCTTTTGCGATATCCTCGAATACATGGCTATAACATTAACAAAAATACCTGCCCTCTCCATGAATTCCCTAATTTTTTTCTCATAAAGTCTTACAAGAACTGTTGTAGGAACTATAATATACGATTTCTTTCCATATTTATATGCTAAGTAAAGTGCTACAATAAGACCAAATGTTGTTTTACCAACACCTGTAGGGGCTATGAGGGCAAAACTCTGATTTTGAACTATTCTTATTATCCAACTTATCTGAAGGTTCCAAGGGTTATTACCTACACATCTAGCAAAAAATTCTCTAAATCCGTTGATAAAAGCTCTTATATCGATTATTTTCTTTAAGGTTCCATCAGGATTTAATTCTTTTAAGTAATGACTTAGTTCAACTATGTCTCTGATTTCAAGTATAGAATCCCCTCCCATACATCTAGAACAGGCATTTTTAAATATTAACCTACTGTCTTCTATAGGTCCTCCACAATTAGGACATAGGCGTAAGTATATACCTCTAGGTACCTTAAGCCTTTCAATAAATTTATCTAACGGTAAATCTCCTACAGAAACATGTAGAACAGTACCATGACTAGTATCGCTATACCTTGTTCGTATTTCTATAGAACCTATGCTCATATATACCACTTCTAGAGTCAATGACACTAGCTAGTAAACACCATTTAAATTTTTTTTGACTTTATTACAATAACTAAGAGTGAGAAACTTTATATTCATCTAACTAGAAATGCTAACGATAACCAATCCACAAAAACTAATTTGTACAAAATTCATTAATAAGTTATATTAAAATTCAGACAAAGCTACTACGCATCATTAAGTACCTAAACAAAATATTTCACATTTTATTAACTTAATTTTAGTTAAGGTTTTATTAGAAAAACGAGGTGTTGAGTATTTGATAGTGTACATCCAAGCGAGGTCTCTTCCTGAGGCGTGGGAGCAGAGCTTGGTTAAGCTTGCGGAAGTAGGTGTAGTGGTTGATACGGAGTACGGCGAGAAATCAATCGATGCTCCCGCTGTTATAGTTGTTGAAGAACCTTTCTCTGAACCTAGGGTACATCTCAGGGGTATTGTTGCAGGCTCTTTAAAGGGGTTGCTGGAATATGTCGACGAGGTTGTTAGAGGTGTTCACGATTATCTAGTCGAGAAGTTCGGCTATACGTATCACGAGAGGTTGTTTAGCTATAGGTTGCCTAACGGTACTGTTGTTAACCAGGTGGAGAAAGTCATCGAAAAACTCAAGAAAACACCTTACACGAGAAGAGCACAGGCTATAACGTGGCAACCTTGGAAAGACCTAGAGACAGAGCATCCACCGTGCTTACAGAGGATATGGTTCAGGGTTGTAGAAGGTAAGCTGGTTACACACGTCCATATGAGGAGCAATGACGCCTTAAAGGCGGCTTACATGAATATGTACGCATTCACAGAGCTACAGAGATACGTAGCAGAGAGGTTAAGCATAGAAGTTGGGTACTATATGCATATAGCCGACTCCTACCACGTCTACGAGAGAGACTGGAAATGGTTCAAATCGTTTGTTGAACAAATAAAGAAAGGTGAATCCGCAAATAGATGGAAAACAACACAAGAATATCTAGGAATGATTAAAAAACTTGAAGTAGAAAGATAGTAAATTAATTTCATTAATATTTTGGTTTCAACTTTTGTTTAATTCTATCAATTATATGTTCGAGTTCATTAACCAACGAATAAAGAGCTACTAAGTCATTCGTTAATATTGTCTGTAAACACATCTTAATAATTTCAAGAGCCTCGGTGTATAGATTTAATTCTATATTATCTCTATCTATTCCTTTTTCTAGATTATTTGTTTGATTTTTAATTAGATCCTCAATTTTTGATGTAATGCTGTTCAGCATATTTTCTATTTTGAGAATTCTTTTCTCGATAATCGATATTCTATTATTTAATTCATAAATGTTTGACGTGACTACATTACTAAAACCTTCACTACTTACAATAGTTGTATGTTCACCTTTGAGCTTTACAGAATCGTTTATGATCCTCGTAGTACCTTTACCTATATCAAGAGATTCGCTAAATCCATGAATTCTTGAATTTGGTGATTCTTGAAACACTTTTTCTATTTCTATTTCGATATTTGCACCTGGCCTAAGAGAATACCCTTTTTCTGATTTTACAACAATACCTTTTTGTCTAAGTTTTATGAGAATTGCTCGAATAAGTTTAATATTTACACCAAGATAATTCGCTATATCTGATGGTTTAGAATTAGGATGCCATTTTAAATACTCAATAACTTTTTTAGTTATGCTTGACATGATTAATTTCGCCTATTGATAGATTAGATTTAGTAAGAGTAAAAATTAATGTGAGTATATCCAATACGAATTCCGTAATCAACGACATATATACGATACAAATCATTTTATTACGTTAGGCTAGAATATCTTAATTGGATTCTCTAGTAGTATTGATATAGTGATCGTTAAGGCTAATCTTTGCAATATTAAAACTTTAATTTTAATTAGCGTGAAATATCTTAACGAATTTATCCTAATGTATTTTAGCTCTATGGAGTGAGATAAATGAATGTCGTATTTAAGGTTATCGTGGTAAGCGATACAGTATATCAAGATATATCTAAGGATATTAGTGGGAAGAGAGCTGTAGAAATCATTATTAGTAAAGGGTATAAGGTTTACGATCTTGATTATATACCTAATAACTTTAGGGACATAGTTAGGAAAATAATGGAGATCCCCAACACTATAGACGTAGTTGTGTTTCTAGGTGGTACAGGACCTAGTCCTAGAGATATAACTGTGGATGTAATTGAATCTATGGCCTGGAGAAAGCTACCAGGTTTCGGCGAACTCTTTAGAAGAATTTCATATGAGGTTGAAGGAATTAAAGCTATCCTTAGTAGAGCTGAGTTATATGTTTTACCTAATGGTATAATTACAGTTGTGTTACCAGGTTCTCCTAAAGCCGTAGAAATAGGTTTGAATTTATTGCTAGAAATAATTGAGCACCTAATCGAAGAAGTTAAGAGGTTTGAAGGTATACATAAACCCTTTGAGTCAAGCCATACGATACAGTCTACTAACTAAATATAGGTATAGGTTTTCAAATAATATTAATGAGATGCTGCAGAATAAGGTTAAGACAGGATATGCCTAAGTTAATAGGTTTTAGCAGAAGCAGATATTACATTTATTTAGATGATATACCTTTAGTTGGTCACATAGCTTTTGGGATAATTGATAGATGTACCAATGTATTGCAAATTAGACCTACAACCGTATGTCCATATAATTGCATATATTGTAGCGTTGATGCAGGTCCATTTAGTGCACATAGATTATCAGAGTTCATCGTTGATGCTAAGCATTTGATTAAGTGGGTTAAGCATGTTTATTATGTTAAAGATTGTGAAGTATTAGAGGGTTTAATTGATGGTGTAGGAGAGCCTCCAACACATCCGCAGATAGTTGAAATAGTTAAAGAATTGAAAAAGATTCTGCCTAGGGTAGCCATGGAAACCAGAGGTTATACCCTGACTAAGGAGCTTATCAATAAACTTGCTGAAGCCGGTCTAGATAGACTTAATGTAAGTATTGATACACTCGATTCTGAAAAAAGTAAATACCTGCAAGGCATCGAATGGTTTGACGTTAATTACGTTATGAAAATTATCGAATATGTTGTTAAGGAAACTTCAATAGATATTCATTTAACACCTGTTTGGATACCCGGAATAAATGATAAAGATATAGAAAATATAATTGAATGGGGTTTGAAAATAGGCGTAGGTAAACGATTTCCTCCATTCGGTATACAGAAATACGAAATACACAAATACGGTAGAAGGATTCAAGGGGTTAGGGATATTAGTTGGGAAGAATTTAGAGAATTTCTAGAAAAATTAGAACAAAGATATGGTATACCATTGTATTATAAAAATATTGATTTTGGTATAAAGAAATCTAAATGTTATAATACATCATTCAAAGAAGGCGATAAGATAACTGTTACAATTGTTTCACCTGGTTGGTTAAAAAATGAAGTTTTAGCTGTTGATAAAGATTTTAAGCATACCATTACTGTTGTAGGTCTAAAATGGAGTTCTTCTCTTTCTGGTAAAATTACCAGAGTAAAATTAATTGAAGTATATGACACTATATGTATAGCTAAGAAAATATAATTTAACAGTCTTACATAGAAAAATCTAATTAACATCAACTATTCTATGACGAATTATTCTATAGGTATCCTTAGCTAAAGATTTGTTGATAAAGTAAGATTCAATACCTCGTAATCGTTTATGATAATCAAAGGCTCTAGTGACATAATTAACAATTATCACTATAAAAGTTCAATAGTTAGTCACATACTAGTTTACATTAATGAAGTTTTTACGCCTACTATGGTGAATTAGAATAATTGGTTCAAACTTTACAGGGGTATAGTTAATGGAGGAACTATGATCAAGAGGTCAACCATAGATCTTACGCTAAGGTATTTAAATGCTAGGATATTTAAATGTATAGCAGAAAAAGCAAAGAGATTTATACGCTATAGGAACTCCGTTCGTATAATATTGTCGAAGTTATTAAAATAAGATCTTAGGTATAGCAATGCTTAAGAATATAAAAGAATTTAGAATAAATTCAAAATTATACTTATTGTTGTAAAAAGAGTATGTTGTGGTATAGTAGCCTATATGGTAACAAATATAGTTTACAATCAGTTGGATAAGTTATCATCATCTAGTAATCAGTCCGGAGGTAATTCTTCATCTATCATGCACTACTATATTGGCACTTATTAAAATACTTATTAAATTGTAAAACGTAAATAAGCTATAGATGATGTATGCCAGGCCGGATCTGATAGATGAAGAAATTCCCGCCCCCACTGATAAAAGTATTATACGATTTATTAAAGACGTAGATTTTGGTAAAACTTTGTTAGAATTATCATACTTGCTTCACAGTCTCTAATTATATAAAATGATTGCTTAAGCAACTTAGGGAATACCATGTTGGGATCTATCATTCATTTTATTAACATATCAAATAACCTATATTTAGTCAGAGTACTGATTAAGCTTTAGTTCTTTAAATCAATAGATAATCTGTCAAGATCAACTTTAATACAACATATCTAAAAATTTATGTTCAGTAAACTAATTATTTAATTGCATATGAAACCTATAAAATAAATTACATGTATTACCTGGAGGGCCTATTTTTAGTTTAATATAGCTCAGTAGCCGTTTTAATAATATATGAGTAAACTTCTTAAAGTTAACAAGTTTTGCTATTTTACCTACTATATGCTCCTAGAGATAATTTTATAAAGTATATACACATGTAATTAATTTTTATATGATTAAATTGAAGGATTCAAAGAGTATAGCCTTAAGTATTTCCAAAATTTTAACTGAAGATTAAATCTCATTATTAATGATGCCGATTTAGGGAAAAGTTATAATTAATGGTAGCCATAGAGTTCAGATATTAAGATGCTAGAATACATTAAATACTTTAAGCAAGTCATTCAACATCTATATATACTTAGGAAACCGAGTCCTGCAAAGCCATTATAAAGCCATTATTTTTTGACAAATTAGGTAGCATAATCACATAGTAACTATAAAGATTATTGAATTTAATGAAAATAAAATTTAAGGGTATAGAACTTTATGAACTTCATTAGAAATACAACTATTATTAAAGCGTAACACATTATATGTATATGAGCATTTAAGTCTCATAAACCTCAATAATGATGGTTATGACTACAAAATACTTCGAAACTAGCTTATTTTAATTTGTGTTAATTACTTAAATTATAAGGCGTAATGAAATTTTTGAAGGTAATTGAATTGCTTAATGCATTATTAAATGCCATCGTTAGATGCTACACCAAACGAGGATATTATTTAAACTCAAAAAGATTTCGCTATTCTTTTAAAACACAGTTTTCTATATCTATTGTTAACAGTAGAATATGTTTAATGCTCTAACTTAATTCTTAGGATTTAGTAAAATCAACGAAGAGGTATTTTAAGCAGAAACTTTAAGAACTTTCTTGGTGTACATATGCTAACTGACGTAACTAAAGCATTATTCTATTCATGTAGTAGTTACCCAAAGATAGCTGCCCCCCACAGATTTAGCCCTTCAGATGATTTTGAAACATGTATACTATCTTCTATTACTTCTGCTCTTGGAGTATACAACAATGTTTTAAGGATTATACTTGAGTTCAAGAGGGGTGAAAGAGATATTAGGAAACTTGAAGTAGGAAAAAATATTGGTAAATCTCTTCTGTTATGTCTTCAAGAGTTAAAGCACAACATGCTTGTAGAAATATGTATTGTAGCACCAATGTTAATATATATTGATGTTATTCAAACAGAAATTGAAAGGGATTTCCATAAAGCTTTTAGAAGATTTTTCAATGTATTACAAGTCTTAGATATAGAAGATTCAAGGGAATTCATAAAGTTTGCTCGAAATGTTGGAGGATATTTGTATTCATTAATAGAGAGATCTAATATATCAGAGCATAGAATTTTAATCGAAGAACTTCGCTTATATAATGTATTTGAAGAACTCTCTAGACATGATCCTTCATTTGAGTGGATTTCAAATACTCAGAAGATTTGGGATGCGATAAAGTTAGCAGAAAAATTATATAACGAATTCAAAGATCTCAATATAGCTTTATCTAAGTTATTCCTTGAACTTGCAAAAAACAAAATAGATGTTACAAGCGATAAATTAATAGATATCCTCAAAATAGATGTTAACTATAGAAGAAAAGGTTTGAATCTGTCCTATTTACTACCTTATCTAGGATACGCTGCGTTATATTTAGTAAAGTTAGTATAAAAGATATTATAATAAAAAATGGTGCTAAATGTAATTTTAATAATTATTGTAAAATTATTCCATAATATTACAAATAAGAATATCTCTAGCTATTTCCTTTATTATTGAGTAAATCAAAGGTATATATAGTAGTTTCTATATTCACAATTTGAATATAGAGAGGGTTGATAAAATTGAAGATAATTTTGACAGCTCCTGCAACCGAAATGAGCGAATACAATGGTAATCCCGCTATAGCTTTTATAGCTGGGTTTTCGAAGCCTTTCTTTATACCTAGATCCTATCTGAAAAATGCTCTCTACAAACCCGTTCCCAGTAATGAATATGGCGAAGTTGTTTATGCTCCACTTGGAATTAGACTCATAGAAGCTTCCCTTATAAACTCTGGAATGTACAGAAAAGAAGACATAGCAATAGTACATCCTGATAGCCTAGAGGAAAGAATCTCGGAGTCTACAAGGATTGTAGGAATAAGCACTAAAGATCCTCTTGGTCTAGGCTATGTATCTTTAACATATTCAACATTAATAGGTTTGGGAGATCCAATAAATAAATACGAATTTTTACAACTAATGAAAAGAATTATGAAGCTAAAGAAAAAGTATAAATTTAAGGTTGTAGTTGGAGGACCTGGTGTATGGCAATTTAAGTTATACGATAGTATAAGTGATAAGCTAGGGATAGATGTTATTGTAAGTGGAGAAGGAGAAGAGATCGTACCAAAAATATTCTCAAAACTTATCAGTGGAGAGCATGTAGAAAAATTTATTGAGGGAGGAATAACACCTTCAAAATCAATACCATGCATACTAGGCGCATCAATTTATGGTGCTATAGAAGTAACGCGTGGCTGCGGACGTGGATGTCAATTTTGTACTCCTACGATACGTATCAAAAGAGATATTTCACTTGAGAAGATATTAAGAGATGTTGAAGTGAATTTAAAAAATGGACAGAATAAACTTCTCTTAGTAACAGAAGATCTCTTTCTCTATGGAGCTAGTTATCCTTGGGAACCAAATGGAGATGCTCTTATAAAATTAATAGATTCTATTACAAAATATAAATACCATGAGCTAAAACATGTGCAAGTAACTCACATGAACTTGGCTGCTGTTAAATATAAAAAGAATTTATTCAAGATTATCGCAGATAAACTTAATGAATTTGCATGGTTTAAGCTTAGAAACAATTACATATGCACAGTTGAAGTAGGTATAGAATCTGGTTCACCAAAGATTATAGGTAAATTTATGAGAGGTAAAGCACTACCATACACACCCGAAGAATGGCCTGAGGTTGTTCTAGAATCCTTAATCCTTATGGAAGAACACAATTGGATTCCGCTAGCAACATTAATAATAGGTTTGCCTGAGGAAAACGAAGATGATGCTATCAAAACCCTTGAACTAATAAGTGAGATTAAACAACATGGTCTAAGAACATTTCTAGTACCCCTGCTCTTTGTACCTTTGGGTGGTTGTGCTCTTGAAGATCAACCGTTAAGAAGCTTTGAAGAACTAAGTGTGGTACAGTTATCAATTTTCAGTGAATGCTGGAAGCATAATGTGAAAATCTGGGGAGAAGAACATTTCAAGAATTATAATGTAATACAGAAGCTATTATTTAAAATTATGTCCAGGATATATTTAGTAACAACAGCTAAGAAATACAGATGGAGAGAACAGATTACGTTAGATATATATAGCGAATTAAAGAAGCTAAATGATGGTGATACGAAAGAGTATGAATAGTGAAATAGAATTCGATATAGATTATCAATACATAATCGAAGAGCCATTTATAAAAGGGTTATTACGCATCTTAATTCTATCAGCCCTTAAGGAAGGTGGAAAAAGAGGATATCAAGTATATAGATACGTTATTGATAGAATTAGGTTAAGAATAAGCTTAAGTACAATATATACTCTATTAAAAGAATTGAGAGAAAAAAACTTCATTGTAAGCATCGAAGGAGTATACCATTTAACAGAAAAAGGAATGCGAACTTTAGAAATATTTATGAGAAAATACAACGACATAAAGTCTCTTTTCATTTAATTACTTTACATTAATTTTTATAAGATATTCTTAGATATATTAACCTTAAGATAAATGTAGAAACTCGATTATAACAATACATTACGAATTGCATTAATATGCTATAAGACCTTGACCCCTGCATATTTAAACCACAAGATTAATACACATTACATTTACATTGATTTAATTTAGTGTTCATAAAATAATTCAAGATCTTGTTAACCTTAGTATAATTGTCAACTGTTTTATTGCTGTTGACTATAGAATGCTACGGGCATAGAGCTTTAATTCTCTTAACTACTTCACCCCAAAGCATTTGCGCAACAAAATTCTTAGGTTCAAGAATCAACTCTATACTATTATCAACTGTAATCAACTTTATAGGTTGCTCTAATAATATTATACATTTACCATAACCTTTAAAGGTCTTAATAAGGTGTTCGTATCCTTTTTCATATGCTTTCATTATATTATTACATATCTCCTCAGAAACTGTACGCATCTGCACCTTAAATAAAGCCCCCATATAGCTATATTCTCCATCAAGACATACAAACATAAACTAGCCCCGTTTCTTTCAGTAGATACAACTTATAACATTTTAAGTCTAAAGTTCCATATTAAATAAAACCTATATAACATCCTTATATCTACATTCAAAACACAAGATGGTGAAATCTTCAAAGCGTATTCTTAGTCTCTGGTTGTAAGTTTAGCTCACAATTTTATCTAAATATTTAGCTATATCGTCTATAACATCACTTATACTTTTAATTATGGATATTATATAGGGAGCTGATGTTGTTGAAGCAAATTCTTTTAATAGCTTTGATGCTTGGACAAGATTTCTTATAGTTGATGCTACGTCAAGAGGTAGTTTTAAAATAATTTCTTCTGTTTCCTGCGGACTAAGTTTTTGATACTTGGCATATAAATCTTCGTTTAGTATTCTTCGTAAAAATTGCAATATTTTATCGTACTTAAGTAACATAAATACAAAGGGATCGTATACTTCCCGGAGTTTTCTATCTTTAATTCTATAAAAACTTTCAACAAGATCCAGTCTTACGCTTTGGAGAAGCTTGTAAATATCCCATAGCACATCTTTGCTTACCGTAATATCAACAGCTTTTTTATTCCTAAATCGGGTGAAGATATTTTTGAACATCCTTATCCACTACAAAAGTCTCAAGTATTGCTTAACTGGTAGACATAAAGATCTTAAATACAAGCGGATATAAATACATATGGTTAAAAGCTAAACTCACATCTATAGTGAAACGCTATCTATCATTAAATGGTTCGTTGTTATGTTTATTAAGAGTAAGTAAGATTTATATTTTAGTACAATATCGTTGCGCATAGGTATATAAAGCTAAAACGATTAATTAGGCGATAACAAGGATGGAAACTGTGATATTAAAAGGTATTTCAAATATTTTTCGAAATTCTATATTTACTGTAATAAAACATCGACTAGCTTTATCCAGTATTGAAGAAGATATGGAAAAAGATATAATGACAAAACTTAAGGTTATTCCACTTGAAGCATTATCAGCTATTCATAAAATAATTCAAGGTGATATCAAAGGATTTGTAGAATCGCATATAGAATCTCATGTTTGTACAAACTTGACAACACTTTGCAGAGATTATCCCTATAGAATTAAGTACTCTATATACAATAACGATACAATTATTTCTTTGTATTCAGAGTGTATCGATTTAGAAATACTTTTAACAATAGTTTTTGGAGATTTAATTAAATATTTTGAATTTATAGAAGGTTATCGTGATAATATTCTATTCAAATACAGCATTATACCTCGAACTGTTTTAGGAACTAAATTATACAGTATATTGAATTCTATAGCTAGCCATTCAAGTACGAAGATGACGTTTAGACAAGCTAATGAAATTTTTGATTACGTAGTCCAGTCAAAGAATGATGTAAATGAAATAATATTTGTCATTCCTTGCATAGACTTAAATACTATCAATATTGTTAATTATCTATTTAGGGAATTACTTAAGAATCCACTTACTAGGATATTTATCGTTACGCCATCACCATCTATGTATGATGCTAAAATGTGTAGATCAAGCTATAGGGAATTCTTTATAAATTATGTCGAGCTACTTGACTTAATTAAATTGACGGATAGGATATACCTTTGTAATTCTGAAGCAAATAATTTCGAAATAATATTGAATAGAGTTATTCACCTTATATCCTATGAATCAAAACTAGTACCTAATACGCAATTCATTCCAATAAAAGACTATTCCTACACCGAAAGCTATACCCTCAAATATTTAAGGGATTGTCTTTGTTCATCACATCTCATTAAGGGTAGGAAGCATATGTATTGAATTAAACATAATTAATCGCTATACTCTATTGATATAATATTCCTAGTAGCATATGCTAAGACTGATTTCAATACAAAATACTTCTCTTTCCCTATCTTACCCCGTAATACTATATCTATTCTATTAGATTTAATATTTATTGTTTTTACTTTTAATTCTAGGGTCTCTATGAACTCAGCTATGTCATTGTCTTGAATATTGTAATATTTTTTGATACCACAAGGACCTAGGTAACACATATAGCAATACTCGTTATGCGAATCGACATTAGCCATACATGCTGATTTAAACACCTTTAATCCATAGTCTTGAGCTATTTTCATAACTTTTCGAATAATATCATTCGATTTAACTGGTATTTGTTCACGATTCTTAGGATAACGTGGAACTCGTCTAAGGATTTCATCAACATTTATACCTATACTTGTTAATCTATGAATAATTGAGTGCGTAACTCTTAAAGATCCCAATACTACTCCTTTCACGTTGTACTCAGCTCCAAATTTTATTATTGTATGTATTTCTCTGTCTGTTATCCCAGGTATTATTGGTCTAACAAAGAGATAAACAGGTATACCGTACTTTGATGCAGTTTCTATACCCATAAGTCTTTCAAGTGGGTTAGGCGCAAATCTCTCTAACATCATAGCATTATTAAGCGTGGTAATTGAGACAAGAACACTTATTCTAGGTTCTGCTTTCTTTAATTTCTTAGCTAGCTCTTCATCTATAGCAATTTTAGTAGAAATCTGTGAAGGTAACTTTAACCAGTAATACACGTTAGCTATGTATTCTAACGCTTTATTGCGGGTTTCGGGAAGAAAGGGTTCTGTTACCGAGCCATATGCTACAAAAGTTCGTCTAGGAATAACGTAGGGATTTATAGCTAATGCATATACAAGCTCTAGCGCTGTGAGTGGGTAAGGTTTTACTTTAGTTGGAAAACCCATATCGTATATGTAACAATATAAACAAGTTATACTACAACCTATCCCTGTATGTATAGTTATACCACAAGGTCTTGGTTTTCTTCTACTATGATGATCTTGTTTAGCTTTCTCAATAGATTCGATTGACAGCATCCTTCGGATTTCATCTGCAATACGTTTCTTTTCTTCTATAAGCTCTAAGATTTTACCCATAGCTAAATCCTACTCTAGGCACTATATACTTTACGTAAAAAATATTAGGTTCAGACATTAATATACTATGCTATGGGTTGTATATGCAGAGTATTTGGAATAAATTTGCAACCCTCATAGTAGATTACTGTACCAGTGTCAAAAAACTAGACGAAGTTTTGATAACAGCAACCTATGAAGCATATCCATTAATAGTAGAGATATTTAGGGAAGTAGTTAAACGTGGTGGAAATCCGAGACTTATTTTAAACGATGATGTTATTAGCGAGATTTTCTATAGGTATGCGCCGAAGGAATTACTAGAGTATCTCTCCCCTATAGATAAGTATATTATGGAGAACATTGATGTAAGAATATCAATTATTTCATCAACACACACAAAGCCTCTTGTTGGCATAGAACCTGAGAAAAGAAGAATTAGAGAGCAAGCACTTAGAGAGCTTAGAGAAATATTTATGAAGAGGGAATCTAGTGGAGATCTTAGATGGGTTGTAACTATCTATCCAACAAAAGCCTTAGCTCAAGAAGCTGGGATGTCTCCACTCGAATTCGAGGAATTCATTATAAGAGCTGTTAAAATCGATAGGGAAGACCCTGTTAAAGCTTGGATTAAACAAGCTGCAGAACAACAAAAGATTGTCGAATTTTTAGCTAAAGCCGATGAAATAAAGATAGTAGATGATGATACAAATTTGATCTTGAAAGTAGGTGGCAGGGTCTGGGTTAACGATGATGGTAAAAACAACATGCCTGGAGGAGAGGTATTCACAGCGCCACATGAAGATAGTGCTGAAGGTTTTATAACATTTAGCTATCCTGCAATATATGGTGGCACGGAAGTAGAAGGTATAAGGTTAGTTTTCAACCGAGGACAAGTTGTCGAAGCTAAAGCTATAAAAGGGGAAGAGTTTCTAAGAAAAATGCTAGATGTTGATGAAGGTGCTAAAAGAATTGGGGAATTAGCTTTTGGTTTAAACTATGATATAAACAGGTTTACTAAACAAATTTTGTTAGATGAAAAAATCGGTGGAACGTTACACTTAGCTCTTGGAGCATCTTACCCTAGAACTAAAGGAATTAATAAATCAGCTATTCATTGGGATATGATCAAAGATCTTAGGAAAGGAGTAGTATATGTCGACAAAGACTTAGTATATAGAGATGGCAGATTTATCGTTGAGGTGCTATGAATACCATACCTATAACTATTATTGAGATGCATGGAAACAAGATGTTAGTTCGAAAAGCTATTTACGAAGACATAGAAGAACTAGTTTTTACTCTTGTTCAACTTATTCCAATAGGTCATGTTGTAACTTATGGTGATATAGCTAAAATATTAAAGATTAACCCTAAGTTTGTAGGTATTATTCTCAGCAGGAATAAACAACCTATTGTTATACCATGTCATAGAGTTGTATCGTCTAAAGGATTCGGGGGTTATACTTTGTTAGGAAGGAAGGTATCGAATTTGAAGAAAAAACTTCTTCAACTTGAATCTAGGGGTAGAATAACTAGGTTCAATATATGTGAATATCTAGGCTTTAACAAACTAAGTAAAACATTTGAAAAGCTATAAAATAAATCTATTGTATTCTATAAACTAGGGCTGTGTATACTATGGTTCAAATAATATTTCTTGGTGCTGGTGGTTGGATTTCTGAACCATTCTTAGGACATACATCTATTCTACTAAAATCTGATACAGCTATACTTATTGATGCTGGGGAAGGTATATATAGAGCTCTAAGATGTTGTGGATACGATGTAGAAAACATAGATGCTATAATCTTAACACATAAACATGGCGATCATATATTGGGTTTGCCCACACTTGTTTTAATGGGGGTACATAAAGGTATAGACA